>NHDJ01000048.1 GCA_002167265.1 Verrucomicrobia bacterium TMED56 | reverse complement strand
TTGATTGTAAGCGATGTGCCGGGAACTACTAGAGAAACCGTAGAACTAGATTTGGATTATGAGACTGAGGAAGGGCTAGATCCATGGAAGTTCCGTCTATTTGATACGGCGGGTCTGAAACGAAAAAAAAGATTAGACACGTCCCTTGATTATTTCTCTGCGGTTCGAACCAAGCACGCAATTGAAGAAGTCGATATTGTTTTTCTTGTCTTGGACGCAAGGGAAGGGGTAACCAAACAGGACAAAATATTAGCGGGACATGTTCTTGANGAGGGTNGGGCACTNGCTATTCTNGTNAATAANTGGGACNTTGCNTTGGAAAGTTTTCGTAAAGANCCNCTNCCNGGTTATGAGGATGAAAAAGATTTTCGGAAAAGTTATTTAAAATCTATTCGNAAGGANCTTTTCTTTTTGCCNGATTCNCCNGTGTGTTTTGTNTCNGCCCANACTGGNCATGCGATTAAAGATTTTTTACAGATGGGACGTGATTTGAATACTAGGCTCGATAAATCGATTTCTACCTCGGCACTCAATAAACTTATTGGAGAGATGTGGGAGCANCGGCCNCCCTCAAAAATTAAAGGCAANAGATTTAAGGTTTTTTATGCTGTTCAAGTGGANAATCGTCCTTTTCGAATTAAGCTTTTTTGCAACCGTGAACATAAACTAGCTGANCCTTATCGTAGATATTTGGAAAAAGGAATTCATCAAAAGTTTGGTCTTGCTGGATGCCCATTAAAATTTTCTTTGGCAGGTAAAGAGGCCAGATATACTGATGATATAAAGCCTAAATAGCTTTAAATCATAGCATGATAAAAACGCCGCATATTGCGGCTTTTTTTGCGCCTGATTTGAATTGAGTGAAATGTGCATGACCTTCATTATAAAAGAAGTGGGAAAAAAGAATTCCAAAAAAATTGTATTTTGTGGGTCAGATGAAATTGCTTTGCCAATGCTTCACTATCTTAGCTCACTGCCTGAAATTTCAATTTGCGGTTTCCTCACACAACCAGACCGGCGGACTGGGAGGGGCCGAAAATTAAAAGTTAACGCNATNAAAGAGTGGGCAATTCAAGGAAATTTCCAAGTTAAAACCCCAAGTAAGCCAGGTTTTGATGAGATAAGTTGGTTAAGGGAAATCCAAGCGGATCTTGTGCTTGTAATGGCTTATGGTCATCTGCTCGCAGATGATTTTCTTAATTCTACTCCTTTAGGTTGTTTTAATTTGCATGCCTCTCTATTGCCAGCATACAGGGGGGCATCTCCGATTGAGACATCCTTGGCATGTGGAGATCAAACCACTGGAGTTACTCTCATGAGGATGGTTAGAAAAATGGATGCAGGTCCAATCATTGATCAACAGAGTGTTGCGATCGAAGAGAACGAAACGGGTCTAACTTTGCGCAAAAAAATAGGTGATGCATGTATACCATTAACTAAGAGAAACTTAGAAAGTTTGTTGACTGGTAAAATATGTGAAAAAAAACAGATGGAANAACAAGTAACCTATTGCAGGAAACTTGTTAAAGNCGATGCACTTCTTGATTTTACCTTACCGGCCAAACTTTTAGAATGTCGCTCACGGGCTTTTCAAATTTGGCCAGGTAGTATTTTTATACACGATCAAATGGCTTTGCGGCTTGGCAGATGCGAGGTTTTACCCAAAAAGGGACTTGCTCCAGGAGAAATAGTAGTCGAAGAAAATAAAAATCTTGTAATTGGCACTGCCGAAGGAAGTCTCCGCATTCTAGAACTCCAAAAACCAGGAGGTAGAATGATGCCAGTTGCNGATTTTTTGAGAGGGTATTCCATTAAAAGCAATTCACGGGTTCAATCAGTTCCTCATTTACCCTTAGTTTCCAAAAAGTTTGCTTGAATTAACAAAGATTTCTTGAATCATCTAACTTCTGTATCTAAGTAATAAGCTATGGTGGATTATGATAAATTATTGCAGTAAATTAATTATAACTACAACTGTGCTTTATTTTCCATGTTTTCCTTTTGTGGCAAATGGTAATGTTGAGTTTGCAAACCTAAAACAGGATTTAGAGTTGATTTCACGTGAGGTTGCAGGACTTAGAAGTGAGGTTGAGCTATTACGAAGGGAAAATGCACAGCTCCGTGTGGTAGTTGATAGTCTTACAAAAAAAACAAATACAACNAAGGGGCTTTCCTCTACGCAAGGAATTCAAATAAATAGCCGTATTTCATCTCTAGAAAAAAAAGTACAGTCAAATGCTGCTACCCAAAATCAAATTCAGACGAATTTTGAAAAGCAGATTCAAGAACTGATTAAACAGATGAATCTTGGGTTTGATAAAATTTCCCAAAGTTCATCTTCTTCTAGTCAAGTCAAATCATTTTCCTCGGACTATCCCCAAAAAGGTTTTGTACACAAAGTTGAAAAGGGTGAAACTGTAAGCAGCATTGCAAAAAAATATGAGTCAAAAGTTAGTTGGATAATCAATGCCAATCAAATTGCCGATCCAAAAAAAGTTTTTATTGGTAAAGAATTGTTTGTGCCCCAAAAATAATGATGGCCAAACAAGCATCAAGGTTAGGGCGAGGATTGGGAAGTCTAATTACCGGGGGAACCCAATCCACATCACAAAACCCGTCTCCTCCTTTATCTGATCCACCGAATTTAAATGATTCTTTGGAAACCTCATCTAATCTCAGTGAAACCACAACTGGTTCTGAGGATATGGGATCAAAACTGCTACAATTGCCGATTGATCATATTGTCCCCAATCCTTACCAACCGAGGAAGACAATAGACCCGGAGTCCNTTAAGGAATTGGCAGCAAGCATAGAGTCNGAAGGATTGTTGCAACCTGTAGTAGTTCGTAAAATTGTTGATAATTTTCAATTGATAGCAGGAGAGCGCAGATGGCGTGCCCATCAATTTCTTGGTCGTGAAAAAATATTAGCATATGTAATGACGACAAGTGAACTCTCCTCTGCCAGTCTTTCATTAATAGAAAATCTGCAAAGAGAGGGATTAAACCCACTTGAAGAGTCCATGGGATATCATTCGTTAGTCGATGAGTTTGGTCTTACACAAGCCGATGTTGCACAAAGAGTTGGAAAGAGTAGATCCCACATTACCAATATGATGAGATTTCTGCAACTGGAGGAGGAGCTAAGATCTTTTCTAGTTAACCGAAAGATAACTGCAGGTCATGCGAAAGTGCTGCTTGGAATTTCTGATAAATCGAACCGCTTATCGATAGGAAGAGATGCAGCTCGTCAAGGATGGTCTGTCAGAAGATGTGAGGAAGAAATTTCAAAAGTTCAATCAGGAGGTGAAAGATCTATTTCTAAGAGACATCTGACTGATGAATTCTTACCGCTTGCCCAAAAAGCAACATCTCTTCTTGGGCGGAAAGTTAAAATACAATCAAATTCTTCAGGTAGTGGCCGGATAACATTATCCTTCGAAAGCGAAAGTGATCTAAAGAATACTCTTGAAAAATTAGGAGTACATTAAAACGAATTGCATTACCGTTTTCTTTAATACATAAAGATTTAGTCATGGCTGTTTTTCTCACTACCTTACTTATATTACTTTGTATTGTCATCGTTCTTTTGATTCTTATCCAGAGAACATCAGGCGGAATGGGCTCCGCCCTTGGAGGAGGTGCCGCAGATCAAGTCTTAGGAGCTGGATCAGCTGCTCAACTCACGAAGCTTACTGTATGGAGTATTCTTGGTTTTTTTGTCTTGGCTGTCCTTCTTTATGTAGATTATCAACGTAATGCAGGAGAAATTGAAGTTCTTCAGCGAAAAACAGATGAAATTAAACAAGATGCAGGTGCAGTCGGTGAACCTAATGCTCTTCCCTTTACACCAGGCCAAATGGATTTACAAAACATTCCTGTGCAGCCTTCTGTTGAAGACAATAAAACCAATTAATTCTTCTGACATTTTAATGTGGGTATAATTAAGAAATGTCTTGTTGGAGGACTTTTTTTTTCACTAGTTTTACTTGAGGCAAAAGTTCGTTTTCCTGCACGTGGATTTGCCAAGGTTTTATCTGATGAGATCGCCCAAAAAAAGTTAGCAGAATATAGAAGTTTTATTCTGAAAGATTCTAATGAGACTCGTTTTCATGAGGGATTTGCTTTCCGTTTCAATTTACGTCACATGCCGAGGCGAGGTTTGGAAAGAAATATAACAGGCTCAATGTATGGTCCATACTTGGGAAGTGGCCTTATTCGAATGGAACTTGATCTAAAGACTCCAGATGCAGCTGCAGAAGTTTATTTGTTGAATAATAAGGAGTCGCCTGAGCTTTGGAAATTTAAACTTGGGCATTTGGAACTCCAAAAAATTTCCTCTGCTGATTCTCTGTCACCCTTAGTTCATGGAATGAATCAAACTGCATTTGATCTGCTTATGCCTTTTGTCTTTTGGGAAGGGGAATACAAATTATCGGGAAAAGTAGCGGGTCGACCTGCTCACATTTATTCTTTTAAAACTCCCGAATGGGTTACCAAGGAAAAACCTAACTGGAAGAGGATAACTCTCGCACTTGACGATGCATATCATGCACCTTTAAGAGTGGAATTTTTCGGACATGAACAAGTTGCGGAGAGAACTCTTTTGTTAAGAAGTTTTAAGAAATTAAAGGATAGATGGATTATCAAGGAAATCGATTGTAGGGACCGTTTAACTCGTTCAGTCACAAGAATGAAAATAACTTCAGCAGCCTTGGATTTGGATTTTGATGCTTCTGTTTTTTTGACCGAAGGACTTCGCCAAGTGCTTGAATTAGATTCAAAGCTTTTCCTCTCAACTGATTGATTGAATCTTTGCTCTTGCTTGGTTTGCTGTTTCTTCTAGCTTCATTTCTTTTCTAATGATTTCAAAAGATTATTTATCACCCTGGGCAAAGAATGTTTCCCCTTCTCCAACTCTAGCTGTCGACGCAAAAGCGAAGGCTTTAAAAGCAGCAGGAGAAGATGTTTGTGGTTTTGGAGCCGGAGAACCTGACTTTGATACGCCAGAATTTATAAAAGAAGCCTGTGCTCAAGCTTTGACAGAAGGACGGACTAAATACGCACCTGCTGCGGGAATTCCAGATTTACGACTAGCCCTTGCAGAACAATACAAGGACTATGGAGTATTGGGGGAAGCGAATCCTGCTCAAGTAGTGGTCAGTCCAGGAGGGAAGTACTCTTGTTACTTAGCAATTTTAGCTACATGTGGCCCCGGTGATGAAGTTATTATTCCTGCACCATATTGGGTGAGTTATCCTGAAATGGTAAAATTGGCAGGTGCTATTCCCAAAGTAATTTTTGCTGGAGATGATCAAGATTTTAAGGTTACTGCGGCACAAATAGAGGAGGCTCTCACTCCGGCAACAAAGCTTATTATTTTAAACAGCCCATCCAATCCAACGGGATCCCTATACGGCAGAGAAGAAACCGAAGAAATCATTGAGCTTGCTTGCAGAAAAGATTTATTAATTATGTCGGATGAGATCTATGAATACCTGTTATATGATGGTTCAATCCATCATCGCCCTGCTAGTTTTTCTTCGGAAGCAGCAGATCGAGTAATTACGGTCTCTGGTTTCAGCAAAACTTTTTCAATGACTGGATGGCGTTTAGGCACATTGGTTGCCAACCCAAGCATTTCCAAAGCAGTTGCTTCGCTACAAAGTCAAACCACATCTAATGCAACCACGTTTTCTCAGTATGGTGCACTAGCAGCTTTACAAAACTGGTCAAAAGCAATGGGTGCAGTCAATGAAATGTTGGTTCATTTTGATCGTAGAAGAATGAAACTGCTTGATGGATTGAATGCCATTGCTGGTTGTTCATGCCTTCGCTCCCAGGGAGCCTTTTACTTGTTCCCCAGTATTGCAGAGCTTGGAATCAGTTCGGAAGATTTTTCAAATCAATTACTTGAAAAAGAAAAGGTTGCGGTGGTTTCAGGTCATGCTTTTGGGGCGGATGGATATGTCCGTTTAAGTTACGCAACTTCTGATGAAGTTATTGAAGAAGGACTGTTAAGAATCGAAAAATTTTGTGATGAACTGAAATAGACTCAGTTAAAGCCTATTTTTTTTGCTTCTTCTGGGTTTTGTGACATTGCAACCTCAAACTCCCCTAGATCAAAATCTGCTACGACAAAATTTTCATTCTGCAGAGTAGGAGTCTTGTCCTGCCCACTTGCTTTTATCAATTCTGGCATTCTTGAGGAATCTGTTCTTACATCGATTACTTCCAATTCAATTTTTCTTGCTTCAAAATAGTCGAGTGCTTCAACACACCACGGACACCCTTGTTTCACAAATAGCTTTGGTTTTGCCATAACTATAATAATGGGGATTAAAGAAGTTCGGGCAATATCATTTCCTATGGTATTGGCAGAAAGGGTATAATGCTTAATAAGTATTTTGACACATGGCTTCAAAAACAAAAAAACTAGTAGGATTCGAAAATAGTTGTATTTTTATAAAGTGTGCTCGTGAAAATAATTTAAAAAATCTTTCTGTAAAATTCCCCCGAGGAAAATTAATAGGAGTTACTGGGGTGAGTGGCTCCGGTAAATCTTCTCTAGTTTTTGACATTTTAGCTGCAGAAGGCCATAGAAAATATGTAGAAAGTCTTTCCACCCAAGCAAGACAAGCTTTGGAGAAGGTAAGAAGACCGGATGTTGATTTCGTAGAGGGTTTGTCCCCAGTCTTGGCTATAGGTCAAGCCTATGCGGGATCATCAGGTCCAAGAAGTACTGTCGCAAGCGCGACTGAAATTGCAGATTATGCCAGATTACTTTGGACCACTGTAGGTGTTCCGCATTGTCCATTGGATGGAGTAAGAGTTTCTCAAAGATCCCTAGATGACTGTGTGCAGGAAGTTATAAAAAAAGGTGAGGGCAAGAGAGTTATACTTCTTTCACCTTTTATTACCGCAAAAGCTTCTGTATTACGAGATGAGTTAGAGAGTTTGGAGCGGCGAGGGTATCAGCGAGTCAGAANTGAAAAAGTTATTAAAAGATTAGACGATTACGATTTGATTCCTGAAAAAAGTGGCGGACGGGAATTCAAAGTTGAGCTAGTAATTGATCGTTTTTCACTTAGCTCATCAAATAGAAGCAGATTGGCAGATTCGTTGGAACTTGCGTTTAAGGAGGGGAGCGAAAGAGCAATTGCACTGATTGAAAATGAAGGAGATTTAGAGGAAGTCTATTTATCCCAAAGCTTTGCCTGTGAAAGTTGCGGTTCAGTGTACCCAAAATTAACACCAAGGCATTTTTCTTGGAATCATCCTAAAGGTGCTTGTAAAACTTGTGATGGATTGGGTGAAGTATTGACCTTTAAGGAAGAATTAGTTGTTCCTGACAAATCTCTTACTCTTGGACAAGGTGCGATTAAACCATGGAGATTGGGTTCAAGAAAGATGATAAATTTAAGAAAGAATATTCTGAAAGCATTATCTGAACAAGTTCCTTTTGATAATCGTAAATCATGGGAAAAGTTACCTGCTGAAGTGAAGCAGTTTTTATTGTTTGGAGATTTAAAAGAAAACTTTTTGCTTAAGCTTAAAGTTGGAAAGGGAAAGGCTAAAAAACAAATTTTTCCGGGAATTTTATCTGATCTTGAAGATACGATGCGAAATACATCCAGTGATACTTTGCGGACTCGATTGTTGGGCTTTCAACAAGGTACATTGTGCCCGGATTGTAAAGGAAGAAGACTTTCATCCTATGCAAATGCAGTGTTGGTAAAAAATTTATCTTTGGGTGAATTCTTGGGTTTCTCTGCGAAAGAGGCTTGGGGATTTCTTCGTTCAACCAAAGAAAATCAAGAATTATTTTCTTCAGTATCAGACGCTTACTATGGACTTGAGCAAAGATTGAAATTTATGAATGAAGTAGGTTTGGGATATATCGAACTGGATAGACCTTACAGGAGTTTAAGTGGAGGAGAGGCCCAGCGGTCAAGGTTGGCAACTCAGTTGGGTATGGGTTTGGTGGGCGTTACCTATGCATTGGATGAGCCCAGCGTGGGTCTCCATCCAGCAGATCATGATCGTTTGCTTTCGGTTTTGAAGGGACTGCGGGATAGGGGAAATACGGTGATAGTGGTTGAACACGATTCAGACACCCTACTGGCATGTGATCATTTGATAGAGGTGGGTCCAGGTCCTGGAACCAGTGGGGGGGAGTTAATTTTTTCTGGTGACATACCTTCCTGCATTGCTTCCAATACTACGATTAGTGGTTCCTTTCTTTCTGGACAAGAAAAGGTGGAAAAATCTTCCTCTCCCAAAAAACCTAATAGAAATTTCTTAAAAGTTAAGAAAGCAAAAGCCAACAATCTGAAGAATATAAATGTCGAGTTTCCTATTGGTTTATTAACTGTTGTTTGCGGAGTGTCTGGCTCAGGTAAAAGTACTTTAGTTAATGAAGTTTTAGCCAAGTCTGCTTCTTTTGAACTTCATCGTTCCAAGCAATTGCCCGGAGCAAGTGGCGGAATTTCTGGGCTTAATCATTTTGATCAAGCAGTTCGAGTGGACCAGTCGCCGATTGGCAAGAGCCCACGATCTAATCCTGCTACCTTTGTCAAACTCTTTGATCAGTTACGGAAACTCTATTCGCAGTGCTCGCTGAGCAGAATTAGAGGATACACCGCAGGTCGCTTTAGCTTTAATCTTCCTGGTGGAAGGTGTGAGCGGTGTAAAGGAGATGGAATGGTAAAATTGGACATGCAGTTTTTAGCCGATGTCTATGTGGAATGCGAAAGTTGTAACGGTAAGCGATATAATCGGGAGACATTGGAAGTTCGCTTTAGGGGCAGAAATATTGCGGAAGTTTTGGAAATGAGGGTTGAGGAGGCAAAAGAAGTCTTCCAAAAGCAACCTGCAATTATATCGAAGCTAGATACATTAGAGGAAGTGGGATTAGGATACCTTAAACTCGGTCAACCTTCTAATACCCTATCGGGTGGGGAGGCCCAGCGCCTCAAGCTCTCACTTGAGCTTAGCAGAAAACAATCTGGAAGGGCTCTATATTTGCTTGATGAGCCCACTACTGGGCTCCACTGGCTAGATATTCAAAAACTCATGGACTTGCTATTTCGTTTAAGAGATGCTGGTAATACTTTGATTGTTATTGAGCATAACTTGGATGTTATCCGCTTAGCTGATCATATCATAGAAATTGGTCCGGAAGGGGGGCAGAATGGTGGGAATTTAGTTTTTAAAGGTTCACCTGATCAACTTTCTAAGGAAGATACGAATACAGGCGTCTTTTTAAAGCAGCATAATGATTTCCTATCGAAACAGAATTAATTAAATCTATGAAAGAGAAATACAAAAGCTCAAATATGGACGAGAGCAGCAGTGATCTTTTGACAATCAAACGAAACGCATTCTGGCACATTTGGAAAAGGCGTACATTGTTACTCGTTGCCCTTGTCCTTTTACTCATTCCTCTATACGGGACATTTCGTCCTCTTTTTGAATTTATTCTTTTTGCGGTTTCATTGGCAGCTCTGACTTACCCAATCTTCTATCGTCCGATTTTTCGATTAGGTCAAAATTTGTTACCAAATTTTCCTAAGAATCGCCTTTCAGAATTCTCAGCGATTTTATCTACGGTAGTTTTGCTACTTTTTATGTTATCCCCAATTCTTTTGCTTTTGGTTGAAGCGTCTAAGTCTACTCAAGGATTTGCTAACATGTTACTTTCACTAGCTTTGGGTGAAGAGGATGGAAGGGTAATTCTAGAAAATAGTGTATCCAGTAGAATTTCCGAGATGCGGGATATCTATCCTCGTTTGCCAGTTGATGAGGAGCAAGCCGTTCAGTTTGTTAAAAGTTTAGTTGGTGATACTCGTCAGTTTTCAGGTTCTTTTCTTGAGTTTTTATTTAATGGAACGAGGGGTTTCGTTGCAGAACTTTCTTTAGCATTAATTGCATTATCTTTCCTTTATGCTCATGGAGGAAGTTTTATTCAGCAAGCAATGAAGTTTGGAGGATTTGAGAAACAGGAAGTTGAGACTTGGTTTCGCCTTCATCAAAAAATTACCCTTCGTTTGTTAAGTGATACATTGCTGACTTCTATATGCAGAGGAATTGCATTGGGTGCAGTAGCTTATTTTGCCGGGGGATTTCCATTTCTCCCCGTTCTTTTCCTAGGTTCTTTTGCTGGGTTAGTGCCCGTGGTAGGAAGTGCTATGATTTGGTTACCACTAGCCTCTATAACATGGACCCAAGGGGAAGTTGTTCTGTCGCTTGTTATAGCTGGCTTAAGTCTGTTTTTAAATTATGGAATTAGCCGAGTAAGGGCAGGTATGGGTAAGAGGCTTCACCAACAGGGAGCATGGTTGAGCTTTTTACTTTTTCTGGGAATTATTGGAGGGCTTTTGTCTTATGGACCTCAAGGTTTCGTGATTGGACCAATGGCAGTTGTATTGGCCTACGGGCTGGTTCGATTTCTTTCGGGACCCACAGAGGGCAAGTTAAGCTAAAAAAAAGACAAATTTAGTCTGCGTCGTAGATGATAACCTTCTGCCAATAATCTTTGCACCGATCGACGAACTCTAGGTGGATGGAATCGGCTTGATAAAGATCATGTGCAGCTAAGTCCTTAAGAATTACTGTAAGGGAAAAATCATAGCCATCATCCACGACTGGCCTTTTGGTTGTAGAGGCTGGACTCCCCAGATAAAAGCCATCAACTGAAGATATTTTTTCAAGGCGTTGCACCTCTTCATTGAAGATATCCTTTTCAACTTTAGAAAGGTCGTCTTTGAGCCAAAATAATACTGTGTGAACAAGCATTATTTCTCATAAATATTATGCACAAAATTTACAATATTAAACATTGCAAGATTGAATCTTTAACTCAACAATAGATTGTTTTCTTCTAAAGTTTAAATTCTCAAATTTATGAAAAGCTTCATTTGTTGTTTTTTGGCCTTTTTATTTTCCCTTACCTTGCTCGCCAAGCAAAATTATAAAATAATTTGTCCAGTCGAGATTTCATCAACGGTTACTGACATACTTAGCGAGCATGCAGAATCTCCTAATAATGTTTTATCCGAAGAACTGAGGAAAGAACTGGTTAATAGAGGTTACTCGTTTGCTCAAGTTTCTATCACTGAAAACAATGGCTTAACTTCAATTCTGGTAAAGCCTGGAATTATAGGTGATGCGAGTATTGCCGGAAACAATTACTTAAGTTCGGAAGGTATCTTAAAAAAATTGGGTTGGAAACCTGGAGATCTTTTTAATTACAACGAATTTTACAGTAAATCTTCTAATTTAAACAGAAATAATTTTATTCAGGTAGATTCAAAACTTAAACCTATTCGTGGACAAGATGGAGAAATTAGAGTGAATGCAGCTGTAGCAGTTGAGGATAAGTTTCCCTTGAAACCGTATTTCAAATTGTCAAATGATGGTACGGAGCAATCTTCTGGATGGAGAGCAAAAGCTGGTTTTGAGTTGTGGGAAGCATTTATGCCTCACGATCGTGTTAACATCTCATACACTACGGACCCAAAGGACTCCTCTCAATTATCATCGTATTTTATGAGTTATGACTTCGGTGCAAGTGATTTCCAGCATACCGTTTTCGCAGGTTACTCGGATTCAAAATATGACAACATTACCTCTTCATCTCTCAACATGGATATAGCTGGAGAGGGCTTCTATGCAGGCTATAATCTTACATACCCTCTAAGCTTCATAGATGTGGAGTCTCTGGCTTTTAATTTTGGAATTAACTACATTGACTTGAGTAACCAAATCTATCTTGGCAATAATAGCTTGTTGGCTAGTGATGATGATTTAAGCCTTCTACTCCCGAGGTTTGGTTTTCAAGGAAAGTTTTCAAACCCATTTGGGCTTCAAGGAGATAACTATTGGTCTATTGGCATTGTTTCAGATTTGAGCACTTCAAAAAATAGCGAGTTGGTCATACAAAATCCAGATTTAGAGAATGGATTTTTCGTTCCCAAAGCCTCCTTAACGCTTTTTGAACCTGTTGATTTTATGAGTTCGAAAGGTGGACTGAAAATTAGGTTTGACGGTCAGTTTTCCAATGATCCATTACCGACCAGTCTTAAAAAGTCTCTTGGGGGTCTATATTCTATCCGTGGTTACGAAGAAAGAGAGGCATACGGGGATAGCGGAGTGAGTTTAAATTTTGAATACATTACCAGTACTGAACAAACCTCATTTTTATCTTTGGAAGGTAATTTGCAGAAAATTTTCTTTTTTGACTCCGGATATGTTTCAAATGTTGGTTCTATGTCCGCAGCAAATGATTCTGTTGACATGCAATCAATTGGTGCTGGATTACTTGGTAATTTTGAAGGAGGCACTGATTTTTCTTTCCAAGTTGGTCTTCCATTAGCCGACTCATTTAACACGCAAGCAATTGATCCTAGAACTCATTTTAGTTTAACTATTCGTTTCTAAATAATCCTCGCTTAAGTAATCTCATGAAGAAATTAAGTAACTCCATCGTACAATCTGAACTTTCTCGTAAAAACCAACCTGGCAAGTTTTTCCGAATAGTCTGTAGATCAACTATTTATACCTTACGGGCATTTTTTTTGCCATTAGCAGTTACTGGTATTACCCTTGGGTCACCCGGGCTTGCAATGGCCGCAAATCTGCCATCAGGGGCGGAAGTTATGCATGGTCAAATGGAAATGGAGAATTTATCTGCCGACTCTATGCGAATCATCCAAGATTCTCAGTCTGCAATTGTTAACTGGCAAAGCTTCGATATTGGTAAGGGTGCCTTGGTAGATATCGTTCAACCTAATATGGATGCAGCTATGCTCTCTCGTGTTGTCGGTGGAAACTTATCCCAGATACACGGAAATTTAAGAGCAAACGGACATTTGTATTTAATTAACCCAAATGGAATAATTTTTGGTTCTGATGCACAGATTGATGTGAATGCATTGATTGCATCTTCACTGGATTTGGGTGATAGCGATTTCTTGTCTGGTAAGTTTTTATTTAACGGAGATTCGGAAGCACCAGTTATGAATCTTGGCTCAATTAAATCTGATGAATTTGCGGTACTCATTGGTAATAAGGTAACCAACACTGGTACCATTAAATCTCCGGGTGGTGCAGTTGGCTTATTGGCAGATAACACAACATTTGAAATTGGTGAAGCATCTGGCGGTAAAATATCAATGGATATTTCTGGTTTGTTGAGCGGAGAAGCCATGCAAGGTGGTTCTCTTGACACTGCAAATCCCAACGGCGATGGCGGTAAGATTCTGGTTCAGGGAACTCAACGTGTAACTGCTTCTGCAGGAAGTATTAGTGATGCAAGTAGTGGTAGTCTGGGAGACGGAGGTAAAGTAATTTATTTCTCTGATGATACAGCAGTTTGGGAACCCTCTGCTTCAATTCTTTCTGAAGGTGGAACCTATGGAGGAGATGGTGGTTTTGTTGAACTATCGGGTTTACAAAATGTACAATTGAATGGAGCTTTTATTTCAACTAATGCTGAAAGTGGTGAAACTGGAATGTTCTTAATCGATCCAGTCGATATAACTATCTCAAGCTCCTCAACCTCCAATCTTGCACTCAATGGAAGTACATATGATTCTACTTCGACCACAACGATTCTCAATGTGGATGATTTAGTGGCTGCTTTAGCTTCAAATAATGTAACTGTAACTACCGTTAACAACTCTTTTGATGCTCCCAATGGGGGAGACTTGACTGTTGCCACTTCTATCACCAGTTCTTCCGGCAATGATCTGACTCTAATTGCTAGCGATCAGTTGACCAGTTCATATGGTGCAGATATTACATTAACTGGAAATTTGAATTTAACCGCAGGTCCCGGCGGGATTCAAACAATAGGAAACATTAATATAGGTTCTAATACTTTAACCTCAAATTCTGGAGGCTCTGCGATTTATGTTGGAGACGTAACCGCAGGCAATCTATCTCTCACAACTACTGAGACTGGATCAATCATTCAGTCAACAAAGTTTAAAGGTGGAGAATTAAATTTGGTTACAAACAACGGTAATGTTGAAGTTACTGCATCAACGGGTGATCTTTCAATTGGATCTGTAAGCCTCGGAACGGGTACAGCTACTATTGAAGCCTCATCTGGAACTATTAACGATGCGTTGAGTGACACAACTATCGATTTTGTAGCTGGTTCAGCCACTTTGACTGGAACTTCAATTGGAAATTCTCAACCCATCGACTTTGGCTCGGTTGCCACGCTTGATCTAACTGCGAGTACGGGTAACATTTCTTCTAATTCTGCTGCATCATCCGGAACATCACTTACCGCAAGTGCTGGCTCAGGATCTATCACTTTCGAAAATTCCACTGGTGCCTTAGAAGTAGCTTCACTAACCGCAGGGGGTGCAATTGATCTTACCTCTTCGGGTGCAATTACCCAAACTGGCTCGATTTCTAATAATGGCCAAACAACTACGCTTGCAGCGGGCTTGTCAAATGACATAACGCTATCAAATTCCTCGAATGATTTTGGCACAGTAACTATATCAACTGGAAATAATGTTAATTTAAGAGATGTTAGCGGATTTACCCTGAACTCAATAACTACTTCTCAAGTGGCAGGAAATCTGACTTTACAAACAGCTGGTGGAGTTGCATTTGCAAGTCCAGCGATTACCCTTGGTTCTGGCGACGATCTTTCCATAACATCTGGCGGAGCAATTACAGATTCAGGATCTTTAATTATCCCTGGAACAACCACTATTTCTGCTACCGGTATGGATGTAACATTAGACGATGCATCCAATAATTTTGGTACAATAGGGGTAACGGGAGCCAATGTTTCAGTTCTAGATTTCGATGGAATTGATCTGGGGGCGAGCACGGTGAGCGGAACTTTTGGAATTACATCCGGAGGAGCGATCACCGACAGTGGAACCCAGGCCATCACCGGAGCATCGCCCTTCACAAACACAGCGGGAACCAATGATGCGATCACTTTAGACGACGCAAGTAATGC
>NHDJ01000047.1 GCA_002167265.1 Verrucomicrobia bacterium TMED56 | reverse complement strand
ACGCCATAACCCTCGGTTATAGAATCCCCCAGAATTAAGATCCGACAGGTTGGTTCATTCTCTTTTTTTACATTCAGACTGGTCCTTACATGATCGTCTTTTTCAGATGAGCAACCTTGGCCAAGAACTAACCCTATAAGGATTATGCTAATCGAAAATTCTGATGGTAAGCTGTTTGTCATTTTGGTGATTATCAAAAGAATGTAACGATGTTTAAACACATGCCAAGAACGATGATTTTTCTTCCATGAGTGTTCTGCTGGAATTTTTCAACGAACATGTCTTAGCAATAGATTTTGGGATGTTGATTTTAATATGGATTGTTCAAATTATTATTTATCCTGCCTTTCACAAAGTTATCAAATCTGATTTTGTGAAATGGCACAGCACCTACTGCACAACGATTGGTTTTTTTGTACTTCCTGTAATGATTTGCCAGTTAATCGAGTCTGCTTCTGGATGTTTTTTTTCATCGGGTAACTGGGTCTGGTTGAAATTACTCTTTGTTGCAGGAGCCTGGGTAATCACTTTTCTTATTTCCGCACCTTGCCACCGAGTTCTACAGCAAGGAAAAGAATCGGCTGTTATTAACCGCCTTATTAGGACTAATTGGATTCGAACGATCCTGTGGAGTTTAGTTTTCGTAACATCCATCTTCATCTACTACACATGAAGGGAACTATCAAAAAACAGACCAAACTTTGTAGGCAATGTAGAAGGCCTTTTTCGAATCGTAAAAAATGGCAATCCCGAGGTATTTGGGATGATGTTGTCTATTGTTCAGACAAATGTAGGGCTTTGAAAAGAAAATCCGGATGAAATCTGTTTGGTGGATTAAGCGTGACTTCCGTATCTCTGACAACCAGTGTCTTGACGAAGCCAGCAAGCAATCTTCAACTCTGCTCCCCTTCTTTTGCTGGGAACCTGAGATTCTTAACCACGGGGATTATTCCTTGTTTCATCTACAGGCTCAAATGGAAGGAGTTTTAGGTCTTTACAAAAGTTTGAAAAAGCGGGGTCTGATTAGCCGAGTGGTTATGGGAAATATTGTCGAACAACTCGAAACGCTCTTTAAACTATACCCTTTTCAAGCGATCTATTCTCATCAGGAAACAGGGAATTTAATTTCTTTTAATAGGGATAATACCGTACGAAAATGGTGCATAGCTCGAGGAATCAAATGGATTGAAAAAAACCCAAGCTCAGTAATGAGGGGTGGAAATGCAGATCAAAGGAGACTGAAGCTAAGACAATCCGACTTCCGAAAGCAAAAACCTCTTGCCATTCCGGTATTCGAACAATTGAAGTCTGTGCCTCAGCCTTTGGCCAAGGCCCCTTTATCATGGGGTGAACTCACCCGTGCTGTCCCCAAGTTTTCTGGAAGTAACCAAAATTCGTCCCTTGTAAAAGTCGATGAGAAATCAGCACTGGAAACGCTCGCATCCTTTTTGGAAAATAGAGGAATTGGATATGCCGGAGGAATCTCCTCTCCTAACTCTGCTTTTGAGAGTGGTTCTAGATTATCCTCTCACCTTGCTTGGGGGACGATCAGTTTACGCTCGGTCTTCGATCAACTTGATAAAAGAAGAGTGGAACTGAAAGATGATCATGATCGTTCCCAGTGGAACCGTAGTCTGCGTGCGTTTGAATCACGTCTGTTTTGGCGGGACCATTTTATTCAACGACTGGAAGCTTTTCCTGAACTTGAAAACAAAGCACTCAACTCTGCATATGCTGATTTGATATACGAAGACGATCTTTCAAATTTGGATGCCTGGGTCAATGGCAGGACTGGATATCCTATGGTGGATGCCTGTATGAGATGCCTACAGGAATGTGGTTTTTTAAATTTCCGCATGCGGGCGATGGTAGTAAGTTTTGCATGTTATGGACTGCATCTTTCCTGGAAAACCATTCACGAACCTCTGGCAGGGATGTTTCACGATTATGAACCCGGGATTCATTTGTCACAGTTACAGATGCAGGCAGGAGTGATCGGATTCAACGCGATTCGAGTTTACAGCCCACGTAAGCAATTTCTGGATCATGACCCAAATGCACTATTTGTGCGTAAGTGGATACCTGAATTAAGAGATAAAACTCCAGCTGAAATTGCACATGCAGATGAATCTTTCATTGATGGATACATACCAGGAATTGTAAATTTAAAAGACCGTTCTCAGGAGATGAAAAATCGTGTATTTGCGATACGAAAAAGTGCTTCCGCTAAAAAAACTACGCAAAAGATGCTTAAGTTACATGGCTCCCAAAAACAGAAAAAACCCCAGAGGAAAAAAACCAGCCCTAAAGGTCAAATGACTCTTTTTAAAACCCTTCGATCAGGTAAAACATGAATATCGCAGCGGAGTTTTTCCATCATTTTTAAATTTTTGAGCCAGATTTCAGGAACTCCTGTTTGCATCGCAACAATTGAACCAACTACAACTCCCCTGTGGCAATTATCACCACCTGCTTTGGCATTCGCAAGTACAGCCATAGAAAAATCGTCATGATATTTCCATACGAAATGAAGAGATGCGACAAAAGATTCAGGAAGATAGCAGGCGGAACTTAAGATTTCACCTACCACTTCACGATCTTTCATAGTTTCCCATTTTTGAAGTAAGCGGGTAGAAACTCCTGGAAGAGGAAGGTTGGTAAGAGTGTGACGAATAGACTCTCCATTAATTAAGCGTTGAAATATCCGTGATAAATCAGTGGCCGCACGGAGTGTGTATTCATGATCATGGGTAAGCCGAACTAAATTTAAAACATTTTCAAGCTGATCTGATGGATCATTTTGGTCAATAGCTTCCATGGACGCCAAAAGAGCAGGGATCATGCTGAGTCCACCTATGTGGTAATCAGAAATTCCACAGGACTGTAGTTGTTTACCTTTTGCATAATTATTAAAAAAAGCACGATGATATTCTTCAGCATAAGTATCATTGTGCCATTCCGGAGTTAACATGACTTGAGAATACCTTTTAAGCCATTTTTCTTTTTCAAAACTACCGTTAATAATCGTGTCACGATAGAGTTCTGCTGCTAATTGTAAATTTAGAGTATTATCACCTGCATCCAAAAATTGATGGTAGTGAATTCCTTTCTGGCCCCAGTATTTTGCTTGTTTTCCAAGAATATCTGCTTTGTGATTAATCGGAGAGAATTGGCTTCTCCATAATATGCTGTCCGGATGATTTTTATGTGGTTTACAATACCCATGGAAATCACCGTAGTCCTTATCCAATGCCTCACGGTTGTAATACCAGTGAACCGGCATGGACACCGCGTCAGCTACCAAAGATCCTAAAAATGCATTTTGAAGACTCATAAAACTAAAACCTTTAATCTATTGGATTTTTCCATCAGAACAAATAGGCTATTTTCGTGCCAATTCAACAATTGACTTTATACTTTGATGAAATTTATTCAGCCGGTCTTGATCCAACGGCTCGATTTCCAGTAAATCGATATCAACTACTCGCTGAAAATCTTAAAAAATTAGATAAATACGATTCGATTTGTTGGAAAATACCCCGTCTTGCTACAAGAGAAGAAATTTTGCTGGTTCATGATGTAGAGTATGTAGACAGGTTTTTAACTAATCAGTTAAGTGAAAAGGAAATTCGCAGGATTGGATTACGCCCATGGAAGGAAGCGATTGTTGAGAGAACCAAGAGATTGACAGGGGGTGGGCTGGAAGCACTGGATTGTGTCTTGAATGGAGGTCGGACCATGGCCGGAAATATGGCGGGAGGGACTCATCATGCTTTTTCGGGAGAAGGTGCGGGATATTGTATATTTAATGATCTGGCAATTTGTGCGGAAAAAGCTTTGCAGGAATACTCAATCAATCGAGTCCTTATTTTAGACTTGGATGTGCATCAAGGAGATGGAACCGCTCAAATTTTTGCTTTGAATGATCGTGTTTACACGGTGTCGCTTCATGGGAAAAATAATTTCCCCTTTCGAAAGCAAAAAAGTAATTGGGATGTTGAGTTTGAAAATGATACGGAAGATGAGGAGTACCTAAGAGTTATGGATGATGTTTTGGCAAAATTGTTTTCCATGAATTTTGATATTATTTTCTTTCAGGCTGGCGTGGATGCACTTGATTCAGATGCTCTTGGTTTGCTCAAATTATCTAGGGAAGGATTAAAAAGTAGAAACGAGAAAGTATTTGCCTGGCGTGAATCGATGGGGATTCCGATGATTCTTTTTATGGGTGGCGGATATGCCAGACCAATTGAAGATACAGTGGATGCTTTTAGTGATCTTTTTTTGGATGCTGCCAATAATCTTAAAAGTTAGAAACAGCCAAATTTCTTCCTAGCGGATAGTTTCCATTCTTTCTGAAAATAATTTCCTCTGCTTGAGCAGTTGTTTGCGGTGCTTTGGGTCCTTGGCTTGATTAGTAAATTGCTTCGGGTCAACTCTCATGTTGTAAAGTTCCTCTGTTCCATCTCTGTACTTCATGTAAGACCAATCTGATGTTCTAAGGGAGGTTCCTCTTGCAACAAAAGAGAGAGCTGTTCTTTTGATTTGAGCTCGAGGATTTTTAAGAATGGGTAGGAGACTATCTCCTTGGTTACTTCTGGGTATTGATAATCCCGCTAGATCGCAGGCTGTCGGAAACAAATCCACCAACTCGACGATTGAGGAACTTTTACCCGGTTTTTGACCGGGAGCTTTGACGATGAGTGGAACACGGGTCACTTCTTCCCTGAGGTTGCCTTTTTGCCAAAAGTGGTGTTCGCCCAGAAGGTAGCCATGGTCACTGGTAAAGAAAACGGCGGTGTCATCGTCCAATCCGAGTACCTTAAGTGCCCCGAGAATACGACCGACCTGTTGATCCATAAAGGTAACGGTCGCCAAGTACCCTGACCACATCCTCCTTTGATTGTCGGGAAACTTGTCGATCCCGAAGTGCTGCGAGTTCGAATTGGAAATACCTGCTTTGGGCATGTCGTTCCAGTCGTTTTTAGGGACAAAAGGTAGCTTTATTTGCTTGTATGGATAGGTCGCAAAAAATTGCTCTGGAGCAACATTGGGATAGTGAGGGCGAACAAGCCCGATTGCTAGGAAGAAGGGATTTCCATCTTCCTTGAAGCTTTGGAGCAGTTCGATTGATTTAGTGGCGGCTTTCCAGTCGGGTTGGTCGGAACCGTCTCCTTTATAATCAACAGTAACGAACATCCGGAAGGGCATCCTGGTGGACTGCCGTCCCTCAGGTTCAGTTGTGAATTTGTTGAGGTTTAGGCATGCGTAGTTCCCTCGTGTGTGGGCCTCTTTCCCAGACATGTTGAATTTGGCAGACCAGCATGCGGGTATATCTGCACCATCCGTGCCGGCAATGATGTCACCCGGTACGCGCATGTGAAAGATCTTGCCAACCCGTGTGCTCGAGTAACCATTTTTTTGAAAATGCTCTCCCCATGTGATTTCCCGCCTGCCGTGATAGCGTCCACGCATAAAGCTTGCNCGGGAAGGGTTGCAGGCAGTTCCTTGGCAATAGGCGTTTTGGAAGAGCGTTCCTTCCTTGGCCAATTGATCTACATAGGGGGTCACGGCAACCTTGCTTCCATAGCAGGCGAGAGCGTCCGCCTTGAGGTCATCGGAAACGATAAGGAGAATATTTTTGAACTTAGCCTGAACANATAGAGTTGTAAGGAAACTAAAAAAAAGAACTGTTTTACTCATCATCCATTCAGATGTTTGAGGCTTTTGCGAATGCTCTCCANNGGTGCAGGCGAGTGATCCTGCTCGACATGACAGTGCTTCACTCCGGCCTTTTGGGCAGCCTGCATTATCGGCTTCATCGGAATCATACCGTCTCCAATTTCATCAAATGCATCATGCTGAAGTTTTCCGTAATTAGGGCAAGGAGTGCCTTTTTTCAGGTCCTTTAGGTGGAGTTGAGAGATCCGTCGCCCAAGCGTCCTTATGATGGTAACGGGATCCACCCCTCCAACTTTTAACCAGAAGACATCTACCTCGAAAAACATGTCCTTAGAGAAATCTTCCACGAACACATCATACCCTGTTTTACCTTTGCTCATGGGTTGGAATTCGAAGGCGTGATTGTGATAAGCAAGGCGTATACCCGCTTGCTTAGCTTNGGATGCACCCTTGTTTAGCAAATCGGCCGTTCTCCCATAAGCGGACAAGTCAGCCCGGTCAACTTCGTGAAGATAGGGAACGACGAGGTCAGTCAATTTTAACCTGTTGGCAGTTTCGAGAATCTGCTCAAANGGTTCTACCCCTTTTTTCTCAGGTGCGAGGAGTGAATTCCAATCGAAATGAGANGAATTCACTTTCATGCCAAGATCACGGGATTGTTTGATTAATTCGTGTGCTTGGGGTGAGGGAAATCCGTAGGGCTCAACCTGTTTGTAGCCAATCTGAGCCACCTCAGTGAGGGTTTTGGACAAGTCTTGCTTGATCGGGTTACGAAGGGTGTAAAGCTGGAGTCCTATCTTGTCCAAATAGGGAGTATTGGATTTGCGTGCGAATGATGGAAGGCAAACGGTTAGTCCGCTAGCGTAGTATATGAAGGATCGACGATTCATGGATAGTTGATATACATCCACGGGCAACAGGTTTGCAAGATATCAATTCGGGTCTTTTGGTTTTTGATGCGGGAGAGGAGATGATTCATCTTTTTGCGAAAAGAATGCGAGTTTGCATTTCCTGAAGAATGATAGAAAGAAAAGTAAGAAATGAAAGCAGGTGGGAAGGGCGGCCGAAACCCCCATGATTAGTCCGAAGTAGATGTTCTTTACATTCTCCTGGCCAGTTGGGTCCTGCAATGCTTGAACGGCCCGAGTGGTGTATTTCGTACCTCTATCCACCAATTGCTCGGGTGCACTTTCCCATAGACTGATTAGCCAGCCTCCAAATGTGAAGACAAAGAGCACCCAGAAAGTTGCAAGGATGGCGATGACTAGATCCAGAGAAAGGTGAAATAGATATTCGGAGGTCTTGTGGGCGGCTAAAGCACGCTTGATAATCCAAATGGTTATGAAAAAGGAGAGACTATCGAAAAGAGCACCCAAAAATCCTACTGGGATTTGAAGCTTTACATAATGAGATGCTTCCTGGGTTTGCATGTAGTATGGAAAAGCAGTGTAAATGGCCCACCAGTAGCAGGTGATGTTTAGGATGATGAAAAAAAGAAAAAGCAGGGGGAAGAAAAGCCAAATTGATATCCCTTTTCTTTCATAAAGATCCAGAATTGTATGCAGTGAATTTCTCCAAATCGATATGATTTCAGCCATTTGGTTATTGATTGAAAATTAGGGGTTTATTGGTACATGCCTGTTTTCAGAGACGGAAGCCTCGCATGCTTCGATCATCTTCATACAGGTAATGGCGTCATCAAGCGTTGAGAGTGGTTGCTCTCCTTGACCAATGACGCGTTCTAAAAAATGCTTGCCGGTTTCGCGAATGGTGTAGGGGTAAGCAGAATAAGTTTGGGAATGAACAACAGCCGGAGTGTTTTCTACCCAGTCTCGGTAACTGTAGCGAGTCGCCCCTTTTGTTCCAATCAACTTAATCATGAACGTCCATGGATCTCCAGCGTGGTCATCAGATGCAAAGCTGGCACATAGATGTGAAAGAGCCAGATTTTTCATTTTCATAGTGACCATGGCAATGTTTTCCTGCGATACAGATCCGTCGTTTACGGTCGATTTCATACAAGAGACCATTTCAGGTTGGCCTATCAGGTAGATGGAACAATAGGCATGATGGGTCAGGATTTGACGGATAACCCCTGGGTAGCGAGCGGCTACTTCCTCTGGGTGGTGAATATTGTATAAAATATAAAGTGAGACCAGATCTCCAAGTTTACCAGAGTCAATCATTTCCTTAGCTCTTTGAATAGACGGCTCATATATGTAATTATGCACTGGTGCTACCTGCACGGAATGCTTTTGGGCTGAATCTTTTAAATCCTCGATTTCAGCTATGGTAATCGCAGTTGGTTTTTCGACTAATACATGCTTGCCTGCCTCGATGGCCTGCTTGGCATAAAGGTGGTGTGTTTCCATGTTGGTTAGTACATATACAACATCGACTGCCTCGATTAATTCCTGAGGAGATTTAAAAACCTTACAATCAAAAAGGCGGGCTTTTTCCTCAGCTTTTGAGGAAGTACGGTTCCAAATACCTGTAATTTCAGCACCTTGTGCCTGGCTAACTCCTTCTCCATGTAAATAGGCAATATCGCCTGCTCCAATAAATCCTACTTTAATCATCCTATTCTTATCACTCTGTAGGGGCTTTTTTTCAAGTGAAAGAGATATAGATGCGTTTTGAGCTTTTCAGTTGGCATAATCTAAGCAAGGTTCAAATCCTTAATGGTCATTAAAAAGTTCCTTCCTAAGCTGAGTTCCAAAAATATTTTTTTGGCTGTTATTTTAAGTGTGGCAATTATTTTGTCATTTGCCTGGTTGCTTGCACCTGTTTTAGCAGATTTGGGGATTAGGCAAGTTGTCAAAAGCACGAATCCAAAAGAATTTGATCTGGTTATAAATCAACTTGATCCATGGGAGACGAGTATAAGCAACATAGTTTTGAGGAAAAAGGATACCAATCTTTCAATTGAAAGTTTGCAAATGCAATATGATCCCAGTGATTTAGCTGTTGGAGAGTTAGATTCCTTTACCATTCGTAATATGGAAATCAATATTGATGGAAAAGCAGTGTTGGATCATGCACTTTCTAATTCTAAAAAAGACAGTGAAGATAATTCAAGTTTGCTCCAATCTGTTTGTGAATTTTTGACCGATCCATCACTTAAACACTTTCGTGTGCTTGGATCGAAAATATCTGTGCATTGGCCAGATTTTACATTGCCGGTCGAGTTCGAAATTAAAGGGGACTATGATAATGGACTTGCGATGACAACTTTTGATGGAAGTTTTGCAGAATTTCCGTTTCTTTCACAACTTCGCTTTTGGGCACAGGAAAAAGATACTTATGCCGATATTGAAATAGAATTCACAGATCTTAACAAAAGCGGAAAGCTTAGGACTGCATTCCAACGATTCACTGGATTCGAATTAAGTGAAGACTTTTCCGTCGCTTCCGGAAATCTTGTTCTGGAAGGTATTGGTCGAGTTGAGGGAAATCAATTTACGGATCTTTTTCTTGAATTTAATGGAAGCGAAATCGATGGAGTCGTGGGCGGTCAACCTTTAACACTTAGTAAAATCATAGCCTTTCTTACTCCTCATGATAATGGAAACATTGACTTGCGATCCTATGCTAATATTGCAATTCCAGATTATGCAGAATTGAGGGGGTTGGCATTGGATATTACAGTTCGGGATGATTCCGTGACTCTAAGACCTTCTGTTCAATTGATCGAAATTTTAGATCCTTTGCCAGAAGTAAATATTCAAGGCTTGAGTCTGCCAGTTTTCGATTTGAATTTATCCAATGCTGAAGATATCCCTCTGGACAAGCCATATGACTTTTATTTTGATTCACTAAGCTTCCGTGATGGGTCGATTAGCTTGAATAACGGAGGGCTAAACCTTATCTGGTACGAAGATCAGAAATTGTTAAGCATAAAAAGCTTACCGATGACTGCAGTTTTAACTGATTTCAATGTGCGATTTTTCAGTTTGTCGCTTGATGCCCTTATAAATCCAAGTGATCCACTGAATCCAAAATTTAATCAGGTTATTACTTGTGACAAGGTCTTTTTGGCAGAGGATTCNATTGTCGAGGATCTCTCTTTAACNTTTAAACCNTCAGGTCAAAAGGTAGTTATGNTTGATTCGCTAAGTGCAAAAATAGCGGGAGTCATGACGGAGATTTCACCTGCAAATTTTACAGTTAGCAGAATAGAAAGTGATACGAGTACTTATAGTTTTGAATTTTTGAACACTGATATTCGTTTAGGTAAAGATAAGTTTATTTTGGAAGGATTATCGGGGTCTATATTGATTCATTCCTTTGATCCNTTAATCACCGGTTTATCAAATGAGGTAAGTTTTAAAAAAATAATGATTGGAGATCTTGAACTTNAAAACGGCAATCTTACCTTTGAGGTAAATGAAAAGGGAGAGTTTGTAATTAATGATTTAAAAGTAAAGGCTATGGGGGGTTCGATTGAAGTAGAGTCTGCAAAGTGGGAAATGTATTCAAAACTATTACAATTCCAGACAACGATTCGTCAAGTTAACGGGCAAAGGATAGCTGACTATATTGAAGGGCTTGATCTTATGATTGAAGGCAATTTCTCTGGGATTATATCATTTACAAATTATGGAGAGGTCTGGGATTTTGGAACAGGATTTCTTCAACTTGACCCATCCGCCAGTGCTCACATGAAGTTTAAGCAGGGAGATTTAATTTATGGAGGTATTCAANCGGAAGACCCAGAATCCAAAAAGCTAAAGTTGACCGCATGGGCTCTTGAAGATTTGAAAGTAGATGCCATGCGAGTTAACTTTAAGGTCTTGGATAATGAAAGACAGGTGATCGTGAGTATNAGCGGAGTTCGTGAAACTGAAGANCAAAAAGTCGAACTTGATTACAAACCTAGATTCCTTGGCGGTTTGCAAGACTTGTTGACTTTGAAAAAAAATAGCCCACCAAAGTAGTGTGCCAGTCGAAAATTATAATTTTCGAATTTTATCAAAACCAGTTTGCAGATTCACCTATTATCCCGTTAGTCTTTCAACATGCTTCGTTATGTTTTAATTAAACTCCTTACTTTAACTTTTTTCCTTTTATCCTCATGCAGCCCTATTAAGACTGAGCATCACATAACCTTAGATCACAATATAACCATAAAGATCGAAAGGGAGGTCAATGATTTCCTCGATGACTTGTATGATGAAGAAGAATAAGAATCCGAAAATTAACAAAATCATGAATTTTTATAAAATCTACATTTTCCAGATGATTTGGCTTTTTACTGGTGCTTTGGGCAATTCCGTTTTTGCAGATTCGAATAGTTCAGATTACGGAACTCGCATGAAAGAGAGATTACCGGCAGTAATTAAGGCTAAGGAAAAAGGTTTGGTTGGCGAGGGAACTGACGGTTTGCTTCATATTCGAAAGGACGCGACTGCAGATATTAAAAAAATGGTAACTGGGGAGAACAACGATCGAAAGCAACTTTTTCAAACCATGGCATCGAAAACTGGTGGAACTTCAAAAGAGGTAGCAACCAAGTTTTCCAAAGCTTTGGTAAAAAAAAGCAAGAAGGGGCATTGGTTCCGTAAATCTTCCGGTAAATGGGTACAAAGAAAATAATTCTGTTTGTACCTATTTTGTATAGGGGACTGTAGAAACTTTGCGTGAGCAAGTTTCGCGTTCAGTGGTTGCTTTTTCATTGTCCATCCTGAATCCCTTGACAAAATAACAAATCAACAATGGAAGATATATTAGAAAGAATTCTCAGTCACCCCTTGTTGATAGTTTGTTTGAGTTTAGTTTGTCTCTTACTCCTATTTTCAATACTCAAGGGTTTGCTTAAATTGGCCTTTTGTGCACTTGTAGCGGGAGGCTTGTTTTTAGGATACCTTCACTTTTTTCAAGATCAATACCCGCTACCTGAAGTCGATACCGAAAAGCTGAATGGGATAAAAGAAACTTTACTCCAATATGTACCTAATGAATTCAATTCCAGTCTAGACTTGAACTTTTCAATGCCGGACAAAAATTCGTCGCTGGTACCTCGCCTTCCTTAAGGTTGGATATTGGGTGCTGTAAAATGAAATTTGCTTGGCCTTTATTCCTTGCATGGAAGCAATTGTTCCCTTCAAAGAGAAAAGTTTCTTTTTTTTCATTACTTGCGATCATTGGCGTTGCTCTTGGGGTCAATGTGATGATCGTAGTGGTTGCATTTATGCAGGGCTTTCAGCAAAAGTTCAGATCTGATATAATTGACGCACAAGGTCATGCCCGGGCTATTCCTGTGCAGCGAAAACTAGATTGGCGTAAAACGGTCAAGTCTATTGAAAGTCGACCTGAGGTACTCAAGGCAACTCCCTATTTACAAGGGCACCTACTCGTACAAAATCGAGATTATCATGCCGTTCCATTTTCAATGGGAATCGAACCTTCTTCCGAAGAAGGCGTGCTTCCCTTTAATCAATTTTTGGAAAATGGGCATCATCCGGTTCATGGGTACGATGCCAAGGATATAACACCTGTACCCACTACCGAGAGTTTGGATGATGATGTAGTATTCATAACTCCGCAAGTTGCGCACCGACTTGGAGTACGACCATCCACCATTTTACAAATGGAAGATCGAAACGGTTCAATTCAAGACTTTTCGCTTAAAGGGCGGGTGAAGGTTCGACGGTTGGATCCTTTCGTCAAGAGCGGTGAATGGACCATTGAGTTTCAAGACTCGAGTAATTTCTCCATCCGGAATGGACTCCGGACAATTGAAAAAAATGCGACTCTTAAAAATGGATTAATAGATTTAGGGTGGGGGTACCCTTCGTTTGAAGTGAATGCAGGAGAAATCCCCTTTGCAAAAGGTGATTCTTATGAGTTTCAAGTTTTCCGATCTTCGATTTTGGAGATTTACTCGCCTCATATGATTGAACAGGCGAAGTCTGACGAGATGGCACCTCCAAGGGAAGTCCGTGTGGGTGGAATATTTGAAGTACCTTGGCAGGGGTTTCATGCGGATGCTTTGATTGGCACTAGACGGTTCATGGAAGACATGAGAGGAGAAGAAAATGCATGTGACGGTTTTTTTATGAAATTCCAACCCCGTTTTGCAGAGAATGAAAAAAAACTTTCAGTCTTGTGCTCGGAAATTGAAGATTCTCTTGATGGAGATTGGAGCATTGTTCCATGGTTTATTGAAAATGCATGGTTTTTTGACCTACTCAAGTTCGAGGAGTATCTTATGGTTTTGATTATGATTCCTATTGGATTGGTAGCAGCATTTGCCATTGCTATTGCTCTTATGACTACAGTTCTGCGTAAAGTAAGAGAAATAGGATTACTTGTTGCAATGGGTGGGACACGTATTGAAGTTGGCACGGTTTTCTGTCTGCAAGGCTTTATTATTGGTGCGTTGGGATCGGTTCTTGGATGTATTTTGGCGTTAATCTTTATTCGTTACCGGGATGTCCTAATGAGTTTTATTGTTACCCGTATTGCCGGTGAGGAAGGACAGGCAGGAGTAACTCAATTCTATGATTTTTACAGTCTGGAGGTTGCATATCCTTGGCAATCCGAAGACAGCTTAACTACTTTTTTGACTTTTGCACTTTTTGCAGTGTTGGTTTCGACTGTAGCTGGTTTGCTCCCAGCTTGGCGTGCTTCAAGAATGAACCCGGCGGAGGCTATGAGAAGTGAGTAACAATCCTAGTAAATTCGTACTTGGATCTAAAAACCTAAGTAAAAATTTTCGAGTTGGAACAGAAATTTTGCGAGTACTTGATTCCGTTGACTTAAAATTGGAGGAATCTTCTTCCTTGAGCATACAAGGGGATTCAGGATGTGGTAAAACTACTCTTCTTAACTTACTAGCCAGACTGGAAACAGCCGATGATGGCTTTATCTATTGGGGAGATCGTAAGATTAAAGCGGATCAGAAACCACATGCGAAAGAATCCCGTTGGAGGTCCCTGCATGTCGGCGTAGTGTATCAGTCTTATTATTTAATTCCTGAATTGACTGTTCTTGAGAATGTGATGATGAGTGTAAAACTTGCGGGATTACCTTTTGGGATTTACGAGGAGAGGGCTCTTTCTTTACTTAAAGACATGGGCGTGGAGCGAAAGAGTCAACAAATTCCAAGCAAGTTATCAGGGGGGGAAAGGCAAAGAGTTGCCATTGCAAGAGCACTCGTTAATCGCCCAAGGGTGATTTTAGCTGATGAACCAACGGGGAATTTGGATGAAAGAACGGGAGGAGAGGTTATGGAATTACTTTTACATTCTTGTTGGAAGGAGCAATCAAGTCTTGTTCTGGTAACCCATAACCCCAATTTTGCAAAAGCTACAAACATGGTTTCCGTACTTAAAGATGGAAATTTGATGTATGTGTAAGCTTAATGAATATGAAAACTAATTCGAATGAACTCATTAAGTGCGGAGTCGTAGGCGTTGGATATTTGGGGCAACACCATGCCCGTATTTATGATCAATTGGAATCCTGCTCTTTGGTTGGTTTTTTTGAGCCTAATGATGAAGCTGCACGAAAAATTGAAGCGGCTTATTTATGTAAGCGCTTTNCCTCTATTGAGGAATTAGGCGATGCTTGTGATGCAGTCAGCGTAGTTTGTCCTACTGATAAGCATGCAGAGGTTTCATTACCACTGATTGGCCAAGGTTGTCATCTGTTAGTGGAAAAACCTTTGTGCGTTTCAAGCTCAGAAGCCGAAGATATTCTTTCGTCTGCCAAAGACCGAAATGTGATTGTGCAGGTTGGTCATATTGAACATTACAATCCAGTGATGGACTTTTTGGAGAAATCTGTTGTTTTGCCTAAATATTTGACGGTGGACCGCCTGGCCCCTTTCCAACCAAGGGGCACGGAGGTAGGAGTCGTTCTTGACTTAATGATTCATGACATTGGCATTGCACTGGCGTTAATTTCTTCGCCGTTGAAGACGATTGATGCTATCGGGGTTCGAGTCTTATCTGTAACGGAGGANATTGCCAATGCCCGACTCACTTTTGAAAATGGATGTGTGGCAAACCTTAATGCAAGTCGAGTAAGTGAAAAGAAAGCTAGAGAAATTAGAGTATTTCAAGATAGTGGTTATTTGTCTTTGGATTTTATGAATCAAAAGGGACACTTTATCCAAAAGAAGGGTATGGCTTTGGATAGAAGCGAAGTCCCTGTTCAGAAGGGGGAGCCATTGGCTTTGGAGCTATCCTCATTTCTTGAATGTGTTCGAGAATTTAAAACCCCGAAAACGGATGCTTCTTTTGGCAAGTCGGCGCTTGAAGTCGCTTTGAAAATTACCAGGCAGATTGAGTCATCTTGGTAATTACATTTAGGAGGTAGAGGGTTTGTTCACAGAATGCCACAAAGAGGAGATCGATCTATTGATCATTGCCGGTGAGGCATCGGGAGATGAGCACGCGTCAATTCTTGTTGAAAAAATCCTTATTCAACACCCGGAATTAAGAGTAGCTGCCATTGGAGGGAAAAACCTTAAGGCAAGTGGTGCTCAATTCCTTTTTGATTTAGTTGACCATGCTGTCGTTGGTGTGTTTGAGGTGTTAAAAAATTATGGTTTTTTTAAGAAATTATTTGCCCACACGGTTGGNTGGATTCGGAAGTTTGAGCCTAAAGCTGTACTATTGGTTGATTATCCGGGATTTAACNTGCGTTTGGCAGAGGCATTAAAGAACAAGCAANTGTCCCTAAAAGGGGGAGGTCAAATCAAGGTTCTTCAATATATTAGTCCGCAACTTTGGGCATGGAAGTCAAAAAGGAGATTTAAGATGGCCAAAGTGCTAGATGGCTTAGCTGTAATTTTTCCATTTGAAGTAGATTGTTANAAAGATGTCGATTTATCGGTTTCTTTCGTCGGACACCCTTATGTTTCATCTAACTACAGTCCTCCAGTTAAATTTGATGAAAATGGGCCTTTACTNCTACTTCCAGGGAGTCGGGTGCAACCTGTACAGAGAATATTGCCTGTTTTTTTGGATGCATCTAAAAAATTATTACAAGAGTTNCCTGATTTGAAAATTGAATTACCAGTGCCCAATAAAAAGATTAAACAGGTTGTTGAGGTAATTCTTTCTGAACATACCGAGTTGAAAAATCAACTTAAGATAAGGGATGGGCTTAAGGATTTGCGAGCTAGAGCAACCCTAATGAGTTCAGGGACAATATCTTTAGCCTGTGCATTATCCGGTATCCCTGGAGTGATCAGTTACCGGGCTCATCCATTGACTTATATTTTGGGTCGAATCCTTATNAAAGTTCCATTTCTTGGAATGGCTAATTTATTACTTAAAGATGAGCCTCCTTACCTCGAGCTCATTCAGGATAAAGCAACCGGAGAAACTTTGTTCCTGGCTTTGCAAGAAATATTAGAAGATGAAGCCAGTGTAGTTTTATATTCAGAGGTTGCTGGGAAATTAAAGCAAAACCTCAAGAAACCTCAGGATTCTGGCGTAATCGATTGGTTGGCTGAAGAATTGAACTTAGGTTGAGAAATCATTTGTTCCCAGATTCGCAATGCTCTTTTAGCCAGAGCATTTCGACAGCGGTCAACTTCGACCATACGTGATTTGAGGTTTTCGTTCGCAATCGAAGAAACATCATCCATATTGTAAAGAAAGACATTGTCGATGCCGGAAACGGCTTCATCAATATTACGAGGAACGGATGCATCGATTAAAAAAAGAGGTTTAGCGGGCCTTTTCTTCATACATTGAACAATATCAGCTGAAGTAATCATAGACTTCCCACTGGCCGTGGAAGTCAGGATCACATCAAAATGATGCAGAGAATCTTGAAACTTGGAAAATGCCAATGCAAACCCACCATACTTCTCCGCCAATTCATCTGGTTTACTACGACTTAAAGGACACCAGTCAAAGGTTCTGCCCGTAACCGTAATTGCTTGGGAACCACGNGATTTGAAAGCTTCCATTGCTGACTCGGCAACCTCTCCTGAACCAACGACAAGAAGCCGGGCATTCGATACTTTGCCAAATATGCGTCTGGCAAGTTCGCAAAGTACATTACCTAAATTAATTTGCCCTTTGGAAATACCGGTGTTGGTTCTTGCCCATTTGGCAGCTTGAAATCCTTTTTGAAAAAGACGATTTAGCATCTTCCCTGAAACCCTACGTTTGCAAGCATCCTCATATGCCTTTTTAACCTGTCCCAGGATTTCAGTCTCGCCAACCATTTGAGAGTCGATGCCGGAGGTCACCTCAAAAAGGTGCCTGACCACTTTTTCTCCGGAATGTATATAAGAGTGTTCTCGCAGGAAATCAGGATCAAGTTTACGAAATTCACTCAAATATTTCTGCAGAAGGTCAGGGGTGAATCCATTTTTTGATGCGCCATAAATTTCAGTTCGATTGCAAGTGTTAAGAAGAAGACACTCGTCAAGTCCCGGGAGCTTGGAAAGTCCGTTATAAAATTCGTCTATCTCTCCTTGGGGCAGACTTATTTTTTCACGAACGCCCAATTCTGCAACATGATGGGAACTACCCAAAAGATGTAGAGATTTTATATCGTGACTGAAAGTCATTTCAACTCTCCTTGAATGGGAACATCTTGGGACACGGTTTTCTCTTTTGAGTTTAGAAAGCCCATACTCANCATAGCAATAAGAAATAGTGNAATGGATACTTTAGAAAATTTTGACCCAAATAAAATATTCGTGTACCGTAAAAAAAAGAGGATGCAATANCCGATCCACAAGATTAATGATATAAATAATTTTGTNGAAGTTACATATTCTGGATGGTGCACCCAATGCATGCCTCCTACCACAATAGAGAGCGTTANGCATAGGGTGCCAATCAAGAGGAGTCTAAAGGCAGCATATTCAAGATTATGGATGGGAGGGAGCAAGGAACTCAGTTTGTTGAATTTTCGTTTGAGAAGAGCTNTNNNTTGGATGAGATACATTGCACAAACAATCGATAAGAGGGAAAATATCCCGTAACTAAAGATTGCGATTGATGCATGTAATTCAATCCAAGGGCTTGAAAATAGTTTTTGATAGTCTGCAAGAAGCCAGTATTTGGAATCAAAGCCAGGAAAAAGTAGAGAAAGCCAACCTGCACAAAAGGAAAGTCCAGCACAGAATGAACCGAGCAAGTCTAGGCGCCATACGATGCGAAGGATCAAAAATGCCAGAATTAAAGACCATAGAATAAATTGGACTCGTTCGAGCGTGTTTCCCAATGGACATCCATGCACATCTAATCCTCTTATGTAAAGGGCTCTGGTATGGATTAGGAACCCCAGAGAAATAGTCAAAAATGGAGCCATCCTGATAATAGACCAATTGACTTTGAATGTTTTAAATAATCCAATGACAAATGCTACACCGTACAGACCACCTGCTAACCAAAGAAGATCTCTGGTGTCATTCATGTTCATGTCTAATAAATTACCCTTATAAGAATCAGCAAATCAACTCGAAAACTTATTTAAATGTAGTTTGTTGAACATGTGTTTCTTAAACCTTTTGACTAATCGGGTGGGAGTTGAAGTATGATCTCATTGCCGCACAATCATTACCCTCACAATTTACGCAGCAGGGTCTAATCTGGGAGTCATATTCAGAGTCGATATGTTCGGAAACTAATCTAGCACAGAGTTCAATAAAAGTCTCTTCCATGTTAAAGCAGTCAACACGCTCAAAATGATCGACAACTTCATCTGCGTATCCACGAAATTCAATGTCAATTTCATCGAGAGTTTCAATATGATCCGTGGTAAATGCAATCGGTACCATGAGAATCGCTTTTTGTTTGGTCTCTGCAATAACCGTCGGTGTGCTAGGAGATAGCCATTTAGTTCTTTGTGGGCCGACCTTGCTTTGCCATGCAAGAGCACCTTCGTGTTGTAAGCCCCATGACTTGAGAACTTGTTCAATCCTCTCCATTGATCCTTGGATTTCTTCATTGTATTTATCTCCTTTCTCAAGGCAGTAGGATTCAGGCAGACTGTGAGCGGAGTAAATAACACGAATATCTTGGTCTTGGAGACTGTGAGTATTTTTCATTTCCTCAAACTTTCTCTTTATAAGCATGGCCCAAAGTTCTGAGTAGTCATCTCGGTCCCACCATTGGTCAATGACTGATATCTTCTCCCGATAATCCTTTCCCCCCTGTTCATCGAGCCACCGGTAGGCATCGCAAAGTGATGAACCGCTGGTACAGCAACTGTGTTGGGGATATTGGGAAAAAAGGATAATTTTTTCTGCTTGGCCGAATTGCTCAATCATTTCACTCGTGCGAGGTGAGCAATATCGAAATCCGGAAACACACTTGTGAGGAGCGGATTGGGGGCGAAGAATATCCAAACTCTTTGCGATCTCCACGCATTGGTCATCCATGATCCTCTTAGTCGGGGAGTATTGACCAATTTCTTCATATCTTTCCTGTATTTTCGGAGTTCTACGCCATGCGATGATGCGACCTAATACTTTCTGAAAAGGTAACTTTAAGAGTTCTCGGTCTTGGAAGAGTTCTTTTAGATAAGGGTGAATCTCATCTTTATTTTGAGGACCACCCATATTGAGCAGGATGATCAAAGTTTTGGCGGTAGAGTTTGAATCGATGTCTGACATAAAATTATAAATCTTTAACTTCCAAATAATACCAGTTTGTATCTCGTAAGCAACCTTTCCAAGTTAAAGGTTATAATTTTTAAAAATTAGCTAGTTTGCAAAAATGCAGTTGGGTAGGGGGGCTCCAGAAATATGTGAACCAGAAAAGGTAATACCTGGATTTCTTAGATTCAGCGTTTTCGCAGCGTTTATTCTCATACTGGTCAAATGGTCAGGCAAAGGGATTGATTTTGGCCAATGTATTAGGTGAGAGAATTCAGGTTGGCCTTTAATTGAAAGCAAGTCTTGATTTTCAGATTTGGAAAGGGAAATTATGTTCTCATCATTCAATTCACACAATTCTGGATTTCTTTCTCCTCCAATGAAACTTGTTAATAGAACTTTATTCTCAGGAGCACGGTTGGAAAATAAGGTACTCGAAAAAAGGGTGCCGAGAATTTGTCTATTTTCGACTTCGGGGATTAAAAATCCAAATCCGTCAAGAGGGTGAGATATTTGATTCCTATTGTATCCCAGGAAGGTGAGAGTGAGAGGAGGATGAGTGGCTTGTGCAAGAACTTCAATTAAATGATCATCATTCAAAGAGTTCCATTTTATCTTTTTTAAGGCATGACTTGGTAAGGTGCAGATTACCTCATCAAATACCTGTTCGATTGAGTTGTTTTGTTGATTTTGACCGTACAATCTCCACTGTCCGCTTGCTTCCCTCGAAATTTCCTTGATTTGACAATTCAGAATAGGTTCTTCTTTCAGGTGCTTTGCCAGCCGAATCGGAAGTTCCTGCATCCCACTTTTAAAAGAGATTAGTCTGGTTTTAGCTATTTTATCTTCTGGGTTGATCCCACCTTTGATCATTCCTTTAATTATAGATCCGTATTTCTTTTCGATTTCTACAATAGAAGGGAAAGCATGTTTTATAATCAAGCTTTCCGGGCGGGATGCGTATACGCCTCCAACAAAAGGGTTAGCTGCGTAATCCAGGGCTTCTTTACCCAATCTGCGTTTTACAAATGAAGCCATTGACTCATCGACAAAATTCTCTCTCAAGCGCGGGATAAAGGGTTCGATGCATAATCTTAATTTGCCCATGGGACTTAAAAAAGATGATGTTAGAAAAGATAGAAATCCTTGGGGTAAAGAAATAACCTTATTTTTCTTTACGATAAATCTTTTCGAACATTTCTCATTAGCATCAATAGCATGTTCAAGCACTTGATATCTTTTAAGGAAGTTTTCTATTTGCTTGGTGCGTAAGCTCAAGGTATTAGCACCATAATCCATGAGGTACCCCTCTGTTCTATTAGATTGTAGTACCCCACCTACCTGACTATGTTTATCGAATACTGTAACTTTCGTCCCATTAGTTTGTTTAAAAAGAGCGTGGGTGATTCCAGACAATCCTGCTCCCAAAACACATATCTTTTTCGATTCCATATTCGTTAAATTTTTATTTTGGCTTGTCGATTAGGTATCTCTGTAATTGAAAGGAATGAAATGATGGATGAAATAAAAAAATGTTTAGAGGCAATAACTGTTCAGAATCATGAACACGATCTTGATTTAGTTTCCGCACTTAAAAAGCTCGATGAATTTCTTTCTTTGCATGCGAATGAACTTGATCCAAGGATGCGTCACTTCTTGCAAAACCGAAGCTATGAAAAAGCTTTGCTTTGGCTTTCAGGTGGTGAACCGAAAAAGGGGATTTGTCAGAAATGACAAAGAAAAGACTGCGCTTACCAACTGAACCCAGCAATGTTTTTGGTGGTAATCCGTTTGAATCTTTAGGTAGCGAGGGGTTATCTTCTTTACCGAAATCTAAACAAGAAAATTCAGATACCAAAGTGATTTTTTCAAATACTGAACGCATGGGAAAAGGCGAACGAATAGAGGTGAGAAGGGAAAAAAGTGGCAGGGGTGGTAAGACTGTAACTACTATTCGGGGATTTCCAGTGAGGATTTCTCATGACGATTTAAATCGAGCCCTTAAACCCCTTAAATCCAGCCTTGGCACAGGTGGTGGTTGGAGAAATGATCAATTAGAAATACAAGGAGATCAGCGAGAATTAGTTTGTGAATGGCTTTCCTCAATGGGATTTAAACCAGTCTTGGCAGGTGGGTAACAATCTAAAACTAGCTAGCAGTTTGCTTTTCGCCTTCAGACTTAACGGAGTCAGTTTCCTTATCAGTATTTGATTTTTTGTCAAAGTCATGATCCTCAAGAGGTTCTTGATTCATAACATCCTGGATATCTTGCTCCCAATCGTCCTTGGCCTTGCGGAATTCATTAACTCCCTTTCCCAAAGAACGAAATAATTCGGGTACTTTCTTAGCACCAAAGAGCAGGAGAACAATCAGGAATATGAGAATAATCTCGCCACCACCAAAGTTTCCGATGAATGCAAGAGTGCTTGGAGTGATATTTATCATAGGTATATTATAATTGAGCCGATTCGGCTAAGCAACTTTTTTGTAAAGTAGTTCGTCGAATAGTAAATCAACCCTTACAGACCTAATTGACGAAGAGCTTCTGGTTTTGGTTTATTTACGGAACTTTGATCTGCTTCAAAAAATCCATGCAACTGGCGAATTCGTGTGGGATGTCTCATCTTTCGTAGGGCTTTCGCCTCAATTTGACGAATTCTTTCACGGGTGACCTTAAATTGCCTACCGACTTCTTCAAGCGTGCGGCTGTATCCATCCTTTAAACCAAATCTTAAAGACAAAACATTTCTTTCTCTTTCAGTCAAAGAATCAAGTACATCAAGAATCTTTTCTCTCAGAAGCGAGTAGGCGGTCATGTCGTATGGGTTTTCAGCACCCTTGTCCTCAATGAAATCTCCAAAATTTGTATCATCACTATCCCCCACTGGACTCTGCAGGGAAATGGGTTGTTGTGCCATCTTCATGATACTTTGTACTTTATCAAGTGGAAGCTTCATTTCTTTAGCTACTTCATCTGGTGTAGGCTCATGCCCCAGCTCCTGCAACAGTTGCTTCTGTACTTGCATGACCTTGTTGAGGGTTTCGATCATATGTACGGGAATACGTATTGTCCTGGCTTGGTCGGCAATCGATCGTGTGATAGCCTGACGGATCCACCAAGTGGCATAGGTCGAAAATTTGTAACCTCTGCGATATTCAAATTTTTCCACTGCCTTCATTAATCCCATATTACCTTCCTGAATCAAATCTAGAAATGAAAGACCTCTATTCGTGTATTTTTTGGCAATGGAAATTACCAGTCTAAGATTAGCTTCAACCATTTCGGTTTTGGCTTGGTGAGCTAGCCTCATATTTCTTCTCAGATCCTTGATGAGGGAGATCAGTTCAGAAGGCTCCATTCTGAATTTCGATTTGGCCTGCTTTAGTCCTTCTTTAACATTTTCAAGCTTTACCCCTTTTCTTTTAATTTTTGCCAAATCTTTTTTTGAAAGCTCTAAATTGTGCAAATCTCGAGCGATTGCCTTTAGCTCTGGATTCACTCGATTCAAAAAATCCTCAAAAACTTTTAGTTTCAAGCAACATTTCTTAAAAATTGGGGCGAGTTCAGATTCAAGATTTTTAAACTTGGTTAAAGACCTCTTCTGTTGAGTGGCGTTGGACGCTTTTTCAAAACTAATCCATGCTTTTTTAATTTTTGCATCCAATTCCTCGAGGAACCCAACCTGTTTGGTTAACGACCTGAAATACACTTCCCGACTGTCAATCTTCTTGTCAAGAACTACACGGTCAAATCTTTCTTCTCGCTCGAGCAACTTATTACAAATTTCTAATTGAAAATCATTGGTCAGGGAAACAGAATAAATGATTTTTAGGGCGGCCGTTTCTGCCGTCTCTATTCTTTTTGAAATATCCACCTCTTCTTCTCGGGACAAAAGGGGAACTTTTCCCATCTGCTTAAGATACATGCGTACAGGATCGTCGAGCATGTCACTCTGGTTGGATTTTGCGGTTTCCTCTTCCGTCTCTTCCTTCTTCTTCTTGAATTTATCAACATCCTTGGAGTCGAGAAGTTTAATTTCCAAGTTATTGAAAATAGAGATTACATTTTGAAGTTCTTCAGGTTGATCAGCAATTTTAGGAAGAGATTTATCGACATCTCTGTATGTGAGAAATCCCTGCTCTCTTGAAAGATTAATCAGTTCACGTACCTTTTCTGTAATGTCATCGTCTAATGCATGAGGTTCTGCATTCTTACCTACCTTACTTGCTGCAATTTTGGCTGAAGAAATTCTTTTAGTTTTCGATGTTGAAACTTTGGAGGCAGTCTTTGTAGTAGCAACCTTTTTGGAGCTTGTTGTCTTACCGACACTCTTAGCAGTAGCTTTCTTTACGGTTGCCACTTTCTTTACGATCTTAGCGGGTGAAGGTTTCGCAGTTGCAGATTTAGTCTTTGTTGCAGACTTGGCGGGTGCGACTTTACGTTTGGAGGCGTTGGTTTGGCTCTTTTTGGTTTTGGATGTTGGCATCTTATAATGAGGGCTCTATCTAGTTGGCAAAAATTTGTGGAGGGGAAAGTCTGGAATTACGAATTTCTTTTAGTTTAAGTCTGGATTCAGAAATTAATTGAGAATCCTGGGAAGGGTTATGCAAAGAGGACAATAGTTCGAGTTCTGATTTTTTGGAGGATCTAAGAAACAAAGCCCCAATACACTGATTGGCAATATCCGCGAGCCCATCATCTTCCTGATCGCTACTAGTGTCTTGGTAAAGCAGGTTCTGAAATAGAAATCTTTCATCGTCAGACTCAAGTAGTTCCTCCAATTGTGTAGTGACCATTGGACCGTCTGCTTTGATCTCTGCAAGCAGTTTGGCAAGAATCCGCCCAGCAACGACCTTATTGTCAAGCCAAGAAGGGTCAATGATTTGTGCAAGGGAACAACCAAGGCGAGCATCGTGCAAAAGGCAGTAAAGTAAATCATCTTCAGCAGTTGTCAATCGTTCAGTGCTTTTGAAACCAAGCTTTTTGTCCGTGTGATTGGATTGTTTTTCTTGGTAGGCAGGCTTTCGTTGTTTGCTGAATTTTTGAAAGTCAGACTTAACCGCACTTGCAGGCACCCCTAAAACATTCGATAAATCAGCAAGGTATAAGTCTTGGACGACAAGAGATTTAATCTCTGAAAAACTTGGAAACAGAAAATCAGTGACCTTTTGTCTTTCTTGTGGAGATGGCTTAGGACTGAGGATTTTTTCACAGACATATTCAATTGCTGGCTTGCCCTGGTCAATTATTTGTTGCAATCCGCTTTTACCTTTTTCCACAAGAATCTGATCTGGGTCGGACCCTTCTGGCAGGGTGGCCAAACGTGCGTCCAATCCAGTTTTGAGGAAAATAGGAATGTAGGAAAGGGCTGCCTTTTGACCCGCTTGATCACCATCCAGTAAACAAATTACATGGCGAGGGTTTGATTTTCTGAGTAGTTCCGCCTGAGTTTCCTTAAATGCAGTACCTTGAGGGGCAATTGTAGTTTCAAAACCTTCTGCCCAGCAACGAATTGCGTCTAATTGACCCTCGACTAACAAAAAATCCTGGTTTTCCTTAATCTTCTTGTTTGCAAGGTCGAGGTTAAAAAGAAGGTGCCCTTTGTGAAATATAGGAGTTTCTGGGGAGTTCACATACTTGGGTGCTTTTTTGTTTCCCCACTCTGGAGTAACGGACAACTTCCTGCCAGTGAATCCACATATTCGCCCTAGTTTCTCCCGAATAGGAATCATTAGCCTGCCACAAAAAATCGATACCCAATCTTTTTGATTCTTTTTTTCGTAAAAGAGGCCAGAATTATTTAAGATATTTTCAGGTATTCCTTTGCCAATTAAAAACTTTCCTAAAGCAAACCGATCGGGTGGGGCAAATCCAACTCCAAATTGGTTGGCTATCTCATCGTTAAATTTTCTCTCTTTATTCCAGTATGAATGGGCAACCTTAGCTTCCTCATCATTACCTTGCATTTGATGAACAAACCAATCCTTAACCACTTCATGCAAGGTAAATAGTTCTTTGCGTATAGACTGGCCTTGTGGGGGTGAATTTGATGTTCCTTGCTGAAAACGAAGTGGAATGTTGAATTCTCTGGATAAATATTCAATGGCTTCGTAGAAATCGAGATTCTCCATTTTTTGCACGAAAGTGATTCCATCCCCTTTCTCACCTGAACTGAAGCAATTGAAAAAGCCTTTCTCAGGATGTACATAAAAAGAAGGAGTTTTTTCTTGATTGAAAGGGCTTAATCCGACCCAACTGGATCCACTTTTCTTAAGTTGCACATACCTGCTAACCAAATCATACAGATCTATTCTGTCTTTTAATTCGGTTACAAAACCATCAGCAAGTCTTGGCATAAATCAATAGCTTATGGTTCTCTTAATTTTAGAAGTTCCATTTTTGCACGGTCGTGCAGACTATCATCTTCAGCGGTTAAACTGACTACTTGTCGGTATAAAATGCCTGCAGTTACAGGCATTCTTTCAACAAGGTGATATCTTCTCGCGAGTTCCCAAACCAATTCTGTGGCATTGGGGAATTTCTCTCGTGCATTTTCTAATTCGTCAAGATACCTCTTCGAATCAAGCGTTTCACGTGCGACTCTCAAATAATCCATACGAATGCTCAAGCTGCTTGAATCATGCCTGAGTGCTTCGAGGATTGTCATTTCTGCCTCCTTTGTTTCTCCGAGTTGAAAATGAGACTGTGAGCATATTCGCCATGCTTCAGGATTTGTGGGGTCCTCCTTTAGCACTGTCCGTGCAAAGCGTATCGAATCGTTATACTTACGGTCCAAATAAGCTTGGGTGGCTAAATTCAGAGGATTTCCGACCGTTGGAGTTTTTTCAACGGGTGCAGCGAAGGCAGATGCTAAGTCGTTGCCATTGACACTTGAATCCCCTTGCATATTGGTTTGATCATTTGTTGGAGGTACTGGGTCGACAGAAAGGGAAGAAGGCATGTCCGGAGGAATTTTGGATAAGCCCACGACTTCCCCTTCTCCGGATTTAGGATTTAGCAGAAATGCAGAAAGTTCAGTAATGGAATATTCTGAGCTGCTCGCTCCCCCTCGGACGAATTTAGACAAGTTTCTTTTTCTCAAAAGAGCCGCCGATTCTTTGTCTAAATCAGTCCCTTCGATACTACCTGGGTGGTTTTTTTCGATAGCGAGTATTAAGGATTCGGCGTTCTCTTCATCTTGGTTTAAAAGTTTTATTCTTAGTAAACCAAGCAAAGGTTCTGCCTGAACTCCTTCTTGCCTACGTGCGGCTTCCCTAAACCAGTGCTCAGCTTGGGGGATAAGTTTTTTTCTGTAGTAAAGTTTAGCCATGGTGATGCAATCGTGATAATTACAAGCTTCTGAGCCCTTGGAAAATGCGTTGAGAGATTCAGTACTTTGGTCTGCAAGTGCGAGGAGTCTTGCAAGTCGAAGCCAGATATCGGAATCATCGTTATGCATCGATAAATATTTACTGTACCTTTGAATAGCCGTTTCAAAGTCTTCAGAATATTCATGGGCAAGACCGGCTTCCTTGTAGAGTTTAGTTGACTCTAGGGAAGACTGAGCCTGATCAAAACGAAAGGCAGCAAGCTGGTATTGTTTGGCTTCAAATAAAGATCTTGCGAGTTGGATAATTACCTCAGGCGAATTTGGGAACTCTTTTTGGGCTAGACGGAGTATCTCGATTGCTTCATTTGGTTTTCCTTCTATTCGTTTTTCAATTGCTTTTGACAGATCTGGAGAAGGTTTTTTTTCTAGCTGCAGGGGCTTTTTATTATCGATTAATTCTTGTTTGCCTTCTTCACAGTTTGTGCAAAAGAGAAACAAATAGCTGCAAACGAATAAACTTATAAAACTTCTAATAGTTGCCATCTTTAATTTTTCATTCATAGGATTGGCATAAGTCAAGACATGGTATCAATATTTGTAATTTCTTTTCTTCTTATGGTCAATGCCTTGTCAGGGCAAAATGTTGAATCTGCATTTTTGGAAGAATCGAATGTAACGGGAGAAGTGGATTTGGGTCAAGTAGGGGAACATGTTTATTGGGTTTCAACTAAGAAAGGAAGGGGATCCTATCAAATTAATAACTCCATGCAAATATTTGAAAGAGAAAACTCGATCAATATCAAGCCTGCATTTTTTCCAAAGATAGCAATAAAGTTGGATACTCAGTATGCCCCTGGAATATCAACAAAAAAAGCTCTTGTAATTGAAATATTGGAATGGTTAGAAAGTAAAGGCTACTCGAAAAATCAAATTATGCTTTTTGATCGTGATCGCGAAGGTTTGAGAAATGCTGGATTTTGGGAAGATAATTCTGATGGAAATGAATTTTTGGGCCATGAAGTCTTGGATTCCTCACAAGAGGGATATTATCAAAATGATTGGTTTCATGACAGTCCGTTGCCGCCAACTCCTTTTGATCGTGCAAGATTCATTTTGAAGAATGCACAACAGGCAGAAAAGAGGAAAACAGAGGAAAGAAGAAGCTTCTTACCTGCAGTGTTTTTATCAGGAGCTTATTGGATAAACCTTGCCGTTCCCATGGACGATCCTTTCTTGGGTTTGGATGGAGCATCAGCAAATTTAACATTAGGTTCCATCTCCAACTATGGTAGATTTTTAAATAAAAAAACTCTTTCGGCAGCAACTGTTGCAGAGGTATTGGCAATCCCGGAAATTTGGGAAAAGAGATTATTTACCATTCTCGATTTAACCACATTCCAAGTTGCAAATGGTCAACGTTTTGATGCTAAGTACTCGCATGGGCGTAATGCAATTTTACTTAGCAGGAATCCCGTTGCAGTTGATTATGCAGCTTGGAAATTTATTAATAAGGAGAGAGTAGAAACACATAAGTTGACTCCAAGAAGAATTGAAGAGTCTCTGCTTTTTAGGTATTCGAAGGAATTAGGTCTGGGATCGGGCAATACTTCTCAAATAAAAGTGATCGAATAAATAAACAAATAGAGGAGTGAAATTAGAACTAATACTTATAAAAATAATGTTTTTTATTTCCGTGGTGGGTTATGCTTCTGACGGAACTTGGGCTAATTGGTTGGGACCAAATAATAACGGTTCCATTGAAAAAAAGATTGATTTTCTATCTGGCCCTACTGCTGAATTTCCAATTTTGTGGGTCCAATCTGTTGGAAATGGTTGGTCTGCACCCATTGTAAGCGATGGAATTGTATACCTCCACGATCGCATGCATGAAAATGAAAACTTGATTGCTTACAACGCAACAAATGGAGAAAAAAAGTGGCAATTTTCCTATCCATCCAAATATCGGGACGATTTTGGAATGGAAGACGGTCCTCGCTCTACTCCTGCAGTAAAAAATGGCTTACTAGTAAGTCACGGTCCGCAAGGACTCTTGCACGCAATTAAAGTTGAGGATGGTCAAAAGCAATGGGTTCACGATTTAGCAAAAGGATTTGGCTCGCCCAAAGGGTTTTTTGGTCGATGTTCATCTCCTTTGATCATAGGTGATCGAGTTATTGTGGCGGTTGGAGGTCGGGCAGGTATGGTGGCGTTTTCGTTGCTAACTGGGGATGTAATTTGGGAGAGTAAACCGTATGGAAATGAATATGCATCTTTAGTGCCCTATACAATCGGCACAAAGATTTTTGTGGTAGCATTTATGAGGGAAGGCTTAGTTGTGGTTGATAGTAAAGATGGTCAGGAAGTTTTCTTTGATAGTTTCAGTTCTCCAATTAGGGCATCCGTCAATGCTGCCAGCCCGCTGGTTACTAATCATGGTCTGTTTCTTTCTTCTTGTTATGAAGTGGGAGCAGGCCTCTGGAACATTGAGGATTCCCAGAAAATGAAAAATCCCACTTTCATTTCAAAATGGCAAAAGCAAGAAGTTCTTGACTGCCATTACTCGACTCCAGTTTCATTTGAAGATTGTATCTTTGGTTTTCATGGTCGGCAAGAACGTGGGACGGTTCTTCGTTGCATTAATATAATCGACGGAAAAGTCATGTGGAGCACTTCACTCAAGGGTACAGGCAATTTGATTCGATTGGGGACTGAGATCGTATGCCTCACCGAACACGGAGAGCTAATTATTTTTCAAGCAAAACCAGATTCTTTCAGTATCTTAATGAGGCAGCAGATACTTGGCAGAGGAAGAGCCCACTTTGCGTATGCTAACGGAAAGATTTTTGCAAGAGACAGTCGAAGACTTATTTGCTTGGGTATCTCTGCAAACTAAATGAACTTAAGCTTTGCCTTTATCTTTTTTTTAAATTTTCCGAAAGAGCAAAATGGCAATTACTTTTTCGAAAGCAATTTAGGAAAAGATTTTCGCAAATCAAGACTGTCACCCATTTCCTTTTGAAGTTTTAGCAGACGCGGGAATAATTTTGAAACAATCGATTTCCCTCTTTTGGTTTCTGCAATATCTTTGGTTTCCAATGGATCTTGAAATATGTCATAAACCCGGACAATCGGCACATTTGGGTAAACCAGTAGTTTTTCGTTTCCAACTGTGATGGATCGCTGGGCATCCAAATAAGCCCCGTAAATCTCTTTATACGGCGACTTGCTTTCTTTTCCCCTGGCTAAAGACATGATGTTTTGAAATTGGACATGCTTTGGCTTCTTGACATTAGCAAGAGCTAGTGAGCTGGGCATTATGTCCTGCAGGTAAATCGGGGCGGCAACTTTCTTTTTTTTCGGAATGTCTGGACCTACAATGATAAAAGGAACACGAGTGCTGTGCTCATATAAATTTTGCTTCCCCAAAAGTCCATGGTGGCCGACTCCCAATCCATGATCCGCAGAAAAGAAAACATAGGTCTCTTTTTCCATTCCTGATTCTTTTAAACCGTCAAGAATCTTGCCTATTTGTTGATCCATGTGAGTTATTATTGCATAATATTCTTGTCGGTTAACTTTAATTGAGTGTTTGCTTCTCGGCATAGGGGCTAGTTTTTCATCGCGTAGACTATGCGGACATTTGATTTCATTTTTGTACGGATATTCAGGTAAGAAGCTCTTTGGGACCTTAATACGATCCAAAGGATATTTATTGATGAAAGATTCTGGGGCTTGCCTTGGGTCATGGGGAGCATTAAAGGCTACATAAGCGAAAAACGGTTTTTTCTTCTGGTATTTTTTGGCGTCCGCCAAGAAAAATAATGCGTCATCAGCGACGACTTCACTCCAATGTTTGCCACCTTTCCAAAAACCCCCAAATTTTGGGTCGTAAGGACTCCATGGGTCAGGTTGATTTGATAAAGGGCGATTATATCCTTCCGGTGTCTGGTTGGGCATACCTCCTCTGACATTCCTTACTACATCGAAACATTTTTCAGCCATAGCCCGCACATGCCACTTTCCCGTCATGTAAGTTCTGTAGCCAGCTTTCTTCATATATTCTGACCAAAATCGGCCAGATTCTCTTTCTTGTTCTGCTTTTTGGGAAGCTTTTTCTGCCTCCCAGATAAATCTTCCCGTATTCAGCATATGCCTGCTCGCAACACATACTGCACCACTCCAAGAGCCCATATTATAAGCACGCGTAAAACTTGTTCCAGAGTTCACTAACCGGTCCAAGTTGGGAGTTTCAATATCTGTTAGGCCAAAAGATTGAATCGTTTCGTAGCATTGATCATCCGCAAAGATGAAAAGAATATTTGGTTTATGCACTTCGGCAGAACCCAAAAGTCCGATATTGAAAAGAAAAATAAAATGCCAAATTTTTGTAATCATAAATCCGACCTAATTTACATCAAACCTCTAAGGCAAGCTTTACCTTTTCAAGGTGGAAAAGGCTGGTGGATTCATTCTTGAAGAACTTACTTTCTGCAGTCGCTCATTACCCGTAACCAAATTTCGCGTAAATCATACATCCTAGCCGTTGAATCCTCCAGATAGTTGAGCAACTTTTTGGAGTTTTGATGTTTAAAAAGATGATTTATCCGCATTGATTCGTTGAGTGCAGAATGAGCTTTTTTAAAGTGACAGACAGCAAGTAGAAAATCCCCAAGATCAAGCGAATTCGCTGCTAAAATACAGTGCTTCTCTGCATCGGATAAGCTTACGCTGTAACCCCAAGCTAAATCTGGATCATTGATTTGTTTATTTTTTCGCATCAACTGCTCCCAAGAAGCACGAAGATAGGAAAAAATAGCATCAGCTGTAATATAAATTGGATGTCTATGGATTGTGTAAGGATCCATATTAATTACCTCTTCAAGGTCAATTGGTTTTACGAGCGAGAGATCCTCTTCATCAAAATCAATTTCATCTCCCGATGACCAGTCATCTTTATGCCAACCCATAAGGCAGGCAGAGGTATCCAATCTGTCAGCTTGATCTTTAACTTGATTGTAGGCAGTCATGAACCTAGCAACTTCCTTATCCGAACGCCTTAAAAAGAGTTGCCAGTCGGATTCATTCCATGCAAGGTCACCGTTTTCTTCCCATTCACCCTCGTTACTTCCATCGAATTCGTACTGACTCATAAGTTAATTAAATTGAATTTGTTCCAAATTTCCATGCCTTGCAAATGTTTTCTGATTAAGTTGCAGAATGATCAATCTTGTTACTTCAAAATTGCCAGACAGTTTAGTTGGTTATGCTTCGCAGAAGAATAATTTTTGAAGGACGAGTACAAGGTGTGGGTTTCAGATGGAATACTAAGGATGCTCTGGCTGCTTTGGCAGTCACTGGTTATGTTCAGAATTTAACCGATGGATCAGTGGAGTTGCTTATAGAGGGTAGTTCAAGCCAGGTTAATGATGCTCAAGGAAGAGTTGAGAAAAGAATGCTTGGATATTGGAAGAGCAGGGAATGGGACGACTTGTCAGGGGATCCTCATTATCAAGACTTTTCAATACGCTATTGAGGTAAGCAACGCTTTAAGGTCAACAAAGCCATGGCAGTACCATATTGCTGATGGTAGTCGTAAAATGGGAAGTCCCACCATGAACCGTCTTTTTCCTGAAGAGGAACTATTATCTTAGCAAGTTGCCTTTGATATTCAGCTTGGTCGCTTGGCGAAAGAGTATCAACGCAAAATGCTGCATACAAATGTCCATAATAAAAAAAATAGCCTGCAACTGCAAACCATGATTCATGGGGCATGGGTCGTTTTCTCGCAATATCAAGCCATCCATTTCTTTCAATCAAGCGGTCTAGACATATTTTATGGACATCATCAGTTACTGAAGCATCGCCCCAGATTTGCAAAGCATAATTGCATGCATGGGAGCGACCAAGACTTCCCGCAGGTCGGTTAATTCCACTCCGAGGTCTATATTTCAAGTATTCCCCGTACAGATAACTGTGATCAGGAAGTCGTTGGCGACGAATTGCATCCAGTGCTCGTTTAACCAATTTTTCGGGTACTTCAATGCCGGATAACTGAGCTTCTTTGAGCCCAACCAATCCAGTTGCATTTACAAAAGAAATCGATGAGCCGGAAGGTTGTTTTGTCTGAGCATTAAAGTCATAATAGCCCCATCCCCCATCAATTGATTCGTAGGTTTCCAGCATTTTAATCTGTTGTTTCATTATTTCATGAATCTTCTTTTTCAGAATCTTTTTGTCTGAGTTTTCATACATTCGACTGAGTGCTTGAAGACCATACGCATGAGCCCAAACATTATAAAGAGCCATGGGACTGGCACGCCTGAGATTAGGAAGTTTTTCGAGAAGATATTCTTTTCCCTTGGCTAGACATTCCGAGTACTTAATGTCGCTTGATTTGATTTCAAGAAGAGCAGAAATTGAGAGGGCAGTTACTGCAAGTCTAAAGGCTCTGTGTGAACCTGGAACGGGAGCAAAAATATTGAGCCCTTTGGTTTGCCTTGCGGAACCCCACGAACCGTCTGGATTCTGAATTTCAAGTAAAAATTTACATCCACCATTTAAACTGGACTTAATATCATCTGCACTAAATTCTGAATTTTGTAGAGAATTAGATTTGTTTGAATCAAAACCAAAACCGATTAGATTAAAAAAACAAACTAACGGGAAAATAATTAAAAACTTTGAACTCATTAGCCCTAAGAAATCTCGATAATCTTTACTTATTTCGAAGGTTTATTCCTTAGAACTTTCATGTTCATTTTAACTCCAGAAATTATTTCAACTAAATCTCCTGTTTTTTCCCCAATTTTGATGAATCTTTTTATGGACTTTCCATTTTTATTGAGGAAATAAATATATTTTTTATCGGAGTCATGGTCTTCTTCATGAATAACTGAATCGGGTAAGGTAATTGCGCCCAATTTATGGTATGTGACTCTTTCCAATGTACATTCAGCACCAGGTACAGGCTCGAGGAAACCATCCGGTAAAGAAATTTTAGCAATAACATCAAAAGTCCCAGGTTGCACTGGAGTTCTACTTACGGAATCAATTGAACAATTTATTTCAGTGTCTTCAGAAGAGATCATAGAAATCGAAGCGTCATGTCCGGCTTTTATTTTATGGAGATGCTTCTCTGGCAGGTTGAAGCGAGCCCGAAAATTTTTGCCCGGGCAAATGGTTACAAATTCTTCATGAGATTTGAGCATTCCACCTTTACGGAGTTTGGTTTTAAAACTTGAAGTCCCGCTCCACTTACCTCTTTCAAAAGTTCCCCAATACAGTACGCCACTAACCGGTGTTTTCACCGTTTGC
>NHDJ01000046.1 GCA_002167265.1 Verrucomicrobia bacterium TMED56 | reverse complement strand
TCTGCTTCTTTCCATAATTCTAACCATTCATATTCAGGTTCAGGAATAACAACTTCTTGAAATTCTTCATAACTAATTTGAAAACTTGAGCTGGCACTTTTTAGGGGATCTACTTTCACTCCCCTTGGCTCGATAATAATTCTTCGAGCTCCACTTGTATCTAACCATTTACGAAGGACTTTCGAAGTAGGTAATGGACCTAAAACTAAAATTAGGTCTGGTATAGCTCGGTCACAGAACTCAGAACTTCGCAATAGATTCTCATACCGAAGAATGAGATTTGAAGAGTCGGAGTGGCGCCCAGGAGAAAGGGAGTCACAAAGTACCGGGGGAGCTTCGGAGTTTAGAAGGGTTTGAAGATCCTTTTTCGAAAAAAATTGACCTGCAATAACTAGGATACGTCTGCTGTAAGAAATCAGTCTAGAAATTTCTGAAGGTTTGTCAGGATAACAAACTTTTTCAGAAAAAAAGTTCTTTAGGTCGAATTTTAATTTTGGAGAGTGAGGCGTCTCGGGAAGTAAAGGCTCCCGAAAAGGAAAATTCAGGTGGACTGGACCAGGGTTAATACCAATCGCCTGCTGGAAGGCTAAATAAAGGATCTTGATCAGGTTGTTTGTAAATTTTGCTTTTAAGGAAGGAACCTCAAGTTGGTGAAACCCGCGTACAAAGTCTCCAAAAATATTTTTTTGATCAATGGTCTGACCCGCGCCACAATTTTGTTGTTCAGGAGGTCTATCCGCAGAGAACAGGAGTAAGGGCACGCTTGAATGACAGGCTTCGGTTACGGCAGGGAACCAATGAGTGAGAGCGGAACCAGAAGTACAAATAAGTCCAACTGGTATTTGATCCCTTTTGCTGGTTCCTAGTGCTAGGAATGAAGCACTCCGTTCATCTAGAACCGGTATCAGCTCTATATTAGAGTATCTTTCGATNCCGACAATTAATGGCGTGGACCTTGAGCCGGGCGAGAAGAAAATCTTATGGATGCCCAAGTGGTCAAGGGTTTTAGCGAAAAGAGCTCCAAACTCTAAATTGGTCGAGGCTATTTCTTCTGAATTAAAGTTCACGATTAGGGAAGAGTATTTCTTCCCGTGATGACTTCAAGCATAGCTTGAAGTTTCCAGTCTGTTTCTCTTTTTTCCTGCTCCGGAACGGAGCCATCTACTAAACCAGCTCCCGCATAGAGTGTAAGTTTATCAGAAGAAATTTTACCACACCTNATCGGAACTACAAACTCACCTCTTCCACGATTATCAATCCAACCAGAAACCCCAGAATACCAACCCCTNGATTTTCTCTCAAGCTTACGAACTAGAGGTAAAGCGATTTCACGCGGGGAACCTCCCATTGCAGGAGTCGGGTGTAGGGCGGAAAGCACTTTAAAAGGGTGTATTCCATTTTCAGTCTTTGCTCTCAGAGGAGTCTTGGCGTGCTGAAGATTAGCTAGACGGAGAAGTCGTGATTTTCCTTCCTGGCAATTATTAATGCCAATGGAAGACAGTCTTCTGAGAATACTCTGAATAACAAGTTTGTGCTCGAGGATTTCCTTTTCTCGACCAAGAAGTGTTTTACCCCAGTGTGCATCGTTACCAGCAGAAAGTCCACGAGGAGCCGAGCCTGCAAGGGCTTCAGTTTCAATAGAATTGCCAGAAGTTCTTAGCAGCGTCTCAGGAGTCGCACCAACCATCAATCCATGATTGGGTTGAGAGATACAAAAAGTATGGCAATCTGAAAATTTTTCCCTGAGGGAGTGGGCAATGGAAAAGGGTGGTAGAGGATCAGAAGTTTGAAAGGAAAGTTGTCGTGCTAAGACAATTTTGGAAAGGTTTCGTTTTTGTATTTCACGAAGAGCTTCAATAACTGCGGGCTCGTAATCGAAGTTCTCGCTTGGGTGCCCGACTTCAATTAACTTTGGATCTCGAGCAGTGGAAATATTAAATTTCATTCCACTAATCTTTTGGATGTACTCGTTATATTGCCCTATTATTTCATAAGTGTTCGATTGGGGAGTGATTTCGAAATTTAGTATTAAGAAATTAAACCCTCCATTCCGTAAAACCTGCCAGCGAGGAAGAAAAATCTGAAGTGCTGGTGGTGAGTTCTTTTCGGGTTGGTCCTCTTCAAAAGTAGCAGATATNAANAGGGTGGGTCCTGTTCCGGGGATTTTATGATCTCCTGCTACAGTAGTTTTAGAAAGGATCGCTTCAGCCCATGCTTGTGCCCTAAGGAATCGATCATTTCCAGCAAAATTAGCTACAGACAAATATTCTCCTGCGGCGATGGAAAATTCATTAGAAGGTCTTTCCATGNAGCAAACAGGTTCATTTTTCTGATGAATNGCCTCTAGAATAGCAAGTGGGTCGGAATAGTCGGTTTCAATGGTAATTGAAAGAAAATGGGAATGATTCTTTTTTTTAGATTGAGTGATTAGTTCGGCTACAAAGGGCGTAAGGTTTGTTTTTACAGTACAAATTGAAGGAGCAAAAGTTGTGGCAGAATGTGGCATCGATCAGGTTGAATATCAATTGGGATCTTTTTGATCGGGAAAGACCGGATCGTATCCGCCTGGGTGCAAAGGATTACACTTACCAATTCTTGCAAAGGATTTTACNAAGGCCTTAGATATGGGAAGAAATCTAAAACATTCAAGTGCGTATTCTGAACAAGTTGGATAAAACCTGCATCTTGCGTGGGGTCCAAGTAGAAATTGTTTAACGGGGGAGAAAAAACGGTAAATACGGATGATCAANATGANAGGAAATTTAAAGGCTAGAGAAATTTTTCCATGAGAATCATCATTCATAATCCTTTTTCTATTACGACACTGGCACATGGGCAAAAAATGGACGGAAAATTTTTACTGTTTATTAATAAGATTACGAGTCTTCGGTTCGTTTTTTAGGTAATGCTTTGGTTCTGATTTCAACTTCAATCTGCTTAATACAATCCTCCAAATCACAGATTCCATTTAAGTCAGGATTATTTCTTGAACGAATGGAAACTTTTCCCTCATCTGCTTCTCGCTTACCGATTATAATCATGTGAGGGATTTTTTCGTTTTCAGCACGCCTGATTTTAGCTCCCAATTTTGCGGACTGCCTGTCTATGCTTACACGAATTTCATGTTTGGAGAATTCCTGTGCAGATTTTTCTGCAAAGGAGAGTAATTCATCATTCATGGGAAGAATACGAACCTGTTCAGGTGCTAACCAAGTGGGGAAATTTCCAGCAAAATGTTCAATTAACAATCCANAAAACCTCTCCATTGAACCAAAGGGAGCCCTGTGAATCATAACTGGACGGTGGTCTCTATTATCGGCACCTACATACGATATATCAAATCTTTCAGGTAGGTTATAATCGACCTGAACCGTTCCCAACTGCCATTCCCTACCAATGACATCTTTGACCACAAAATCAATTTTGGGACCATAAAAAGCCGCTTCTCCTAATTCCTCCTCGTAATCAACATCCAGAGTCCTTACGGCTTCTTTGAGTGCTGCTTCTGCTTTATTCCATCCTTCTGCATCTCCAACGTATTTGTCGGAATCAGGATCGCGAAGACTAACTCTTACTCGATACTCGTTCATGCCAAGAACTGAAAAAACGAGTTTTACTAATCCTAAACATCCCTGAATTTCGTTTTGTAGTTGATCTTCACGAAGGAAAAGATGGGCATCATCCTGAGTAAATCCACGAACCCGTGTCATGCCATTAAGTTCTCCAGATTGCTCCCAACGATAAACTGTTCCAAATTCAGCCAATTTGATTGGAAGGTCACGATAAGACCTTTTCTCGGATTTGTAGATACTTATATGCATGGGGCAATTCATTGGTCTTAATAAATGACCATCTAGCTCACCTCTATCCAATTTGTTCTCAAGATTTGTGCTTGAAAAACCATCTTCAGTTAATTCTGCCAAGCTCTCTCGTTGGAGAATTGGAGGGTACTGAGATTCTTGGTAATAAGGGAAGTGTCCAGAAGTCCTAAAAAGATCAAGTTTTCCAATGTGAGGGGTGTAAACTTGAGAGTAACCTTGCTTGGTTAGTTCCGAGGTAATAAACTTTTCAAGTTCTTGTCGGATGATAGCCCCGTTCGGTTTCCATAAAACCAATCCTTGCCCCACCATTTCATCTATGTGGAAAAGACCCATTTCTCGACCGATATTGCGATGGTCTCGTTTTTTTGCCTCTTCGATTCTCTCTAAATGATCAACGAGTTCATTCTTGGACTGAAAAGCAGTCCCGTAAATTCTTTGCAACTGTTTATTTTCTGAATTTCCTCGATGATAAGAACCAGCAACATGAAGCAGTTTGAAAGCTTTAATTTTTTTAGTGTAGGATACATGAGCTCCTGCACATAGGTCGTGAAATTCTCCATTTTTATAAAAAGTAATCGTTTCTTCATCTGGTATGTCGTTCAACCTACCCAGTTTATACTGCTTTTGTCCTGTGTCAGAGATGATTTTCTTCGCTTCTTCCCTACTAACTTCAATTCTTTCGAAGGGCTGATTTTCTTTAATAATTTTTTTCATTTCAGCTTCAATCTCTTCAAGTACTTCGGGAGTAAATGCGACATCAGTATCGAAGTCGTAGTAGAAACCACTGTCTGTAGGTGGCCCAATGTCCAACTGAGTATCAGGGTATAAACGCAAAACTGCAGCAGCGAGTACATGTGCACTAGAGTGCCGAACTTTTTCCAATGGAGACATTTCTTTCATAGGAAAATATATCTAAATATACAGGCTATTTCCTGCAATGCCAAAGGATGTAGATGTTAGGCGTCGAAGCCTAAATTCGGACGTAACCATTTCAAAGCCTGATCGATAGACCACTCTTTTCGTAAAGCATAATCCTCAACTTGATCACGACCAATGCTACCCACATTAAAGTACTTTGACTTTTCGTTGGCAAAATAAAGTCCAGATACTGAACAGCCTGGATTCATGGCCCTTGATTCAGTAAGTTCAAGACCGATTCTTTCTTTTACATCAAGCAAATCCCATATTAAGTCTTTCTCTGTATGGTCCGGTTGACTGGGGTATCCTGAGGCAGGGCGAATTCCCTGGTATTTCTCATCAATAAGTGCTTGATAATCAAGATTCTCGGACATTCCATATTTCCACCACTCTCTAATTTTCTTGTGGGTCAATTCTGCCATGGCTTCTGCAAATCTATCGCCAAGTGCTTTAACCATTATTGCAGAATAATCGTCATTCTCTTTTTCAAACTTTAAAGCAAGTTTTTCTACTCCATTACCTACACAGACAGCAAAGGCTCCAAGGTAATCAATTCTATTTGATGAGAGGGGGGCGATAAAATCAGAAAGGCAGAAATGAGGCTGATTTGGGATAGATTGTTGTCGCCTAAGAAAGTGAAAAGTACCGAGTTTATTAGACCTTTCTAAGTCTGCATAAAGATAAACATCATCATTATGAGCATTTGCTGGCCAAAGTCCAACAACTGCTTCACAGCAAAAAGAACCTTCTTTTATGATCGTATCCAAAAGCTCCTGTGCGTGATCAAATAATTTTTGGGCTTCTTCTCCAATTTTATCTCTTGAAAGAATATCTGGATATTTTCCCTTTAACTCCCAAGACCAGAAAAACGGTGACCAATCGAAATATTCCAAGACCTCGTTTAAATCTGATTTAAAATGATGCACCCCCAGTTTTTCAGAAAAAGGTTCTTCTATTTTCTGTTCATTCCAGTTAATTTTAACACCTTTTGTACGAGAATCATCAAGAGAAGTTAACTTCTTTTCACCCTTTTTTTCATGTTTGATTCTAATCATTTCCTGCTTTTCTTTCAGCCCGTTTACAAAATCCTCTTTTTTATCAGAATGCGTTAGATCATTGCATACATTCACCACAAGAGATGCATCTGGAACTTGTACAACTGGTTCTTCGTAGTGGGGAGCGATTTTTATGGCAGTGTGATCCTTACCGGTTGTTGCACCGCCTATGAGTAAAGGGATTTTAAAACCAGATTTCTGCATTTCTTGAGCATTATGAATCATTTCGTCAAGCGAAGGGGTGATCAGACCACTAAGGCCCAAGATGTCCGCGTTGTGATGTCTGACTGCTTCCAGTATTTTGTCACATGATACCATCACTCCAAGGTCGATGACTTCCCAATTATTGCATGCCAGAACCACGCCCACAATATTCTTACCAATATCATGAACATCCCCTTTAACCGTTGCAATAACCATGGTTCCCCGCTTGCTCGAGCTACCTTCTGCTTTTTCAGCTTCCATGTATGGTTCTAGGTAAGCAACTGCTTTTTTCATTACTCTTGCACTTTTAACGACTTGTGGGAGAAACATTTTACCGCTACCGAATAAATCTCCTACAACCTTCATCCCGTCCATTAAAGGTCCTTCAATCACTTCAAGAGGCCGACCTAATAACTTTCTTGCTTCTTCCGCATCTACTTCTGCGTAATCCCCAATTCCTTTAACTAATGCGTAGGAGAGTCTTTCCCCAACAGGTTTCTCACGCCAGGAAAGATCAGGACCTTCAGACTTTCTTCCCTCATTTTGATCTTTAATCTCCTCAGCATAGGCAAGAAGAGCTTCTCCTGAATTTTGATCCTTATTGAGGACTACATCCTCAACCTTAACTCTTAGAACTGGATCGATTTCATCATAAACTGCAAGCATCCCTGCATTTACGATACCCATGTCGAGACCTGCCTGACAGGCATGATACAGGAAACAGGCATGCATTGCTTCGCGAACATGATTATTTCCACGAAAGGAAAAGGAGACATTACTTATGCCTCCACTGGTACGAGCATGCGGGCAGCGCTTCTTGATTTCCCGAATCGCATCAATAAAATCAACACCGTATGCATTGTGTTCGTCCATACCAGTTGCCAGGGTAAGGACATTTGGGTCAAATATAATATCTGAAGGCGGGAATCCGACTTCATTGACCAAAATATTGTAGGCTCTTTCGCAAATTCTTATTTTATCACTGAGGGTGGCAGCTTGCCCCTTTTCATCAAAAGCCATAACAACAACTGCTGCTCCATACCTTAAAGCAAGCTTTGCATGGCCCTTAAAGGCTGCTTCTCCCTCTTTCAGGCTAATCGAATTAATAATACACTTGCCTTGGATAACCTTTAGGCCCGCTTCTATAACCGACCATTTTGAGCTATCAATCATGATGGGAACACGAGATATATCAGGTTCAGAAACAACCAAGTTTAGAAATTTGGTCATGCATGCTTCACCGTCTAGCATTGCCGCATCAAAGTTAACATCGATAATGTTTGCACCATTTTCAACTTGTTGCTTGGCAACTTTAAGTGCAGATTCATAGTCTTCACTTTCGATCATTTTGCGAAACCTAGGAGATCCGGTTACATTTGTCCTTTCCCCAACCATGATTAATGATTTTGATTGCCCTTTGAGTGAAAAATCCTCCAGACCGCTTAACCTCATGGCTGGTTCAATTTCTACCGGAACTCTGGGTGCTGCTTGTGACAAGCGCTCAGAAATTGCATGAATATGCTCAGGAGTTGTTCCACAGCAACCCCCCGCCATGTTCAGGAGTCCTTCATCCGCAAATGTGAACAGGGAATTTGCCGTATCTTCAGGTTTTTCGTCGTACCCAGTGGGGGCTAACGGGTTGGGTAAACCGGCATTTGGGTAACAATGAACAAAGCAATCTGCATTTTTCGACAAAGCCTGAAGGTATGGGCGCATGGCATCTGCACCTAATGCACAGTTTAAACCAACGCCTAATGGTTTAGCATGAGCTATTGAATTCCAACAGGCTTCTGTAGTTTGACCAGATAAAGTACGTCCCGATGCATCGGTTATAGTTATAGATAGAATCACTGGTAATTTTTTTCCAGTGCTTTCAAAAAAATTCTCAATCGCGAAGATCGCTGCCTTCAGATTGAGTGTGTCAAAAGTGGTCTCAGGCATGAGAATATCCACCCCGCCTTCAACTAGTCCAACGATTTGCCTGTAATAGGTGTCTACAAGCTGGTCAAAAGTAACATTTCGGAGAGATGGGTCATTCACATCTGGAGATAGAGATGCGGTACGATTAGTTGGACCAATAGCACCTGCTACAAATCGCGGGCGGCTTGGATCCTTGATCATCGCTTCATCAGCAGCTTCCCTGGCTAATTTAGCGGAGGTAACATTCAGATCGTGTACAACCTCTTCCAAGTGATAGTCAGCCATCGCAATGCTGGTGGCACTGAAAGTATTAGTTTCAACTAAGTCGCTGCCTGCAGCGTAATAAGACTGGTGAATTTTTTTGATAATTTCAGGACGGGTCAAACTTAACAAATCATTGTTTCCCTTAAGTTCGGATGAGTGACTTTTAAAAATATCACCCCTGAAATCTTCTTCCTGCAACTTTTCCTGCTGAATCATGGTACCCATAGCTCCATCCATGAATAGTATTCGTTTATCAAGAATGGACCTTAAGTCTGATTCAGTTGGTTTAATTTTAGAAAAGTCGTTCATAACATATCAACATATCATGATACATTGATATGTTATTTGGGCAATTTCAAAAAAGGAAAAAATTGTATTCACAAATTGCTTTGCCAAGTAATTAATAAAAGTTTATGAATAATTTTTCGGGACGTAGCGTAGTCTGGTTAGCGCGCCTGCTTTGGGAGCAGGAGGCCGTGAGTTCGAATCTCACCGTCCCGACCATTTTCTCATTTGATTAACCTTTTTTTTACGGATACCTATCTTTAATTAAAAAATGGTAAGAACAATTGATTGGGGACAAGATAAGATCCTTGAATCTTTTGTGCCAAAATCTGATTCGTGGATTCCTAATTTGTTGCAAGAGTTTTCAGATAAACAAACTAAAGTCAGGAAATCTCATAAGATAGGTGGACGATGGGAAAACTTATATTTAAGAGTCAAGGATGTTCCTAGCGTGAAAGTTCCAATGAGATATGCCAGAGATTTGGCCAAACGAGAATTGGAGACTTCTTCAATAATTTTGTTCGAAGCAATAAAACAGAACCCAGATTCGTATCCTCCCTTTTGGTTCAATATTGCAAGAAACGGAGAAAAGACAGGGCTCCATGATCATGCTCGTGTATGCAATTTATCTGCAGTAACTTATTTACAAGCCTGTTGTGATTCCGGAGACCTTTTTTTTCGGAGAAAAGGGGTGAATGACCTTTGTATTAAACCGGAAGTCGGAAAAATCGTCATTTTTCCTCCTCATCTAAAACACGGCGTACACTCAAACCAATCTTCAATAGATAGAATTTCACTTGCCTTTAATTTGTTTCCTTTCCCACTGATTCATTCAGAAATATGAGACTTTTGTCCTGAAATTGATTCTATTTACCATGGGGTCATCGAAATGGACAGATTTTCGTCGATTATCGTTGAGATTCATTAAATAAAGTAACAAACATTAAATACCAACTTGGTCATTTACACCTAATCAGCCTACTATATGAGTCCTTCAACTGATTCCTTCGAAGAAATCGAATCTGCGGTCGTTCGTTTTGCCGGTGACTCCGGTGATGGAATGCAAACCGTGGGTGAACGCTTTACAGATTCCAGTGCATTCGCTGGAAATGATATAGCAACTCTACCAGATTTTCCCGCAGAAATTCGTGCACCTGCTGGGACATTGGCGGGAGTCTCCGGTTTTCAGCTCCAATTTGGAAGTCGTAAGATTTTGACCCCGGGGGACGAACCCGATGCCTTGGTTGCAATGAACCCTGCTGCCCTAAAGGCTAATATTGACGACTTACCCGAGGGCGGGATGCTTGTAGTAAATCTTGATTCATTCAAGAAAATGAATCTTTCAAAAGCGGGTTATGAAACAAGCCCTCTTGAAGATGAAACTTTTCGAAAAAAATATCATCTTGTCGAGTTGGACCTAACGAGTCTTACGAAAGAAGCTCTAAAGGAAAGTTCTCTCAAGCCATCAGATAAGGCTCGGTGTAAGAACTTTTTTGCTCTTGGATTTATGTACTATGTTTATGGTCGCCCACTTGAGCCTACGCTGAAATTTTTTAGTGATAAGTGGGGTAAGAAATTACCAGATTTAGCTGAGGCCAACTCCACTGTTCTAAAAGCTGGCTATAATTTGGGCGACACAATGGAAACTGCCCGAAATCGATATCAGGTATCGAAAGCACCTGCACAAGCAGGAGTTTACAGAAAAATTTCCGGTAATGAAGCTCTTGTGTATGGCTTGGTTGCTGGAGCTCAACAGGCTCATCGTGAGCTTTTGTATGCAGGCTATCCGATCACTCCAGCCTCTCCGATTCTGGAAGGCTTGTCTGCTCTTAAAAAATTTGGAGTTAAAACTTTGCAGGCCGAAGATGAAATTGCAGCCATGGGAATGGCCATTGGAGCCAGCTTTGCGGGAGATTTGTCAGTGGTTGCAACGAGTGGTCCCGGTATGTGCTTGAAAAGTGAATTTATTGGGTTGGCTTCGATTACTGAGTTACCCGTAATCATTGTTGATGTACAAAGGGGCGGACCAAGTACAGGTTTGCCTACCAAAACAGAGCAGAGTGATCTCTTACAGAGTTTGTATGCGAGGCACGGGGATTGCCCATTACCCGTATTGGCGGCTCATTCTCCTTCCGATTGCTTTGATTGTGCCATTGAAGCCTCGAGGATTGCACTTACATATATGACTCCAGTTATTTTACTAAGTGATTTGTATGTAGCAAATGGTTCAGAACCATGGAGGATTCCGAATGTCTCCAATCTTCCTACCATCCATACAAAATTTGCAAATCCAGAAGAAGAATTTATAGTCTACAAGCGTAATCCCGAGACTTTGGCTCGGACACAGGCAATCCCCGGGCAAGCTGGATTGGAACATCGGATAGGCGGCCTTGAGAAATCTGAGGATGGAGGTGTGAGTTATGATCCAGAAAACCATGAAAATATGACCTATTTAAGAGCAGAGAAGATAAACGGAATAGCAGATAGTTATGAGCCCATTCAAGTACAAGGTGAAAAACAAGGTGATGTATTGGTTATAGGGTGGGGGGGGACTTATGGTGCTATTTCCTCTGCAACTAAAACTCTTCAAGACGAAGGCTTTGCTATCAGTAGTATTCATTTAAGATATCTAAATCCTCTTCCCAATGATCTAGACCAACTCCTTGATTCTTTTAAAAAGGTTGTCGTTCCCGAGTTAAATCTCGGACAGTTAAGTACTATACTTAGATCAAGGTACATCAGGGATGTTATCGCATTCAATAAAGTTCAAGGTAAACCATTTAAGGTAACGGAACTTAGAGAAGAATTCGTGAACCACCTTTCTTAATCCTGAAATTTTAAATTTATGAGTGCATCAACCGAAGAAAGTACCCTTACTAAAAAAGATTTTGTAACCTCTAACGATGTGCGTTGGTGTCCTGGTTGTGGAGACTACGCTATCCTTAACGCAGTTCAACGTACTCTACCTGAACTTGGTATACCTAAAGAAAAGTTCGTGGTAGTAAGCGGCATAGGATGTTCCAGTCGTTTCCCTTATTATATGAACACCTATGGATTTCATACCATCCACGGTCGTGCTCCTACTGTGGCCACAGGTATAAAAGTGGCTAATCCTGATTTGTCTGTTTGGATGATCACAGGAGATGGAGATGGACTTTCGATTGGAGCGAACCATTTACTCCACTTACTGCGAAGAAACTTGGATATAAATGTTTTATTATTCAATAATAGGATCTATGGACTAACTAAAGGACAGTACAGTCCCACTTCCGAAGTTGGTAAAAAAACTAAAAGTACGCCCTCTGGATCAGTTGATTATCCAGTCAATCCCCTTTTGTTTGCTTTGGGCAGTGAGTCTACTTTTATTGCTCGAACTACGGATACTGATCAAAAACATATGCTTGAGACTTTTAAAGCAGCCCAAGCACACAAAGGAACCTCCTTTGTTGAGGTCTTTCAAAACTGTGTAATTTTTAACAATAAAACTTTTGATTCGGTTACTGGCCGTGATGTTAAAAGCGAACAAGTTATGTTTTTAGAGGAAGGTAAGCCACTTGTTTTTGGAGAAGGTGGTAGTAAGGGAATTCGACTCAATGGTTTGAGTATGGAAACCGTAACTCTGGGTGAAGATTCCAATACAGACAATCTGCTCATCCATAATCCAAAAGATCCTAACCCAGCTTACGCCACCCTCCTTGCTCAAATGAGTTATCCAACTTTTCCAACACCTTTTGGTATACTCAGACAACTTGAAGGACGTGAGACATACGAAGAATCTGTTGTTGGACAAATAAATTCAGCACAGTCGCAAGGAATTGGATCTTTGCAGGAGTTGCTTACTGGCAATAACTCATGGGTAGTAGAAAATTAGTTGATCTCTTCTTAATTGACCTTATCAATTTCAAAACTAATTTAACCTCATGGATTTTATTGATGAACCTGAATTTGGACACACCCAGAAACGTCTACCCTTAATTTTAGTGCCTGTTATAATGTTTGCTACCGTGGTTCTTGGAATCATAGCGTCTAAAATTTATATAAGCAGCGTTTTGGATAAACCCGAAGAGCAAACAGAAATTAACTAACTACTACCTACTTCTCTGTTCATTAGAGACTTTCTTATAGATGGATGCAGGTTTTCCTTCCCTCCAAATTCCTTGATAGGTAATTACTCCTTTTGTACTTATTAGGGTACCGAATCCATTCGGTACTCCGTTGACAAACTCACCCATAAAAGTTGTCCCATTATTTCTTGTTATCAATCCAAAGCCATTTGGGACGAAGTTTATTTGATTTCCTTCGAATTTATCACCATTGGGAAGGGATATTTTTATGACAGAGGATGATTTATCAATTGGATCATAAATTTGAGTTCCTGTTACTTGATTCAAGGATTCTAAAATTAATTTTTTTGTTTTATCAATTTGGCTTAGATCAAATTCATCTAAATCTTCTCTTGATGTCCACTTTTTTGGGATGGAGAGACTCGGATGAATACTTGATAAAACATCTACCCATGCATATGCAGTGATTATTTCTTTCCTTTCAAAATAGGTGATAACTATTTTCTCGATACATTTTAAATTTCCTAGCTGTGCTCCTCTTTTCCAAGACTTTATTGCTTTTGATAGGTTTTTGGGGGTACCCCAACCTTGTTGGTAATGAACTCCGAGCATATGACATGCTTTAGGATGATTTCTCATAACTGCCATTTCGAGCCACATCTTTGATGCCTGTAAATCTCTTGGAGATTTATTAAAGGAGAATAGTGCCATTTGAATTTGTGCATCGGTATTCCCACGAAGTGCAATTAATTCAGTATTAGTTTCGGCTGATAAAATATTTAATATAAAAAAATTTAAAAAACCAATGAAAACGAGTCGGATCAGTTTAAAAATCATGGATGATTATCTATTAAAAATTTTATTAAATAATCCTTCACTTTTAGAAGTATCAGAGGAATTTTCTGATCCAAATTTCCACATTTGCAGATCTTTTTCAGTAGTAGCATCTCCAATCAGTGCGTCATACTTGCCCTTAAGTCTAACCTGCTGGACATACAAAGCCATTCCAATATGACGCACCCTTGGTAGGGTATCAGGGAAAGAGTTAAGTAAGCGGCTCGACTTTAGCATCAACAGCAAATCTATATCGAATGCGTCTCCGAATTGTGAAGGGTTTGACATTACTAAAATTAACCTACCTCCAACAACTTTCTTTGATCCACCTTTTTCAGTAGAAAGGGTTCCTGACCCTTCTAATGGTATAAACTTAAATCCACCATTGCTTGTTGTTTCGATTATTATGGTTCCAGTTCCTTCAAATACAGCCCGTGTACTAATTGAACTAATTATTATAGAAGATTTTATGTCAGAGGAATAAAGAAGACTGCCTGAGTGCAACCAGCATTCATTATTCGAAATCCATTTACATAGACTCTTGCTGCCTAATCTCCAGATTGCTTCATTTGTTTCTAATTCGGTGCGAGATCCTTTTCCGCTTGCTACAATATGATTTGATTCTATCGATGAGTTAATCTCCAAAATACTAATTGCGTCTTCACCGCTTTGATTGGAGTCAACCAACTCTACTTTCCCAGATAAAAATTTAACAGTCGGTTTGTTTTGAGCATGCAAAAAAAACGCCGTTGTAAACACAACGGCGAAGTTNATTTTAAAAATGAAATGCAGTGCAATCAAAATTCGGCAATGAGAGTCAAACCAATGCCTGCATCAACACTTTTGTAGTCAAATGTGTTTTGGTTTGAATTTCGAGAGGAATAAACAGAAAAAAGATTAAGTTTTGGTGAATCCGCATCAAATAGTGTAAATGCATAACCACCCATAAACGAATGGGTTATATCTTCTCGGTCTGAATAGGTTCCGTTTTCGTATGTTTGAAAACTTACCCTGTAGGTAATTCCCAATGTGTCAATTAAAGGGATGTCAGAGAATGACGGTGATAACATTGCGTAGATATCAAGATTGTCAAGTAAGTCATCGACTCTTGAACCACCTGCGTCGGAAATGGTGGTGAGGTGGTAACCAATTCCAATTGTGGTAGCGACTGAAAAAGAATCAGATAAATTGTATGATGTTATTAAGCCTATTTGAGGAAAGAATTCGCTGTAATCTTCAGTATCATTTTCTGTGCTCTTATCCATGTTGTAGTCAACTTTTGCAAAATAAGTTGAAGCTCCACCGTAGTATGAAAACAAACCTGTTGATAGATGAGATGAATTGTAATTGAAATCACCAAGATCATCTTGCAAGTAATCATTTATGGTGTAAGAACCAGATAAAAACGGAGTGTACACACCAGCTCCATCATCAATTACTGTAGAAAGTCCGGAGAAAAAAGTATTGGTCCACATGTCAGTTGATACTTGATCTAAGGCCCCAGACTGAGCTAGAGGGTTTGAGCGATAAAAGTACTTAGTGTCATAACCAAAGTAAGCGGAAATCTCACTTTCACTCAATGAAACCGGTCTTTGGGCACCTGTGTCACTTTCGGCAGCTGTATTGTTAGATGATGACTGGTCAGCACCTAATTGTCCAGCTACAGGGGTGTTTTGAGCACGATTAGTACCTTCAATTCTAGATTGGACTTGATCTGGATTAGCTTGGCCTGAAGCAAATGATACAATGCTAATAAGAGAAAGTGTAGTGAGTATTTTATGTTTCATTTTTTAAAAAAGTGGGAAATTTTAATATTGCTTACGAATTTTAACAGCCGACTTACCATTGGGTAAGGTTATGGTAGAATCGATGTGACCAGCTGGTCCATTATCGAAGTAGCTTGCAGATAATGCAGTGCTACCATGAGCAACATTGGTAAGATTCACACTTCCGACAACAGGTGCAGAATAAGTTCCAAAGTGCAGGGTTCCGTCTCGACTTTTAAGAATGACATCAGCTGTTGATGGAAATGCCACATTGTTAAGATTGACAGTGATTGCCTCCATGTAGACATCATCCAATCGGCTGCCAGAAAAACTCAGTCCGTTAATTTGAATTAAGTCATTGGCAAAAAGATAAACATTATCGGGATCAGAATTAGCACCTCCGTTGCCAACATTAAAGTTTGCAGATGATACATTGAGAGTTCCAAGAGTACCGGCAGCCAAGTTGCCTCCTGTGGTTATAGTAGTGTTTACTAAATACATGGTGTCAGTATCACTTCCTCCAGCACCCAAAGCTAGATTCGAACCGGTGTATGTGAGGTCGCTGCCGTTCAACATGAAATCATCAGCTGCACCTAAAACCAATGCATGGTCCTCGGTATCATTTGTATTGGTAAATGTAGTACTTCCAGAAATTTTAATATCCTTAGCAGCACCGATTACATGAACCTTCCTTCCGGAACGATGATTGGATGAGGATTCGGGAAGAAGTGAGGATACATCAATCGAAGAAGACGTTGAGGCAGTACCAATGTCAACATTGGCTCCTGGTGAAACAGTTATATTTTGGACAGGAAGATCAAGAACAGTAGAGGTTGCGTCAATGTCGCCAAATGCAGCATTTCCTGTNTAAACTGAAAGATAGCTGAGAAAATCGGCAGTTGAAGTTTTGNTGGAAAGGTCTGAATTATTANTCAGCGAGTCATTTAAGGCTCCTGTAAANATNCCAGACACGACTGAATCTCCATTCGANCCAATTGCACCGTACTTTGATANTAAATTAATCAATGCTACATTGTAACCACTTGATACGAAAGAATTAACACTTACCGAAGATGGCAAATCTGATGAAGTACTGATACTTCTGTCCACAAGCAATGTGTTAGCCAGGGTAGCCGCCTCAATGAGTGCTTCATTATGATCAGCTTTAACATAGCTAGAAAGTTCTTTGACTGCATTGAATGCAGTAAATATAGAGCTTTGGAAAGCAAGATTTGCCTCATCTGGATCCAATGAAGCAAGAACTTTTACGTCAATGCCATCAACGACAACTTTTTTAACCAAACTGCCGGCTTGCTCAGGAGTATATGCAAGTGCTTCTGTTAAGGACATGCCCAAACGAACTAAGGCTATGTTAGAATTTCCTTCGATCGCTCCACTCGTTGTAACAGATGGTGCAGCAACCGAACCTGATATTGCAGAAGACGCAGCAGAGCCAGTGTCTCCACCACTAGAACTGTCTCCACCTTCTGAAGATTCTTCTGATTCCTCCTGCGAATAAATTGGAGAATAAAATGAGATGATTAGTGATGATAAGATTATAAGGTGTATATTTTTCATTTTAGAGATACTTTATAAAATAATAATTTTGTTTTTTGTACAAGTATAATAAACGATTTTTAAGAACTATTTTAAAAATTAATGCCGAGGGCGAGATTCGAACTCGCACGTCCTTGCGGACACTAGAACCTGAATCTAGCGCGTCTACCAATTCCGCCACCCCGGCAGATAGAATTTTTATAACTCTCAAAAAAAAGAGAGTCGAGACACAAATCTAAATTTTGAATGGAATTGGAATAGTTTTTTCTCGTTTCCCATTAGATAACTTTCTAAGATAGGGGTCGTTTTGTGGAGTGTCCTCCTCTTCAAGCATTTCTGAAGAGTCAAAGGCATGAGAAATTCTTCTTGTTCGAGGATTAAGAACATTTGCCATTTTTCTTCTATTGGTAACGGAAAGAATGTAAGTTTCTACAGGGTATCGCATTTGTTCATACCGCTTAATTAATTCATTTGCATATTTACCGTTTTGATTTGTTCGATTGGTTATACAGATTGCATCTGAAAAGTGGGCAATGGCGTCCATCCAACCAAGAAAGTTGCCAGAAATACTTTCCAGTACATTTGCATCTATGAAAGCTAATATTCTTATGAGCTGAAAACTTTCTTTTTCTAAAGTCTCTAAGAGAACTTCGAATTGAGTACTCAAATCAAAAAATGGAGAAAAAAACAGAAAAATTTTATTTTCTGAAGCTTCAGAGGGTAGTTTGAAATTTAAGGGCTCATTATGTTTTGCTTCCCAGTAAACAAAAGTATTATGGGTTGAAGAAAAGGATTCTGAGGATTGTTTTTCTTTGGGAAGCAGGAATGTAGAAGTATTATCCACCGCAATATTATCACCTAGCAAATATTTTAATGCACCTGAATTTGGAGTTTCCAAGACTACATACAAGTCCGTTGCCATAATTTATGCATTAAAAATTAAATGATTCACATTGGGCATGATGACGCATTTTATGGTCAACTAGAACCAATGCTGTCATACCTTCAATGATTGGTACAGCACGAGGTAGTACGCAGGGATCATGTCTTCCCCGACCGATAAGATCGGTACTTTCTCCTTTTTCATCAACTGTTGATTGGACTTGGAGAACAGTTGCAGTGGGCTTGAATGCTACGCGAAAAAACAATTCTTCGCCGTTTGAGATTCCTCCCTGAACGCCTCCTGACCGATTAGTTTTAGTTCGGACTTTACCATCCTTGTTTTCAAATAGATCATTATGCTGAGAGCCTTTTAGCATGGTTCCTTCAAATCCGCTTCCAATTTCAAAGCCTTTTGTGGCAGGCAATGAAATCATAGCTTTTGCCAAATCTGCTTCCAACCTGTCAAAAACGGGAGAACCCCAACCGACAGGTAAACTGTTCACCCGACAAAGAATTGTACCACCCACTGAATCTCCATTCTTTTTTGCTGCCAGAACGCATTGTTCCATTTTTTGGGCTGTTTCGGCGTGCGGGCAACGGGTTGGGGATTGTTCAACCTGAGAAAGGGAAGGGATATCACTAAGTTCAGGGCATGCAATATTGTGAATCCTGTCAACATAGGTGGTGATTTGAATTTTGTCTGAAGCCAGAATCTTTTGAGCAATTGCACCCGCAGCAACTCTTGCGATCGTTTCTCGTGCTGATGATCTCCCACCACCTTCATGATTTCTGATACCAAATTTATTCTGGTAAGTATAGTCTGCATGTGATGGACGAAACTTTGTTTTCATTTCATCGTATGCTTGTGGTCGTGCGTCCTTATTTCTAACAAGTAAAGCGATTGGTGTTCCTAATGTTTTTCCCTCAAAAGTTCCGGAGAGAATTTCAACCTGATCTGCTTCAGATCGGGGCGTTGTTATTTTGCTCTGTCCGGGTCGTCTCCGGTCGAGGAATGGTTGAATATCTGCTTCGCTTAGATCCATCTGTGGGGGGCAACCATCTACTACCACGCCAATGCCTCCTCCATGACTTTCTCCCCATGAGGATATACGAAACAAGGTTCCAAAAGAATTTCCCATTTAACAATTATCTTTAAAATGTGATCGCTTGGCAAAATTAAAGTTTAATTACATGAATCTAAATATTTCCGAAAAATAATAAAGAGTTTGCAAGAAAACTGAAAATAATTTTGTATTAAATTTGGTCGGGTCCCATGCGACGCGTCTCAAACGAACCCCGTCAGGTCCGGAAGGAAGCAGCGGTAGTTATGGGAAGTGTGTGCTGTGGGGTGCCTGACCTTTTTTTGTTGTTAAATCGTGACGAACAACAATTTAAATTTTGTTTATCTTGCCTGATTATTCATAATTGAACAGAAAGAGTTATCGTGTCAGACAATTCATATCAAGTTATTGCACGCAGATGGCGTCCAAAGCAATTTTCTGAACTTGTTGGTCAGGATCATGTAGTACGAACTCTTGGAAATGCAATTGAAGCAGGAAGAATAGCTCATGCTTATCTTTTTGTGGGGCCTCGTGGTACTGGCAAAACAACCTCGGCAAGACTCTTTGCAAAATCCCTGAATTGGGAAGAAGGACCATCTTTGGATGTTCCAGAGGATTCAGAAATTGGAAATGCTATTATGGAGGGACGATGTCTTGATGTAATTGAGATTGACGGGGCTTCCAATAACTCGGTCGATCAAGTTAGAGAGTTGCGAGACGAATGCCAATATTCACCTGCCCAATGTAGGTTTAAGATTTATGTAATTGATGAAGTACATATGCTCAGCCAAGCGGCTTTTAATGCTTTGTTAAAGACTCTTGAAGAGCCACCTCCACATGTGAAATTTGTGTTTGCAACTACTGAGTCACACAAAGTTCTTCCAACAATCGTATCCAGATGTCAAAGATTTGAATTTCGCTCAATCCCTGCTGATCTAATCTCTGATAAGTTGAAAGAAATTAGTTGCAAGGAAGGGATTGAAGTTGACGACAATGCATTGAATGCAATCTCAAGAATGGCTATGGGCGGAATGCGAGACGCCCAGAGCATTCTGGACCAGATGATTTCATTCTGTGGTAATACCATTTCGCAACAAAATGTTCTTGAAGTTTATGGATTAGTATCTGGTCAAAGGATAGCCAGATTAGCGGACGCTATAGTTGATGGAAATTATGAATTTATTTTAAATGAAACCGATGCTTTTTCTTTGGAAGGATTGGATTTTTACCGTGCATTACAGGATTTAAGCGACCAATTTAGACTGACATTAGTTGAAAATCTAAAAGATGGAGTAGGTGCCCAGCCTGAGCAAATAGTCCGTATATTGGATGTTTTGAGGGATGGAGAAGAACTCGTTCGCTTGGGTTTATCTGAGAAAACCAATTTTGAAGTTACCCTATTTAGGGCAGTCGAATCTGGTAAATCTCGTTCAATCGATCAGGTAATAAGAAGGATTTCTCAAGTTTTACCCAAAGGAGAGGAAAAAAAAAAGCCCCAGTTAATTGAGAATAATCATAAAGAAAATACCTTAGATTCATTTTCTGAAATAACTTATGAAACGAACAAGCAAGTTATTCATAGTGAGCAAGATGGTTTTTCAAAACCTACCGAATTAGCAAAAAAAGAAGAAACCCCATTATTGGTTCAGGAAGCAGATATTTCTGATAATCAATCTCACGAATTAACTGCAATAGAAACTTCGCCTCGTGAATCCAAGCGGCAAGTGCAAGATGAGGCAGAGATCAACAAAAGAATCGAGGAGTTGCCTGAAAATCTTAGGAAAAGCTTGGTGGAAAAGTTTAAGGTTAATTTTGTATCAATTGAAAAAATTGATCAGGACCAATTAATTTAGCCTTTTATCTTCTTACGATCCATCCAATTTCTTCCTCAAGAACCCATCCTTTCTTCCGATTGTCCTTTGTACTTACCAAAATCCACTTTTTGGTATCTTGTGATTGATGACTTTTGTGAGAACCATCACTTAACACATTTGCAGATAAACTTTCTCCGGGCTTTACCTCAGTATTTGATGAACTACTAGAGGCGGCAAATCTTCTTAGTTGCACATTTTGACTGGAGTTAGAATCATTTGTGTTAGGTGCGAGTGCAATTAATTCGGATTTCTGGAATACAATTTTTTTATTAGAATTATGGACTAAATAAAATAGTAAAAGATTCATGGGCACAAATACAGTTGTGATTGTGATGAGAGTCTTTGAAGAGTGCCTAAGAAAAAAGCACACAGAAAGGGTAAGTAAACCAAACCAGAAGAAAATCCCTGCAAGAACTTTCAAAAAGTTATTATTTGATGCACCCAAGACCTCATTTTTCAAAGAGATTTGAGAAATCCCTGCAACGCTTTTGACAAATGATAGATTCTCGAGAAACTCTCTATTTTCTGATTCAAGCAGAAGAGCTTTTCGGTAATGCAAAATTGATCTTCCATAATCTTTGGTCTTGTAATACAGATTGGCTAAGTTGCCATGTAAATTGGCACTGCTGCTCTTGGATGCTGCTTTCTCATATAAAATAATTGCTTTGTCTAATTCTCCAATGGCTTCGAGTCGGACGGCGTCATAAAACAACTGTTCTTTCGAATTAGCAAAAGCAGTTGATTGCTGTCCAATTGCAAATGCAAGAAATGAGATTATCAAAATTATCTTCATGATAGTTTTTTAAGTATTGATGCAACTTTTGCTTTTAGTTCTTTAAAGTCTAAGCGTCCCGCTTTTACATCTGCAAACTCTAGATTATCGCTGAGGTTAAGCATTTCCTCTATCTGATTTACTACTTCATTGCCTTTTCCATTATCAATTAAGTATTCCAATAACTCCTTTGTTGATAATGCAAATGCGTTACAATTCCTGTCTTTTAGATTGATTTGTGTTCTTAATAGATCTTTGAATGCCCGGAAGAACTCTTTCGCCTCTAGATGATCCGCACTTTGGTTAAGCCTCCTGGTAAGATTTGATTTCTTTATTCTTAAATCCTCATGGGTGGAATTTCTTTTTTTCCATCCCAGAAAACATAAAGCACAAACTCCTGAAAAAGGAATTAATTGGAGAGACCAAAACCAATTACTGGCATCCACTGCATTCGCTTGTAGCGAGTCCTTCCATTGGCCCGGATTACTCGCGGTTTGGAACAGATCCCTGCTCGAAATCGATGGAGATTTACTTTCAGATATGGGGTTGGGATTATTTGGCAAAACTTGCGTCCATTGTTCTCCCGGTTCCACATTAATCATAGACTTATCAACAGGCGTTGTTAGATAACTTCCAAGTTCAGGGTCAAAGTAAGAAAAAGTGACAGACGGAACTTCAAGCTTACCTTGTCTTAGGGGTGTAAGAATATATTCAAATTTTTGAACGCCTTCAAATTTCATCGTTTTATCTCCATCGAAAAGAAAAACTGGCGAACTGACCTTGAAGTTCTTATTTGATTGAATCACCGGTGCGGGTATAGCAGAGAAGTTTCCTTTTCCTTCAAGGCTGAAGGTTAGTTGAACTGGATCTCCTACATTTACCTTTTCCTTGCTGACATAGTAAGAGGATCGAAAACTCCCAATTGCTCCAGAAAAAGTTGGTGGACGATTTTTTGTCGGCAGGGGTTTAACCTCAATAACTTTGGTCGGCAATTTTACAGCTAGGGATTCCTCTCTCCCAAAACCAAAGAATGGATCGTTGAAAAAGGGACTTGAAAAGGGTGATTTACTTCGTGAATTCACTCTCACTCTCAAATTAACCGTAAAACTAATCTCTTTGGTACCAGCCATTGACGCAGTCAGACTAATTGGCCATGAGAAAGTCGAATATATTTTGCTAAATTTTGATACATTTCTCTTTTCTTCATGCCATTTAGACAAGGAGTTACTTGAAAATGAATCACCGATTTTTACGGGAGCATTTTCGATGCGGGTTACCGGTAAACGGTCCCAAACGAATAAGGTGAGTTTACCTAAGACCGTTTCCCCTTCATAAAAGTAACTCTTGGGAAGATCAAATTCAAGAAAAGAAGCCTGTCGGAGATCTTCTTGTGCTTGTTTTTCCTTTTGAGTTGGTGCAAGCACCTTAAGAGTTGCCGGTGGCACCGGTATAGTTTGACCTTCCGCCACAAGAATCCAAGAAGGGATTGTGAAGGAGCCAACTCTTTGTGGCTTTACTTGAAATGACAGTTCAACCCTAACCGAAGGCACACCATTTATAAAATTTGCCGAGCGAAGCGATCGTGGATTATTGGAAATCTGAAGACCCTCGACAGTTGGACGCTTTCCTTGTGGGTTTTGCTGAGTTCCGTGAATGACAAGTTTATAAGTAGATACACTTGAAACAGAGATAGAGTTTGGTTGAAAGCTTGCCTCCACCCGAATGTTTTGTCCCCATAGTGTATCACCTAGGCTTACGATAAAGCAGTGAGCCAGAAAAAATAATAATCCTCTAGTAATGAACATCACTCAAAATTACTTCCTTAGTGGAAGCCTTATGATTCTCCCCGCTTTTTGCTTCCCTTCATTGAGTAGTTGACTGTTAGCATCCCCCTCTTGTAACAGCCTTTGGTAAAGAGCATTCACTTGTTCCGGGCTAACAGCCTTATTTTGTTCCTCAGCTTCATTTTCACTCTTGGATTGATCTTGTCTTGGAGTTGGTTGTTGGTTCTGATTGTTGTCTGAAGAAGATTCCTGTTGGTTTTCAGAATTGTCTTGGATACCAAAGTTCAAAGGTTCTGAAGCCGATTCATAATCAATATAAGTCAGGTAGGCTTTTCTGTCTTCTATGGGAAAGGTTATATTGGCATCAGGATTTTCAGGCAATATACAGACAGAATACTGCCCCGGAGGTACGGGAAATATAAACGAACCATTATTGTCAGGAGAAAAAGACGACTCATTTTCATCGAGTTGAAAATTCCCGTCTACATCCAAAAACACTTTAGCTCGTGAATAACCCGTTTCATTGGAGTCTTGTTGACCGTCACCATTAGCATCGGACCAAATATTCCCTTTGATTAATGGGGCTGAACGGTAAGATAGAAAGATGTTATATTGGGTGGGTTTCTTAACACTCAGGGTATAATTTTTAACATGGTTTATTTTTAAAGGAGGAGGAGGCAGAGGAAAAACTGGAACGAGAAAATTTTGTCTTGATCGGTTGTCTTCAATAATTTCAGAATCTATGGACATGCTAACGGGGTATTCGGAGGAAATCCATTCGAAAGCAAACTGGCCATTCGGATCAGTCCCTAAAAAGGCTTCATTGGACGCATTATGTTCACCGTCATTGTTTTTGTCCCAAAAAACTTTGGCTTTGAGCCTTTTTTCGTTCTTCTGGGGTATTCCATCTCCATTAATATCTCTCCAAACCACGCCTTTAATTTCACTAACCAACGAATTAATCCTTTCTTCAATTTGTCGTTTTAAAGAACTTAAGTTGTTGGAAGCTTTAAGGTTTCCATCCAGTTGAAAAGCCGATTCATAATATTTTATTGCTTCTTCCCACACTCTTCTTGCTTCAGAAACATTTTGTTGATCCAGCCAATCATTGGTTTTTCTGTATGATATGTTACCTAATTCATTCAGTGATTTTGACTGTAAATCTGGGGAATTTACGCTGAAATTGATTGCATTTTGGAGGCATTGTATGGCTAAAAAATCGTTATTTGACTTTGAGTGGGCAAGACCGGCGTTGAGGTAAAGCTTTGCTTTTGTGCTATCATCAATTCCTGCTGAAGCGTTAAGTTCCATTTCGTAGTAGTTTGCTGCCTCCAAATAGTTTCCTTTTGCAAATAAATCTTCAGCCAACTGAATGTTTTCCTGTTTTGAGCAACTCGGTAAGAGAAACGCTAATAAAGCGATGCAAAGGTTGACACTTTTAGAAAGATTTAATTTGGACGATGGAATAAGTCTTTCAATGATAAGAATAAGAAGTGCAAAGGTAACAAGAAACTTGAATCTTTCAATGGGGACTTCATCTGATACGGTTCGAGAGTTTTTCAGCCCTAAAGATTGCAGTTTGTCAATTACTGCAGAAAACCCTTCACCTGCTGCTCCTAGGTTGTAGTATTCTCCTCCTGTTGCTAAAGCCATGTCCTGAAGGTATCTTGCCTCGCATTTAGAAGTTTCTAAATTATTCTCATCATCCCTAATGAAAGAACTTGGTTCATTACCCAGCGGATCAAGTGGTATAGGGACAGCTTGGGCACCCCCCACTCCAACAGTAAAAATCTTCACACCCTCTTCTTTAGCTTTTTTGGCTCTTTTCAGTCCTTCCCCCGCAATACTGTCATATCCATCCGATATAATGATGAGAAATTTGTTACGATCATCAGATTTGAAAAGTGTGGAAGCTTCTTCAATTGGGGAGGACATGTTAGCATCCCCACCTACACCGCCGGATTCATTTTCCTTAAATATATCCAGACTATTTAAAGTCGTCACTAATGTTTTATGATCTTCGGTGGGAGCGGATTTCTTTATTGCATTGCCGGCAAAGTAAATGAGTCCCACCTGATTTCCTTTTAATTTATCAATGTGGTTTATGATACTGGACTTGGCCTTTTCAATACGGTTGGGACTGACATCTCGGGCGAGCATTGCAGCTGATACATCAAGTGTTATCATGACATCAAATTCATTGGCTTCTGCCTGTTTTTTTTCGAATCCCCACTGCGGTCTGGCTAGAGCGAAAAACAAAACCAAGATCCCGGAACAAAATAATCCAAACTTAGTCCAATTTCGTCTGGTTGAATGATTTGGAGCAAGCCGAGGGAACAACTCAGCGGATGTGAATTTAAGAATCTTTTTCTTCTTATTCTTTTGGGTAAATATATAAAGAATGATTAGCATTACTACAGTAACCAATCCCAATGATATAAATTGATGATCTTTGAAAATAGTCATGGTAACCGGAGATAAAAAGTTCTTTTCAGAACAAAATTTGAAATCAGGAAGAAAATCCCCAATCCGAGAGGTACTTGATAAAGTTCTTTATACAATGTGGATATATCTTGTTGGAAATCAGATTTTTCCATCGCATCAATTTCTTCGTAAATCGCTCTTAGTGTATCTTTATTTTTAGCCTCGAAGAATTTTGCATTGGTTGTGAAGGCAATCTCCTGCAAAATCTTCTTGTCGACCTCAAAATCTGCAATTTCAACTACTGGCTGACCATTTCGATACTTTGCAATTCCGCCACGACCGCCATCTGCCTTGGGATCATATACATAAGTCCTCGTTGAAGAGTCCGTGCCTATGGCGATGGTGTGGATCTTAATATTATCTTTTTTAGCACCTTCTGCGTAAATTAGGGGACTATGTTTGGGCGGAGGGAAATCCTTTCCATCAGTTAAAAGAATTAGAATTTTACTTTTAGAGTCCACCGTATTCAATCGGTTGATGCCTTCTGCCAGAGCAGAACCAATACTTGTATCTCTCCATTCAGTTTGCCCGACTTCTAAATCAGATAATTTTTTTTGAAGGAATTGTTTATCTAATGTTAAACCGCTGACTAGATAGTTATTTCTGGCAAATGCAACCAACCCAATTCGATCGAATTTCCTTTTTTTGATGAATTCTCGAATCACATCTTTAACTACATCCAGTCTTGTGCTTGGTTCTTCCGGAGATGGACTCATGTCGAGTGCAAGCATCGATGCGGAGAGATCTACTGCCAAGACAATATCCACGCCACTTGCCTGGATGTTTCTAGTGCTTTTTTCCTGCTGGGGACCAGCAATTGATATAATGATAAATATCATTCCAGAGTAAAAAAGGAGATTTGGAAACCATTTTGTCAGGCTTCTGAAGGATCTTTGTGAAATGTGAAGCTTTTCAACATCTGAAAACTTAATTGTGGGAATCTTTCCCCTTTTACTTTTTTTGAGCCACAATAAAAGAGCAGGTAGGATAAGGAGCAAAAGCCAGTAGGGTTCTGCCAATCTCAAATCGTAAAAATCAATTAATTCCATAGCTATTCGGAATGGGTTTTTTGATTTTGAGAATCCGTACTTTCCTGATCTGTTATTCGAGAATGAGAGTCTTTTACAAAATGGAGGGCTGAATCAAGAAGTAGGTTTGTTTCGTTTGTGTCAGCAGTTTCTTTTGAATACTTAACCCGATCTCCCCGATCGACGAATTCTCTTAGTAGATCCTCATAGTTTTGAAAAAATGGGTTGGATACACTTTCTATGATAAATTCCTCACCAGTGAGTTCCATAGCTGGCATATTGAATCGATTTTGAACATAAATTCTAAGAATCTCTGAAAGTTTAAAAACAAATGGTTTAGGATCTAATTTTTGTTGCTGCCTCTGGAGTTCGTTTATTCCTTCTAACGCTTCTTTATAAGGATCTATGGGGGGGGCAATAAACTCTTCTATTTTATTTTTTTCCCTTTTTTTAAGGAAATAAAGCATAAAGGAAATTAAGAAAAGAACTCCAATAATTATAAAAATCGAAAGATAATTTTCTGAAATAATCTGCCCAAAGCTTTTGTAGATAGAAAGTGGATCGTCGTCCTGAACATTAGGATCTAGCAGATATGGTTTTTCCTTTATGTTCATAAGGTTTTTTATCAGCGGTTCCGTTGGATTTTTCTGAGATGAAAGAATTCCTTTAGAGTTTTGTCGAAATCTGAAGTGGTAGAGAAGTCAAAAAGGTCAATCCCTCTTCGCTTTAGTTTAGTGGAGAACTCAGTTTGATGGGTATTGATTGAATCTTCATATTCTTTGCGGAAGGATGGATCGGAAAAATCCACAGTTATAATTTCGCCGCTTTCTGCATCCTCTAAGTTGACGAGTCCGATTTCCGGGAATGAAATTTCCTTCGGGTCGTGAATTTGCGCGCAGATTAAATCGTGCCTTTTTTTGGTCGCGGAAATTTCTTTGTAGAAAAGATCTTCAATATTTTCATCCAAATTGGCAGAAGATTTTGGGATTATGAAGTCTGAAAGAAAAAAGACAATTGCTCGTCTCCTCATAACTTGATTGATAAACCTCAGACCTTCATTCAGGTTGGTTTTCTTAGTTTTGTTTTTGAAAAATAATATCTCTCGGAGTATCCGAAGGACATGCTTTTGTCCTTTAGCGGGGGGCAAAAATACTTCCACTTGTTCAGCAAAAAGTAAAAGTCCAACTTTATCACCATTACGAATTGCGGAAAAAGCTAATAATGCACCAAGCTCTGCCATACGCTCCCTTTTGGTCCTTTTTTCTGATCCGAAGATCGAGCTGTCACTAATGTCGATAGCAAGTAAGATAGTAAGCTCTCTTTCCTCTCGGTATTGTTTAACAAAAGGAAGCCCCATTTTAGCAGTTACATTCCAATCAATTGATCTAACTTCGTCGCCGGGTTGATATTCCCTGACCTCTTCAAAATCAATCCCTTGCCCTTTAAAGGCACTTTGGTAGGACCCAGCTAAAACCTCCGAGACCAAGTGATTAGATTTTATTTCAATTTGACTAACTTTACGCAGAATTTCACGCGTAAATTCTTGATCTGGTTCTTTCATCCAATAGATGTGAGCAGATTCTTAAGGAATAATTAGGGTACCGGAATTGTTTCGAAAATCTTTTTTATAATATCGTCACTGGTGACATTTTCCGCCTCCGCTTCGTAACTGACTATGACCCTGTGCCTGAGAACATCAAGTCCTACATCCTTGATGTCTTGTGGGGTTACAAAGCTCCTGCCATTCATGAAGGCAACTGCTTTTGAAGCCAACGCAAGGCTGATCGTAGCCCTTGGGGACGCTCCAAATCTAATAAAAGCACTTAGTTCAGATGCTCCGTAGGTATCAGGATCTCTCGTGGCAAGGACCACATCCACCAAGTAGCCTTGAAGCTTTTCATCTAGGTAGATGCCGTCAACCAGTTCACGGGACCTGAAAATAGTTTCTGCATCAACTACAGCGTTAACATTATGAGAAACCGAAACATTTGCATTTGCATTCAGAATACGAAGTTCATCTTCACGGTTAGGGTAATCCACCACCAACTTAAGCATGAACCGATCCATTTGAGCTTCTGGAAGAGGATAAGTGCCTTCTTGGTCGATCGGGTTTTCGGTGGCAAGAACTAAAAAAGGTTTGGGTAGGGGATATGTTTCGTCTCCTATCGTTACTTGCCTTTCCTGCATGCCCTCAAGTAAAGCACTCTGTACTTTGGCTGGTGCACGGTTTATTTCATCAGCAAGTAAGAGATTAGTAAAGATCGGTCCCTTTTTGGTGGTGAACTCCCCTTTGCTAGGACTGTAAATTAAGGTTCCAATAACATCTGCAGGAAGCAGGTCGGGAGTAAATTGAATCCGCTTGAATTCAGCTCTCATGCATTGCGATAATGTTTTAACGGCAAGTGTCTTTGCCAAGCCTGGTACACCTTCTAGCAAAACATGGCCGTTTGCAAGTAAGCCAACTATCAGACGGTCGACCAGATATTTCTGGCCAACAATTACGCGACCAATTTCACTTCTCAGTAATTCTACCCAGGAAGCTTCGTTTTTGATTTTTTGCTGTTCTTCCGGTGCAGGAGGTTGATTATTTGTATCAGTCATCATGAATAAAAAGTTTGAAGCGTAAACAAACAAAGAATTTGTCCAACAATAAACTATTTACATATCTTAAATTTCAATTTTTCGACTTGCGGAGAATGCTCTGTTTGAGATGCTTCAAAAATATATAACGAACCATTTTTGAAAATGTTTAAATTAAGCAAAGAATCTCAGATTACTTTTTTCTGTCTCCTTATCATTCCTTTTATGTGGGCGGGACTCAACTACTTGGGTTTTCTTGATTACTTGAAAATCAAATCTCTAGACTGGAGAATGCAAATGAGAGGGGAAATTGCTCAATCTTTTGGAGAAACAAATGATACCATTTTAGTGGATGGCAATATATCTATACCCAAAGTACCGAAAGTTACCTATGTGAATTTTGATGCAGCGACTCTCTCAATGGATGATGTTGGGGAAAGGCCTTGGGATCGAGCATTTTTCAGGGATATGGCCATGGCATTAATTGAACGCGGTAATGCAAGAGTCTTAGCCTTTGACTTTGGCTTTACTCCCAAAAGCATGTCTAAAATGGTTCCCCCGGAAAACTCTTACAGAAGCGACATGGCGATGGGGCAACTTGTAAGTAAATATCCCCAGAAAGTTGTTCTTGGTTGCTTGTACTCTGGAGTACCAACACCGTTCGTGAAAGGAGTGGAATCGAGTGCTTTTCCTCCTTTGTTCAAAGATGGATATTCTCTTGAGTCTTCCTTGAAGACAGGAAAATTTAATTATCCGGAGTCTCCTACATACCCTCTAGTTAACTATTCAGATGGACATCACTTTGGTAGACTGGGCTCTTTTACCGTTCCCCCTTATCGGGCAGTTGACGAAATTCCCAGATGGGTTCCTCTTTGGTTTCCCGCTGGAGGAAAGTCCCATGCATATAATTTGTTGGGTGGCAAACGGAGTAAGTTATCTTTCGAACTTCCTAAGGAAAATGCCTCAGAAATTAAGGAGCTATCATTGCAAATCGAGAATCTTGAGTCTGAAAAAAGCAGCACTCAAGTTGAATTAGCAAAAGTTGCGACCGGCTTTTCGCTTTCGACTCAAGAAAAAATAAAACTAGAACAGCGTCTCACCGCCATTGAATCAGACAAGCAGAAAATTGATGAAATCATAAATATTTTATCTAATTTTTCCAATACGTTGAAAGCAAATCCTGCACTTTCAGCCGTTATTGCTCCTCAGGTCAAAATAAAAGAATCGGAACTTTCGAAGGTTCTTGGATCTTACCTTAATCCATCAGATACAAATACTAATGAGCTTTCTGATGAAAGTGAAAAATTAAAAATTACCCTGAAGAACTTAAAAGTTACTTTGAAACAAAATCCTGCTATTGAAGCTATTATCCGTCCTCAAATTAACGAAAAGGAGAATCGCCTTCAAGAAATTGGAGAGTTACTTGCCAAGGAGGATGATAATTCTACTTTCATAGGTGGTGCTTCTGTTGAGCAAGCGAAAATTCAAATTAATACCATCATTAAAGATCTAAGTGCTGAGAAATCAGATCTGGAAAAGAAATCACAGGATTCTGGAGTTGAACTCGCCTCCCTTCGGGAAAAGTTAGATACCCTTAATTCCTCTTTCATTTCTGCTTCTTTACGATTGGACCAACTTAGCGGAAATTTTCCCACCGAGTTGGTTGAGCATAATGAAACATTAAAATTGGTCTACTCAATGGATGACCAAGCTAATGAAATACGGTTAGTGGATAGCCTACCAAATCAAGTGCCACTTGCTTACAAGAATAAGGTATTCACTCTGGGATTCGAAGCTCTTTTAGCCTATTATGGACTCGGAGAAGAATCAGTTCATTTGTCTAAAGATATGAAGAATTTATTGATTTTGGATAAAAATGATAATCAGCTGATTAATTGCAGTATGGTTGAGGGACAGTTCTTAGAAGTTAACTGGTTTTCTAAATGGACTGAACTACTCAAGGAGGAGGAACTTCTTCGAGAGGCAAGGAGGCGTTTTGGAGACGGAGACTTTCAAGCTTATCTTTCATTGGTTAGACCGATCTTTACTTCCTTACTTGAACGTGCATATAAAGAGCGAGGAAGGAATGATCTTTCCGATATTTTAGGATCCATTAAAAATTTAGGAGTTGATGAGGAAACTCTAAAAATTGCGGACCAATTATTAAATGCAGATGCTGGCGATGAAGAGGTCCCTTCATTTGCACAATTAAATGAAGTAGCTTCAAGTATTAGTTATTACTTTGTTTCTCCTAGACTTGCCTCAAAATTAAATCCTATGTGTGGGATGAAAGATGTATTAGAAAATGCTCGTTTTCAAGATGAGGTTACTTCGAGCATCGCTCAGCTTGTGGAAAAAATTACTAGATTGGAAGGACCTGATTTCATGGGAAAAATTCTGGAAGCACTCAGTTCCGATCCAGACAATGCAGATATTCTAGCCAAGAGAAAGCAAATTGAGGAAGCCATATCCATTAACAATGAAAATTTGATTTTACAAAGGGAAGAGTTGGCCAGGATTGGTGAGTTTTTTGCATCTTTCAATAATGCCATTGTTTTAATCGGTCCTGAAGAGAAGACCTTCCAAGATTTAGCACCTACACCTTTCGACAAGGCTTCTGTTCCAAAAGTTAGCGTTCATGGCAATCTTATCAAAACCCTCACTACAGGAACTTACTTAAAAAGGCTTCCGGATTGGATAGATTATGTTGCTACCTTTGTGGTTTGTATTCTGATGGCAATTTTGGCAGTTTACCAAGGCAACCGTGCCAGTTTAGTACAAGCAGGCGGAATCCTGCTTCTTGTTGGCTATGTCATCATGGGATTCTTGACTTTTTCTGAAACTCATGTGATCTGGCCGATCACAACCCCTGCTTGTGCAGGAATAAGCACTTCATTTATCGGTCTGGCTGCCATGGTCGTAATCGAACAAAAAGCCAAAGGAAAGTTGAAGGGAATGTTTGGTAGTTATGTTTCTTCAGACTTAGTCGAGCAAATGGTCGATTCAGGCGAAGAACCTAAGTTGGGTGGCGAAGAAACTGGGATAACCGCCTTCTTCAGCGATGTTCAAGCATTCTCCAGTTTTTCAGAACTTCTTACTCCAACTGGTTTAGTTGATTTAATGAATGAATATCTGACTGCAATGACTAATATTCTTCAAGAGGAAAGAGGCACTCTTGATAAATATATTGGTGACGCAATTGTAGCCATGTATGGAGCTCCTATTCCGATGGATGATCATGCTTACCAATCAGTGAGGACCGCAATTCTTATGCAGCAGAAACAGATTGAGCTTCGGAAAAAATGGGTGCCTGAAGTTGAAAAGTGGGGGAAGTGTCATGGCTTGGTCACTCAAATGCAAACTAGGATAGGATGTAATACTGGTACTGCAACAGTTGGTAATATGGGGGCGCTTGATCGCTTTAACTACACAATGATGGGAGATATGGTGAATTTAGCTGCTCGTTGTGAGAGTGGTGCAAAAGCTTACGGAGCCTACATAATGGTTACAGAGGAAACGAAAATTGCCTCTGAACAAACGAAAGATGATATTGCGTTTCGGTACCTAGACCGAATAGTTGTTAAGGGGAGGTCACAACCGGTAGCTATGTTTGAACCTACAGGTTTCATGAATGAATTGAATCAAGAAACCCAAGACTGTTTAGATTGTTTTAGTCAGGGAATTGACAAGTATTTGGCTCAAGATTGGGCTGGTGCACTTTCGAGTTTTGAAAAGGCCAAAGAATTAGAGCCAAACAAACCGGGTGTGACACCGGGAGTTAAGGACAACCCGTCTATGATTCTAATAGACAGATGTTTGATAATGCAGGAAAATCCTCCAGGTGATGATTGGGACGGAGTTTATGTTATGACAACTAAGTAGTTCTCGGTTTCTGTTTGGAAAAATTTATGATTTAAAGTAAGTCGGTTCTCTTCCTTCCAACCATTTAATATTGCAACCTATACTTGGAGATTGCTTTGGGGGAGGAGGTTGACCTTCCAAAAGCATTTCGGTTGCATGAAGTAGGTCTTTGCCATCAACTGGTTTATTTGAACCAGGACGTGATTCGTCATATCTTCCGCGATAAAAAAGTTTTAAGTTCGCATCGAAAAGAAAAAAATCAGGGGTGCANGAAGCACTGTAAGAAATGGCAACTTCTTGAGTTTTGTCGTGTAGGTAAGGGAAATTAAAATGATTAGTGTGAGCTAATAATTTCATTTTTTCGGGAGAATCAAGAGGATATTTTCCAATGTCGTTAGACGAGATTGCATAAGCNCATAAGCCTTCCCTAATGAGTGGATTCACATTTTCTGCAAAATGTTTAATTANATGNATAACATAGGGGCAATGATTACAAATGAANGCAACAAGGCAGCCTTTAGCCAGGTTTTTTTCAATTCGNGAAACATACTCTCCTGAGATTGAATCTTGAAGATTAAAATACGGTGCTTTCGTTCCTAGTGAAAGCATTTGAGAATTTGTAGCGACCATAATTAAGAAATTCTAAATTAGTTTTGATTNAGGGTAAGCCTTGTATTCTTTTTGTCAAAATATGNCTGTAGCAAATCNCGGGCAATGGGGGTGGCGGTGAGTCCGCCTTGTACTTGATCTTGAGGAATTACGCCTTCCACCAATGTTGCTATGGCAACTTCTGGATTTTCGACAGGTGCAAACCCTACAAACCAAGCTAAGTTTAGATTCATATTATGATTCCTCCACTGACTTGTGCCAGTTTTCCCTGCAACGGAAACCCCATTTATCTTGCATCTTCTTGCCGTTCCTCTTTCGGTTGCCATGTTCATCCCTTCAATTATTCCTTTTAAATCATCCTTACTTATTCCTAATGCATTGGATAGTTTGGTTTTTTTTGTTTTGGAATGAATAAGGGTGGGATTGAAAAGTGCTTGGTTTGTGGCAATTTTAGCGGCGAGACAAGCCATCTGCAATGGACTTTGTCTTAATCCACCTTGTCCAATCGAGATATTAAAAGTATCTTCCAATGTCCATCTAACCCCAATCTGCTTCCTTTTCCATTCTGGGTCAGGAACTATAGGCTTATCTCTAGGAGATGGGATTTGAATGTTTGGATTTTTGTCTAAGCCCAGAGCCATTGCGGTGCTAATTAAATTTTCAAACCCCACCTTTTCTGCAAGTTTGAAGAAATAAACATTACAACTCTGTGCGATTGCATTTTGTAGATCNAAACGTCCGTGAATTCCGGGATAAACATGGCATTCCATTCCTTTGTGAATTCCGTCACATTGCAAGGTGGTGTTAGATTCTAAATTCCCCGAACTAAAACCAGCTATAGCTGTTACCAATTTGAACGGTGAAGCCGGTGCATACCCAGGATGCCACGCCCTGGGTAACCATGCCTCTCTCCTTTGAATGCGGTCAAAAACAGATTGAGGAATGAAAGGGGTGAGTTCTGATAAGTCATAGTTCGGCTTACTTGCAAGTGCTAAGATTTCACCAGTTGTAAGATGAATCATAACAGCTGCACCTGGAGGTAGAGGAGGAGGAGCTAGGTCATACTTATTTTCAGTTTGCGTTTGTTTTGCAAGTACTCCGCGTGAATAGAGTAGAGATAAAAGCTGATCAGCATCTTTAGCAGTACCTTGAAATCCTGCAACCGTTGAAGCTTGAAGACCATCAAGCGGGAAAGGAGCGTCGATAAAGGCTGAAAGCAGAAGTTCTGCGGAGACTTTTTTTTCATTGGAGCCATCAAGAGCTTGATTTGTTCTTCGCAAAATTGTTTTTCTCCAGTCTTTATCTGGCAAGATCCTTCTTTTGCTTACTTTTGATACCATGTCCTGTAATGAATCTTCAGCGACTTTTTGAAGATCTGCATCAATGCTGATTTGTAAGGTCTTTCCTTGAATCGAAGGCTTTTTTTCGATCCGATCATACCTGGTTCCATTAGGGTTAACTCTCCAGATTTCTCCACCATCTTTCCCGCGAAGGCGATCGTCGAATGTTTTTTCAATACCAGCTTTACCCGTTCTACCTTTGATCTCCAAAGTGGCGAGATCGTTACCTGATAAATCCGTTGCGTTAGCTTCATATCCGCTCCCGACATAACCAAGCACATGAGACGCCAGATCTTTAAAAGGGTAATGTCTAATTGCTTCTGCCTGAATCTCAATAGGCGAATTCGGTTCTATAGTTTCAACGAGGATGGCGTATTCTTTTGGCTTCAAGTCTCCTGCTAACTCTATTGGGAGAAGGAGCTTCTCTCTCCAATGTTTTATAAGTTTTTTTAAGTCAAATATTTTATCTCTTCCAATTAAACTGTTAACCTCGTCAGTGTAATCTTGGACAACTCCCAAACGAGATTCCCATTCCAGGGAAGATGATTTTGTAGAAAATACTCGGTCCCATGAAGATTCGCGGGCAAAAAAATAATCATACCATGTTTTTTGGTGTATCGATAGATCAGGAGTTGCAGGAATAAGAAAGTTTTTAGAGTTCATCTGAAATTTAACGGAAAATAAATTCGCTATATTAACTAGGACTCCTTCCTTAGCGTTTTTTATTTCTAAAGAAATGGCTCGATTCGGGTTGATATGTGGAATTTTGCAATTCCAAGTCCCTTCTTTTATGTTCTGCTCTACGGTTAAGCGGTTGCCCTGAAAATGCACAGTGACTCTTTTCCAGTTGTTTTCGTCAGTGTGGGTACTGCCCGATATGCGGATAAATCGTCTTTTTATGTGAGGTTGGTTAAAAGAATACGCCAATAATCGTTCAATTGTAATGAAATTATTTTTTTTCAAGTCTGATCTCATTGTTAGAGATATCTCTCGAAGTACTTTCTTTTTTTTCCAGATATCTTTTTCAATTGCTTCCAAATGGAGTTTTGCAGAAAAATGAGCCCTGTTTCCTATTAATAGTTTTCCTTCACGGTCTAAGACATCACCTCTAGGACCCGGTCTGATAATCCTTCTTTGTCCCTGTTTTCTTTCTTGCTCCTTGTACACTTCATACTGAAAAAGTTGCCTGTGGAAGAGAAAAATAAAGAGGACTAGAAATAGCAATCCATAGAAAATCCTGAATGGAATAAGTCTTCTACCCTCTGGGAAAAATTTCTCCACTGTTAGCTGTTACTTTTGTCGGATCGGATACTGAATTGACAGATTATTTTGAGAAGATGTTTATGAAGTAAAAAGCAAAGATTTCCCATCCCGAAAATTACTATGCATGATAACACTAAATCTGCAAAAAATTTGTAAGCGGACCAATTTGAATTTAATAATACCTCATTGTGAGATAGTAAAAAAAGCAAAGTGTGTATAAAAATATTAGTTGAAATTAATAAAACTTTTGCATCTAAAATTTTAATTTCCTTTGTGGCTCCAAAATTTTCAAAAATAAAAAAGCTGAAAAACAGCATTATAAAGGCTATTAATCCGAGCGGAGCAGAATAGTAGCAGTCCAAAAGCAACCCGTTCATGAAAATCATGATTTTTCCTATTTGGGGGCTAATGGGTGCAGGGATAAGTAAAAAGAGCGTTGGCACAAATAAAAACAATCCAAAAAGACCTATAGTTGAGTTAATAAGAGAAATAAGAAAAAGCATAGCGATAAAGTAAAGTTGGCTGGTTATTACTGCCAATACAATGGATGACCTATTCATTTCTTTAAGAGAATGGTAACTTCCTCAATTTCATTAAGTTTGGAAGGCAATAAAACTCTCCCTGTTTTGAATAAACCGTCGATGCTAGATTCTAGCTCGTAAACATAACCAATATGAATACCACGGGGAAATTTTCCTCCCAAACTTGATGTCACAACTTCTAGTGGCGAGTTTGTGCTTACAACAATATCTTGAGGGACATCGGAGATAATTCCATATCCTTGACCTCCAGGTAATACGCCATTTCCACAAAATGTAATTGGACGATTGTCACCCTTTAGATGAGCAACGATTCGAAAGGACTGGTTAGTAACTAATTGTATTTCTGCAAAACCCACTCGTGAACTTTCTACCCTTCCAGCTAGCCCATCTTGGAAAATTACCCCCAAACCTCCAACAATATTTGATTCCTTACCTTTGTTTACATATAAATTTTGGTGCCATCCAGAAATTTTTCTTAATGTAATTCTCGAAATTATGGGTAAAAAGACATTTTTTCCACTTAACCCAATTGATTTTTCCAAAACATTAATTTCAGATTTTAGTTCCCTTAAATATTTTAACCTGGATAACAGTTCATCCTGTCGGCTGATTTGCACATTTGCGTCTGAAATTACCCGTTGAAAATCCCGTCCTTTTTCAATTAGAGTGTTCTTGGAGTCAGATATATGACCCCAGTAATGAGATAAATCCTTAACTTTAATACTCGCCTCCCAAAGAGGGGCGTGAAACTCATCAAAAGTAGACTTTGTGGTAAGTTTAACAACTGGCGGGACCAATAACCAAAGCAACAAAAGAGATCCCAGATATAAAAAGGGTTTTAGATTTGGCCGTTGGAAAAATTTGGCCAAGAGAAGCTGTTATTGCGTGACGAGTCGATCCACTTGTTCACGGCTTAAAGAACCTAAGAGATTAAGAAACTTTCCTGTGCCATTCGCAACGCAACAGAGTGGGTCCTCAGCTTGGATTACAGACAGACCGGTTGCGTCGCTAATAACCTGATCAAGACCCCTGATGAGCGCACCTCCCCCAGCTAGTACAATTCCCCGATCAATTAGGTCGGCAGAATGTTCTGGCTGGCACCGATCAAGTGCATTTTTAACTAAATCAACAATTTGAGACACGACCTCTTTAAGTGCTTCTTCTCTAATTTCTTGGGAAGTTATATGAATAGTCTTTGGTAAACCCGCAGTGGCATCTCTACCCCTTACATCCATACTCAATTCACCCGAATCAATTGCCGCTGCCGAACCCACACTGAATTTGATTTCTTCAGCTGTTCTTTCTCCGATCAATAATCCATATGCCCTTTTCATGTATGCAATGATAGCTTCATCGAGTTCATCGCCACCAACTCGGATACTTCGTTGATATGAAACTCCAGAAATGGAAATAATTGCAACCTCAGTGGTACCGCCACCAATATCGACAATCATATTTGCATACTCCTCGTCGATGGGAAGCCCAGCACCAATTGAAGCTGCCATTGGTTCACCGAGCAATAAGACCTCTCTTGCCCCAGCTCGTATTGCTGAATCTTTAACTGCTCTCTTTTCTACTGCAGTAATTCCAGAGGGAACTGCGATGACAACTCTAGGAGGTACAAGTTTTCTCTTATCTACCTTTTCAATAAAGTATCTAAGCATTGCTTCTGATATTTCAAAGTCTGCGATAACCCCGTCTTTCATTGGCCTTAATGCTTCAATGGTACCAGGTGTACGCCCCAACATCCTTTTCGCATCAGCTCCAACTGCACATACCTTTTTGCTGGTTTTATAACGAGCAACCACACTGGGTTCACGTAATATGATTCCTCGATCTCTAACAAACACAAGAGTGTTTGCAGTTCCGAGATCGATTCCAATGTCGTTTGATAGAAATCCAAATAGGTTGCCGAGCATAATAACTTTGTCCTTATATTTTCTCTCTCTTAAAGGTTCGCAGTGTCAAAGACAAATAATTCCCAATGCATAAAAAAATGGATATTTTGGTGAACAACTTTAGGGCGAATTAATTAATGGCTTAGGTTTCGTTAGGACTTTTTCTTGCCCAAATTATGAGAGCAAATCCTCCTGCCATCAAAAAAATAGAATAAAACTGGCCTCTGCTCATGTCCCAAACGAGGGAAGCGTCCGGTTCACGGAAAAACTCATTACAGATTCTAGAAATAGAATAGAGAACAAGAAATTCACCTGCCAACTGTCCAGGGAATTTTGTCGTAATTTCAGTTTTCCAAAATCTCCATTGGACATAAATGAATGTTAGTAAGCCTTCTAGTGCAGCAGCATAAAGTTGTGATGGGTGACGGGCGATTCCTAGTGCAAAGTCAGGTGCGTTTGGGAATAAAATACCCCAATTCACTTGTGTAACTTTCCCCCATAACTCACCATTTATGAAATTGGCCATTCGCCCAAAGAATAAACCAGGAGGTACAACGGATACAATTAAGTCACCAATTGGTCGAATATTTTGCGATGTTTTCTTAGAGTACCAGAAAGTGGCGATCAGTACTCCGACAAACCCTCCATGACTAGCCATTCCTCCTTCCCAGACCCTTAAAATGGAAATTGGGTCATTCGAAAATTTTTCCCATTGATAGAGAAGTAAATAACCAATCCGACCACCTATAAGAACTCCGATAACTTGAAATGTCATAAGATTCATGATTTGCTCTGAATCGTATGGGCTTTTCTTATTTTCGAAGTATTTTTTCAGAAGAAAAAAGGCTGAAATAAAGCCAAGAAGGTATGAAATACCGTACCACCTTATACCACCTGGACCCCAATCTTTGAAGTTTTCAGGGAATTCCCATAGAAAAGGGCTCAAGTCGTGGATCCAATAACTCGTTTCATTCATGAGCTTTGTTATAAATGGTTTATTTTACTTATTTGGATGATTTCAATTCATGCCTTTTTTTGGCTAACTCTCTCATATCAACGGCAATATCGTCATGCTCGAAAATTTCCTGCCCAAGAATACTTTCAATTATGTCTTCCAGTGCAAGGACTCCAGCAACAGAACCAAACTCATCAACCACTACAGTTAGTTGGCAATGTTCTTTCAACAATAAGCTTAAAGCTTTATCTACGGAAGCACTTTCCGGAACAAAAACAACATTTTGAGAAAGTTTAGATATAGGGATGGTCTTTTTTCCTTCGACCATGGCATTAAGCAAATCACGACGGCGCACTATACCTGATATTCGATCAATACTTTTCGTGAATATGGGAATTCTTGCAAATGGAATATTAGGATGCTCTTTGAAAATGTTTTCGACGCTTTTACTCTCGTCCAAAGAGAACATGACTGTTCTAGGTGTCATGATTTCAGAGACGTCTAGTTTATCGAGCCTTAATGCATTTCTAACCAGATCACTTTCTTCGTTAGTAAGAGTACCTTCTTTGGCTCCTTTTTGTGCTAAAAGAATTATTTCTTGCTCATCACTCTCCTTGGTCTTGTCTTGTTGAGGAACTATCGCACGCACCGTAACCTTGCAAACTTTGGAAATCGGAGACATTAAAAATCTTACTATGGCTAAAGGGTAAATAAGCCTAATTGCCATATCTTTTCTGTAAGAGACTGCTAAGTTTTTCGGAAGAATTTCAGAGAAGAATAGTATTCCAAGAGTCATCCCTAGAGCGAAAATCAATAAATTATTGGCGTGCCCACCAAAACTTTTTTCCGCTAAACCTCCCACAAGGGTAGCACCGAGAGTATTAGCAATGGTGTTGAGGCTTAAAATTGCAGAACTTGTCTCTTCTAACTCGAGTTTAAATTTTTCGAGCATTATTCCTTTTTTTGGAGATCGTTCTTTTAGTTCTTCAATTTCCGCAGCAGTTACGCTAAGTAACATCGCCTCAAGAGTTGAGCAAAGAGCAGAAATGCCAATGGTCAGAACCATGGCTAGAACTAGTTCTATTGTCATTTAAATATTTTGTAATGATCTTTTGACACTTTCATCAGTAACCTTTAACAAAAAAGGCATTCATTTGTATTAATGCAAGCTTTGATCAAAATGCCTGACTCCAATAAACTGACACTTGAGCAATTTCACACCGATCGATCTGCGAAAATGATAGATTTTTCAGGTTGGCGAATGCCACTTTCATACGGAAGTTCCGTATCAGAACATATGGCTGTTCGAGAAAATTCAGGATTTTTCGATGTCAGTCATATGGGAGAGTTTATGATTTCAGGGACTGAATCCATTGAATTCCTTAATCTAGTTCTAACCATTGACCTAAATAGAGTAATTGATGGGCAGGCAAAATATTCTCTTATTTGTAATAATGAAGGCGGTGTTCTTGATGATTTAATTATTTACAGAATCTCAAGGGATGCTTTTTTAATGTGCGTAAACGCAGCCAATACTGAATCTGTTTTAAGTTATCTGCAGAAAATAAGTTCAGATTTTGAATGTTCTATTGAAGATTTATCCGGCAATTATGGACTTCTCGCAGTTCAAGGTCCAAGAACTCTTGAAGTTCTACAAAATCTTCTTTCAAAAGACCTTGCTTCAATTAAAAGAATGCATTTTCAGGAAATGAAATTTTTCGATACGAATTTTTTTGTTGCTAGGACTGGGTATACTGGAGAAGACGGTTATGAGTTTTTTGTGCCAATTGAATGCCTATCCTTATTTGCGGAGCTACTAGACCAAACCTGTAAAGTTGAAAAAACAAAGTGGATAGGACTGGCGGCAAGGGACAGTTTGAGACTTGAAGCGGGATATCCCTTGCATGGACATGAATTATCTCCAGAAATTACCCCACTTGAAGCAGGTTTGATGTGGGCAGTTAGTTTAAAAAAGGAAAATTTTATTGGAAAAGAAGCAATCATTAGAAAAATAGAATTGAATTCCTTTGATAAGGTCATGTATTACAAAGCACTAGATCGTAGAATTCCTCGGGAGGGAGATAAAATTTTCTACGAAAATGAACTAGCAGGAAGTGTTTTGTCAGGAGGTTATTCCCCGCAAATTTCAAGTCCGATTGGAACTGCACTAGTTAAAAACCAGTTTGCTGAGAAAAAGGATTTTGCCACTTCTTGGTTTGCAGATGTTCGGGGGAATCGTGAACCTATTGAATTTGGCTTACCTATTTTAAAAGAAATTAAGAAAACTTGATTGGCTTTTTATTTAACATCCTTGAACCCTTTGATCACTAAATCAACTCCTCCGAAATTTGAGAAGCAGAGATTTTCAAGCATCACATTCTCAATACTTTGCTTAAGTTCGGTCCTTGCTTCTTTAACATTACAGTCGGTGTTAACTTGTATTCTGACAAGTAGCCTTATTTGGCCGCCATGCTGATGAATACTGGTAGATGGCGAATGTATCCCATTTGTACTGGCACACGATTTGCTTACCAATTCTTGCAGGGCGTTTGGAGTAATCTTAACTTCTCCTTCATCATCCTTCAGAATTGAAACAAGGTCTCGCTTCATGCGCCTAAAGACCCACAGGACAAGAAGTAAAATGATTAATACCAACCATCCGTACCACCAGATTGGCTGCCTTAGAGCATCCTCTAAAGTCCAGAGCCAAAAGTTTTGAAGTTCTTGAGGCATTAATCCATTCTAGCTTGAAGCAGTTGAAGTCCAGTTGTCGGCGTCATCCTCTTTCTCATTCGCGTCCATTTTGATGTCGTCGATTACAACATCAATGGTTTTCGTATGGTTTCCTGTCATCGCTAGTATTTGGTCGCGAATCGCTTCTTGAATCGACATTCCTATCTTAGCTAGGTCAACTCCGAACTCCAGGACAACTCGAACTTCTATTTCATAGCCACCTTCGGAGGATTCAGTAACCTTAACACCCCTTTCAGACTCTTTTTTAGAAAAGAAATCGGTGAGTCCTTCCACTACACCACCACCACCAACATTTACTACTCCATCTACTGATTGTGTAGCTAGACGTACAATGCCTGCAACAACACTATGATTTATTCGAATAGTACCGAGTTCACTTGATTCTTCTGAAATCGTGGGAATGATTTCTTCAACTGGTTCTTCTGTTTTTCTTTTAGTCATAATCAGATTATAGTTTATTTCTTACTATCAGTTTCAAAAAGGTCTTTTGGGACTCTTGCGAGAAATTCTTCNACATANGANGTNGTTGCCTCACCTTGCCNAAANGCNGGNTCNAGNACCACNGCNTTNACAAANTCNANATTTGTNTCNATNCCNCNNATCAANTANTCNCTNANAGCTCNATACATNCNGTCCATTGCGATNTTTCNNGTNCGNCCNTAAGTNATNAGNTTACANATCATNCTGTCNTAATGNGGNGANACNGTGTANCCNCCGTANNCNTGAGANTCAACTCTNACACCATGTCCNCCNGGTGCNTANTANAANNCNATAGTNCCAGGNGANGGNATNAAATTNTTNGNNGGGTTTTCTGCACAAATCCTACATTCAATAGCATGCTTTCCAAGAACTATTTCTTTTTGAGAAAAACTTAACCTGTTTCCTGAAGCCACTTGAATTTGCTCTTTAATCAAATCAACTCCAGTAGCTTCCTCTGTGACACCATGCTCAACTTGAATTCTAGTATTCATTTCAATGAAATAAAAGTGACCTTTTGAATCCACGAGAAATTCAATTGTACCAGCATTTACATAGTCACAAGCCTCAGCAGCTTTAATGGCTGCCTTTCCCATTCGGTTCCTCAGAGTCTTGTCAAGAAAAGGGGAGGGTGCTTCTTCAATGACTTTTTGATGCCTTCTTTGAACNGAACAATCCCTTTCCCCTAAATGGACTATATTTCCATGCTTGTCGGCCATGATTTGAAATTCAATGTGCCTNGGATTTTCAAGATATTTTTCAACATACAGCGAACCATCTCCAAATGCCTTCTGAGCTTCAAGTCTTGCTGACTGAAACTCTCGACTAAATGAAACTGCATTATGTGCAATTCTCATACCTCTTCCACCACCACCAGAAACTGCTTTTATAATTACTGGAAACTCGATTTCTTTGGCNACTTTAAGGGCCATCGCCTCATCTCCAATTGCACCTTCGCTCCCAGGAATAATGGGGACTTTTGCGAGCTTCATAGCTTCTCTGGCATTTGCTTTGTCCCCCATTCTTCTGATGGTCTCAGCTCGAGGACCTATAAATGTAATGTTACAAGACTCACATTGTTCAGCAAAATCAGCATTTTCCGATAAAAAACCATATCCNGGATGAATGGCATCAACATCAGCAACTTCTGCGGCACTAAGAATTCGGTCAGCTCTCAAGTAGCTTTCCGCACTTGGTGCAGGCCCAATGCAAATCGCNTCATCTGCAAGTTGTACATGCAAGGATTGTTCATCTGCTTCTGAATAGACAGCAAGCGTTTGGATACCAAGTTCTCTGCAGGCCCTGACAATCCTGAGAGCAATTTCTCCCCGATTNGCAATCAAGATTTTACGAATCATGAATTATGTCTTACGGATTTTAAAAAGTGCCTGACCGTATTCTACACTGTCTCCGTCATCTGCGAGAATCTCNACAACCTCTCCATTTATTTCAGCTTGAATCTCGTTCATGACTTTCATTGCTTCAACAATACAAAGTACTTCTCCAACTTTTACTTGCTTACCAACTTCAATAAAAGGAGGNTCGTCAGGAGAAGGTTTTCTATAAAAAGTGCCAACCATCGGAGAGTTAAAGACTTCAACGCCAATTTCATCTTTAGGAGCTTTAGTGGCAGTGCTTGGAANAGGCGGTGGTACACTTTGTGCCTGAGCAGGTTGCATAGGGGTTTCACTGTAAGTTCTACCTGCACCTGGTCTAGCCATTCTCAGCTTTAAATCTTGTAATTCGATCTCAAGCTCCGTGAGATCTGATTTTTGCATTAAGTTGATAATACCTTTAAGTTCGCTTAAGTCCAAGGTTTGATCCTCCTGTGTGAATGTTGATGAAAATATTTATCAAATCTGAATTTTCAAATCATGCAATGCTCGAATACTCACAATTATTATCAAATGCTTAAAATCTACTTTTGGGGAAACCCAAAGTTATTCGGATGAGAGAAGCACTTTCCATTTTGGATTTTTGTAGTCTCCAGTTAACTTTATCTCGGTCATCCGTGATAATGGGTCAGCAAATTCCACAATATTTTTTATTATAGGTAGGGGAAGATTTCCTATTAAATTTAGCTTTGCTATTACATCAACATTACCGGTAACAAGATTGAGACTACCTTCAGCAGTTATCTTTGAAAGGGGACCATTAAGGATTAAAGAATTAAAGAAAACTGACTCATTATTTAGTTCGAAAGGGAGAATAAGCTCACTAAAGCTGAGTGCTCCGCTGGGTAAAGGAATATTAAGATTTGTCAAGCCTTTGCTAATGTTTCCAAGTAAGTTGATTTGGCCTAATTTGTATTCATTTATCACCATTCTGCCAGTACCTTCAAATTGGAGAGGTAGATCATTCGGTCCTTTGGCTTGCAACGCAATTGAAACCCTACCTTGATTGATATTATTCAACGGAATTCCTGAATTGTTTTTATTGAATAAACCTTTGACACTGGATTTACTGAATTGCTTTACCAGTCCAGTAAGACTGGAATCTTTTAGAGTAAAGTTTATCAATATTGTTTGGGAAGTTTCGCTCGTATTATGCTCAAAATTCAATTGCCCAANACCACCTGCAATTGAGAACTTGGGTAAATGTCCTTTGGTAATATTTCCTTGCTTTTTTATTTCTCCCTCAATTCCAGTAATCGTAATACCCTTGTATTCAATTGGCTCATTACTTCTGAATTTAAAATAAAGTTTGTTTTTATCTTTTAAATCAGAGTCGCTACGATAAATTTCACCATTTGCACTACTAATTACAGTTGAAGCGTTGATTTCGCTTACTGCATCTTCAAAATTAGGCCCAAATGTTTTCCTGCACTGATTTAACGGAAAGTTACCATCAAATTCAAATTTTAAAGAAACTGGAGATTTAGTGTGGGACCGTGGAAAGGAAAGTTTACCGCTTAAATCTCCTTTGGAGTGTTTAATATGACTGCTAGAAACGATGGTGGCATTTTCATCAACTTTGACTTTAACGCGCGAATTTTTAATGTGAAATCCTCGGTAAGAAATAGCTTTGGATTCAATCATTCCAAATGTTTTTGAATTACCAATTTCCCCTCCCCAAATGCCAGAAATTTCAAAATTCCCAAATGGAATATCTTGAGAAAATTTGAAATCATACCAAATTTTGTCCCACCAATCTTTTAACCAATTATTAATATCAGGCGGATAGCATTTACCCTCAAGTCTGAATTGATAAGCATTTGGGTTCCATAATTGAGAATAACTACCTGAAACAATACTTCTTCCCATTTGCCCCACTGCTTTTCTTATTTCAACTGAAAGATCATCTTTAAGTTCACCANTTAATTCATACTTACCAAAGGGAGATTCCATGACTGAAACATTTTCTGCTTCTATTTTAAAGGAACTAAGGAAATTATTATTTGTAGGTGCTAGATTTGGNTTGATTCGAAAGTTTATACGAGTACCTGAAATAANACTNNATTNTTTATAGTCANTACTGTGCGTAATATTGGTCAGATCTGGATTAACATTTCCATNNCCAGTAATTTNTTTTTGATCGTGTTCATTTTTTAATTTTANGTATGNTGTAATTGTNTCTGAATCNGATATGAAAACAGTATCNCTTACATTCTGANNTAGANGATTNAAAAGTGTGAACTTTGGAAAATTCCCTGTCAATTNTCCTCTTAATTTCAAAGGATTTACAGATACTTCGGAATGTATTATATTATGATTATTTTGATTCTCAAAATAGGAGTTTAANGAAATCTCTGGGAAAATTATAGTTTGGTTTTCAATTTCAATTCTAGAATCAAAGATACGGGCAAGTAAATTGCCACTATCAAGGTNATCATTGAATTCAGCAGAAATTGAACACTTCGAAAAGTTATATGTATGAAATCTTTTATTTCGANTATTCGATTTAATAAGTGCTCTAATTTTGACACCTGAAGCGTATGAAAAAAATAAATCAGTATGAAAACTATTGATTGACTCTGATAAAATTGAGATTTTACTTATAGCAGATCGAACCATTATGACGATTTGATCAAAATTACTTGAACTTTGTTTTTTGGATTTTAAACTTGCTAGTGAAAATAGACCTTTACCGTTAATAGTNAAGTTCCTGAAATTTGATTTAAAATTGAGTATTATTTCTTCTTTGTTATTGGAAACCCCACTCAATGAACTCACTTCTACATANTTTTGNTTATTTTCTTCTGCGTAAATTTTTAAATTATCCAAATAAAAATCGTTTATTAAGTTTGCGGAGTTAATAAAAAAATCCNGCATGTTGAAATTTACATGNCAATTTTCAATACTTAGGATATCTACTNTCNTATCCGAAATAGTTAAGTCATTAATATGTATGTTTCCATCTAATCGAATGAATGCACCATCAACTTTCNCAATGAAATTTGCATGCTCATTTAACTGTTTAGCAATTATGTTACATAACGAAGATGGTAAGGGAATATATATTTCCTTAGACAGTATAAGAAATAATTGAATAAATAGTAATGGAAGAAGAATTTTTAAGTATAATTTTTTCTCCCTCAATGATTTATATGCCAAAAAAGGTTTCAATTAAATCAGTTTTGGNTAGGTAACTTCTCAAGATCTGATGAAATTAACATTTCAAGTTCATCAATTGTTGGAATCGTAAGATTAAATGTAAGTTTTGTCAAAGGGTCGCCACCGTACCAGGTAGTTGCACCTTTTCTTTCGCTTAATCGAAAAGAGTATGACAAATCAGTATTGTTTTTATCAAGAAAATNAATTTTATATTTCCAAGGTACCCAATCTCCATTAATCCAAGTACCATCATTCATNTATTTACTTTCACAATAATCTTCCACTGAAAAATTCTCNAATNCTTTGAGNAGGGNTGGATTAGATANTCTTGTTANTGATAATGAACGATTATCATCATTTTTTAAAATTGATATTTTAGTTGGNGAGAACTCTTTTTTGAAGAGTCTTTTATCTCTNAACTTCAGCATATTAATTCCTAAAACTTTTTCAAAATCTTCTTGTACCNTACAGATGAATGATCTGGTTTTATCCATAATTGTCCATGNCCTGTTTTCATTGTCTGTTCTGTTAATGCAATAAGAAATNGACTCATTATCTTCTGTAAGAATATCAATTTCATATAATGGTGAATCCATATTGTATTGNAGTATATCCTCCGTTGAAATCGAAGTATCCAGGAACTGATCAATNTCAATAGAACTAAAANTCCGATAAAATGCTGATAATTCATTTATGTCAGATGGCATAGTCAATGAATGAGAATTGTTACTTTCAGTAATCTTCCATTTTTCTTNNTTATTTTTCGAAAACATAATTTCCTCTTCTCGGGTTTTTATTCTTAAATGTTTTATTTCATTNAGTGAGAGATTAAATAGTAATCTGTTTCTTAAATTCGAACTCCAATCATTNAGCATGCTCATAAAATCAGAACTAAGTATNAATTGTGTTTCTTCGTTNCANTCTTTTCCAATAATNTAATTTGTATTATTTAAATTATATGGTTTGAAGTTATAAATTTCTTTTTTCCCAAAACCATCGATTTCTAATTCAGTATTCCAATTNAAATCGANCCTTTTTTTGGNNGGAATTTGTAGATCNAAAACTTCCGAAGATATTAGCCCATTCAATAAAATCATTACTTTTTCAGAATCAGCCAATCCGTCAAATGGTTCTTTAAATTTCCATTCTTTTTGGTCACGAGATAAAGTTGTAATATTAGTTTGATTATTTTCACCTAAAAATTTTACTGAAATTCTTTCAATTCCGTACAATGGAGTTTTTATAAAGTTTTTAACACTCCATTCTGAAAGGNCACTTNTAGATAAATCTGTAATTTCTTTACTAACTTTATAAAGAATCTTCCTATTTAATTGTTTGGTAGATATTACCACATACCTATTTTCTCCATCTCTTGTCTCCTCACCTATCGAGAAATTAATNCTTTCANGATTACTGTTTAGCGATATTGTTGATGACCGTTCATTGATTCCATAATCTTCCAAGATTTCACCGCGTTTTTTTAGTTCATTAACTTCGTAAAGTTTATCTATTTCCAAGTGTGCAATTTTCGTTTTGAAATTGGATAATTTTAAGCNATTAGCTGGCCAAATAACNGGTGAATTTATTATCCAGCCTTCAGCCTNATTATATAACTGAATCGATTTATTAGATTCAAAATCTNNAATCTTTATTTGTTCAAGAGTGGGAAGAACTGAAACGAGTACATCAGAGATATTATCTTTTTTATAATCTTCATTTTCCCATGAAAAGTAAATTAATAGTCCAATAATTATATTTGCGAGAATGAGAATTTTCNTTGTATTTTGCATTGGTTTTATAATTCTTTTCGAAGCCAACCTACAAAGATGCCAGAAATTGCAATCAATACTGGGATGATAGTTATTATGTATAGGAACTTTTCAAATTCATCTTNTTGCATTGTGATTCTGTATGATTGAATCAATCTTGGTGGTATATCAAGCATTGCGGTATTACCATTTATCCAATAGATTAAATTCTTTGCCAACAATTCGTTGCCAGTATTTTTGCTGACATATTTGTTTGATAANATTGATGAACTACCTATNACCGCCATTCTANTTNCGGAATCTAANCGATTTGTTCTATTTACTTTTTTTCCAGAAATTGAGATGATTGGTATATTACCCCCTAGGTCCAATAATGGATTTTTCACTGGAGGGTTTTCTCTCTGAGTCCAACCAGATAGACCAATAGAACTTTTGGAAGAGTAGAGTAATTCATGGGTATCAAGCTCAGATTTAAATGTTTCAACTGGTCGACATCTTTCTGATTGAATCGAAAGACCCATATCGATGTGGTGTTTTATTATTTGATGGTATTTTTCCTTTAAATAAGTCCTTAGTATGTATGCACCTGTGAAAAAATCGAAATTTCTGCTATTAGGGTCGTGAATTAACATATCATGACAACGAATTCCCCACTCCTTCAGGAGAGGTCTAAGTCCAAAAACTGGCCGATCAAGAATAGACATCTCTTCCACCGGATCGACTGCTATAATTAATTTTCCTCCTAATTCGTTCATAAATGATCGTAGATGATCAATTTCCTGATCTTGGAATGTTCCTCGAGGTCCAGCAATGACAATAATCTTAGCATCATCTGGAATTGTATCAATTAAACTTAAATCGATGGAAGCCACTCGTAAATTTTTATCCTCAAGCATTCTTTTGAGTTCGGAATATCCTTTTTGTTTATCGAAATCAATAGGACTTGCTTCTCCATGACCTGTCGTGAAATAGGCAGTGTTTTTTATGGATTTTGTTCCTGCAACTTCTAACATTGCCCGTACGAGAGTTTCTTCTCCCCTGAATTGTTTTGGCTCTAGCACTCCATTATAACTTTCCTGCCAATCCGCGTAAAAGCCGGATTCCCATATTGCTTCTCTTGCTAATGAGTCTTCAGAACGGAACTGAGTAGAATTATCATATGGATTCGATTGTAGGTTGGTTTCATATCTGAAGACTGTTTTTTTCCCTTTGTTAGGGGAGGCAACCACAATGAGATTATTTTCATTTATCTGATACTTCTTGATATGATTGGGAGGGGCTTTAGGCGAATCTACATCAAGTCTTGTAACGCGAATTTGTTTTTTGGAAGGTGAGTTTTCTAAGCTTTCAAGAAGTAAATTCAAGTCATGAAGAAACCGAAGAGTAATTTTTGGTAATTCGCNGTTTTCACGAATAGTAACGATAATATCAACAGGTGAATGCAGCTTATTAAGCAATGCTAGNCTCTCTTGAGAAAGAGAATATTCAGATTTTTCCGAAAGATCAATTTTCCAATTAAGTTTAGAGACTAAATAGTTCATACCTAGACANAAGGAGCACAAAAGAATAATTAAGACCCATNGATCAAGTTTCTTATTTCGTTTCGCCTGAGTGAAGTCCATCTTTAAAACCTCATTCTTTCTATTTGAAGAGTTGCCAAAGATAGAAATAAAAAAACAACAATTAATTGATGGAATATTGTAGGAACATGAATGACTCCAACCGCAAAAAAATGAAGTTTATCGAGNCCGTTGTTAAGTGAACCTCCCATCGAATTGATTATTTCATTCGGGGAATTCTGGTCAATATGCGGAGAGGGTGTTCCGTAACTAAAGGCCATAATTGCCAAATAAAGAGTGATTAAGGAGAAGGTTANCATTCCGGCAACCATTGGGTTTTTAGTTACTGAACTAGAGAATATTCCAATAGCCGTGAAGCTAGCACCAAAAGACATCAGAAAAATTATTCCGCCGATCCAATGCTCTTTCACCATAAATCCCAGAGTTTGAGCTTGTTCTGGAAATATCCCGCATAGTGTAAGNGGAAAGGCATATGCNCCNAGGCAGATTACCAAGAAAAATAAATAACTAGCACTCCATTTTCCAAAAATTATCGAACTTGCATTTACTGGAGCACTCATAAGAGTTTCGAGGGTACCTAATCTTCTTTCTTCAGCCAAAGTTCGCATAGTTAAAAAAGGGATCAAAGCAGGAGAACTGAAAATGAGTCCAATTGCTAGCGATGATAAGGGTGGAAGAATCCAGTTNGTGCTTGGGAAGCTTTCAATGAAAAAGCGAAANCCAACCCCAAGCAAGGCTAGGAAGTAAAAAGTTGAAACATAGGTTGCAGGAGAAATAAAGAGGCTGAACACTTCTGTTCTCAAAATTACCATGAATCCACGCATTTTTAATTAANTTGTATCCGANACAAATTCTTTTTGTGCTCGCCTGGCCTTNCTTCCAAGTAAGTCGTTTTCTGCCCAATTTTTTTTGGTTGCTCTTAGGAAAATCGTTTCTAAGTCAGGCCTTGCAATTTGAAACTCAAATATTCTTAAATCAGTTTGTTCAAGCAAACANCTGAGAATTTTTTCTGCTATTAGTTCTCCTTTATCAGTTGAAAAAATAAATCTTTTCTTTCCTGTNACCTCTACTGGTTCGTCCTGCAGTAATTCACAGCTGTCGTCAACCTCTCTAATTCTNCTGTGAAGGTCTATCCTGTTCGTCGTGGTGACTATTTCAAAAACAGTTTTGTTTACAAACTCGCTTTGCAGTTGTTTAAGCGTACCTTCAGCAACAATTTGACCGTGACTTAGNATGATCATTCTATCACAACATGCCTCAACTTCAGATAAGATATGGCTAGACAAAAGAAAGGATACTTCTCCTCGTAATCTCTCCATCATTTTTCTCGTAATTGCAGATTGACGAGGGTCTAANCCGATAGTGGGTTCATCAAGAATTACTAAGCGAGGTTCTGCCAAAAGGGCATCTGCAATTCCTACCCGTTGACGATACCCTTTGGACAAGTTGCCAATCTTTCTTTCCGAAACTTTTCTTTCTAGGTCGCAAATGTCTAATGCAATTCTNATTCTATCNCGCTTACGACTACCTTTAAGACCTTTAAGTCTGGCTCTAAACTTAAGGTATTCTATGACTCTTAAGTCTTCTGGAAGCGGATTATTCTCGGGTAAAAAGCCAATGTGATTCCTTACCTCTCCTTCCTCTTCTGCNAAATCTACACCGCATACTTTAGCTTCCCCAGCATCNGCTGGAATAATACCAGAGAGAATCTTTAAGGTGGTACTTTTNCCTGCCCCATTTGGACCGAGGAAGCCTACTATTTCACCTTTTCCGACTGAGAAGCTGATACCTTTGAGTGCTTGAATTAATCCATATCTTTTTTTGAGATTTAAAACCTCAATAATTGGAAGTGGCTTAACATCAGAACTCATAATGAGGACCTCATTTCGAATGCCAACTTTAGTCCCTGCAATGTAAGGTTTTCGTGAATTGGAAAAGANCCTAAATCAAAATTTGTAGATGATCCACCAGTTAAAACTACAGAAACACTTTGTTTATCGAGAAGGTTTATTTGATGGCTTATTTTTTTTATTATTTCACCGACCATTGTTTTGTATCCTAACCTTACTCCNAGCAGCATCGCTTCTTTTGTACTTTTCCCATAGGAATTTGATAAATTTGAATTAGTCGAAAGTTCAACCCGAGGCAGAAGTGCAGTTGAATCATGGAGATAATCTAGAAAACCTTGAGGACCAGGAAGTATAACACCACCTTCATATCCTCCTTTACAGCTAATCACATCAAATGTTGTTGCAGTGCCGATGTCTATAACAATTGCTGGTAAAGTTAAAATATTAAATGCTGCAATTGCATTTGCTATTCGGTCAGCTCCAATCTCTTCAGGTGTGGGGTATGATANTGGAAGATTCGCACGGTTAAGAGAATTTACACATATGATTTCTTGAGTGAAATTAGATAGGTTTTTATTTAGAATTCTTTCCACAAATGGTACGACAGAGCAGTAGCATAGAGGCCCATTCTGCTCGATAATGACAGAATCAAAAAAATTGGCTTCGGCAGAAAGCTTTTTGGTTTCAAAGGAGACTATTTTCNTCATTTTAGTGCCCTTAAACACACCAAGTTTAGTTCTGGTATTTCCAATGTCCAGGCATTGTATTANACTCATTCTAGCNTATAGTTTTTCAATAACTTCNCCACTTTGAATGATTTTGATCCGTCCGTTTCTTAACTTTATCCTTAAGTTTCCAGATTGATCTACACCCAATGCTTTTCCCGTGAAAATTTCTTTTCCTAATTTAATCTCTACTTTTTTTCCATAAATTGCATCAACCTCTTTCCATTCGTCAGTCAGGTTGCTTTTAAAATTTTCTTGAATCGAATTCTCATAGCATTGAAGAACGACCTTAATGATTTTTGCTGAAAGTTCATGCAAGCGAATTTGACCACCAACTAAACTTTGAAGAGAAATGGAACTTTTNGACAAAGTAGAAGGATATTGCTTGGATGGAATATTAACATTCATCCCTAAGCCAAACACTAGAGTTNTTATTCGTTCGCAGTCTATGGAGGCTTCAGTTAGCATACCGGCAATCTTTTTACCTTCATAATAAAGGTCGTTTGGCCATTTTACTTTTATCTTATCCGAACCAATAAATTCTTGGANGAATTTGCAGATTTTGATTCCTTGCCACAATGTGAAGTTTCTTATTCGTATTGCATTTATATTGGGCCTAAATCCGATGGAGAGGTATAGGTTTCCNCCTTTTGGGCTGTGCCAAGAGCGCCCTAATCTTCCTCTTCCAGTTAATTGTTTATTAGCTAAAACAGCAAATGGGGCTTTCTGCCCGTTTGCGAGTAGTCTTTCAACTTCACTATTTGTGCTATCAATTTGGTCATGCGTGAAGATATCACAGGTTTTCCTGAGTTCAGACAACCAAGCCTTGATCAAAGGTAAGCTGTATTGATTTGGCTCACCTGCTAATCTATATCCTAGATTTTGTGAAGCTTCGATTGTGAGTCCAGATTTTCTAAGTTTATCAATTCTTGACCAAACTCCGACCCTAGACATATTTAACTTTTCTGCCAATATACTTCCAGATACATAATAAGGTGCCGCATTTAAGAGCATTTTTAGGACGAAACTATTTGGCTCTCTAACTTTTTTTGACAGCCCCCGAATTTTGCCTGCTTTTATTCTTTTTCTCTTTCCTGTAGGATAGTTCGGCATGATAAGCAAATCAGTTCAAGTCTAGCCCGAGGTCAACCCATCGGCTTGAATGAATGGGTGCACCAGAAGAAATGAAATGTGGCTTTGCTTCGGCAAACTTCTCAATTGTGCTCTCTGTTATGCCCCCACTCACTTCCAAAACCACTTGATTATTATTCATTTCAACTGCCGTTTTAATTTCTGCTGGCTCAAAATTATCAAGAAGTATGGCATCAACTCCTGATTCTAAAGCAGGACCGAGTTGGCTTAGACTATCTAATTCTACCTGAACAATTTTTTTGGGCAGAGTTTCGTACACAATTCTTTTAAGAAAATCTTTCAATTTTTGACCGTTATTTGCAGATGCAGACTCTAGATGATTATCTTTAATTAAAATGCGATCGTAAAGGCCAATGCGGTGATTATAACCTCCACCACAGGCAGTTGCGTATTTCTCTAATAATCTAATGCCAGGAGTAGTCTTTCTGGTGTCTAGCAAACTGACTCCAAATTCTTCGATAAGCTTTACATATCTATTCGTAGCTGTGGCAATGCCAGAAAGTTTTTGTATGAAATTTAATAAGCATCGTTCAATCAAAAGAATTTCGTTTATGGGTCCCTCGAGGGATAGAATGCTATCTTTATCACCAACAATATCTCCGTCTTCAAAGTTGGATGAAAATTCAATTCTGGATGTGCCAAAGCAACTTAAGATATAAGGTATTAATTGTATTCCGCACAGGATTAACGGCTCCCTTGAGACCAGTTTTGCAAATCCTGAATTGGAAATGCTGCATGTGGTGGTCGTTATGTCATTTTTCCAAATTGAGCTATTGTTAGATTTCCCAAGATCTTCCTCTACACATAGTGCCAAATGTTTTCTAATTAACTCCTTATCAAGTTGTGCCCAAGAGATGCGTTGCTTAAAATTTTCGATCGATGGTGGGGCTTTTTTCAATTCCAAATGAAATTTTTAATTAAGGACTTCCCATCAAAGAGGCAGTGGAGGGCACATCCGTAATAACTTGTTTAGGATCAGGGCCAACTCCAATGAAGAGGAGTTTTGGCAAAACTTTTCTTTCAATTCTTTCCCCAAATGCTACTTCACAAATGCTTTGAAACATTCTTTTGACATAATTTTTGGCGGCGACTGGTAAATCTACAAAACTTTTACATTTACTTATGTCCTCTGTCCACACTGGAAAAGTTTCGTAGATTGGTTTTAATGACTTTCTCGAAATCTCGCAACGAGGAACGGTAGATGTCTTTTTTCCATTTTCATCTTCATAGGCAATACAGATTTTTAATTCTTGGAAATTTCTCCCAGTAGAACTAAGTGCGTCAAGTTTGTTAATTACTAACCAATCGAAACCTCCATATCGTAGTGCATTACCTTTTTCAACCGCATCGAACCAACCAACCATGCGCTGCCTGCCAGTTGAAGTACCAAATTCCATTTCAGATAGTTTTTTTGCCAACTCGTTTTGGCAAGGGTCAATCTGAGTGATGAAGTGGTGAGTTCCAACTTTAGTGTCATAAGCCTTGCAACAACCGACTTGAGAAACATTAGTCATTGGTATTCCAGCAGATTGAAATATTTCACTAGAAAAAGTATGGGATGCAGTGACATTGGGAGTAAATCCGTGCCTTTTATCTAGCCAATAGGCTTGTCCGAATTCAATTACTACAGCCTTTTTATCGTTTAACTTCTCAAGCAGCAGATTCCTGACATCAGTGATACAGGGTCTAAGTTCATTACCAGCATTCCAATAAGTTTCTTCTGTGAAATCAAAGTTTAGAGAGAATGGCTTTTCTGTTGAAAATAAAGAAAAGTCAAATTCCTCTCTTGGCAGAATATTTTTATCAATAGATGCTTGGTTTGCCTGGGTTTCTGCTTTCGTAAGGATTTCAAAAAAACCATACCAATCTTCCTCGCTTACTTTACAAACATATTGAATAGTATTCATAGCACGATCTACTCTGCCTTGAAGATCATTGATGAATGCTGAACGATCTCCTAGGAATCCTTGGTAAAAGATTTGCCATTGTCCGGTTTCGTCTGAATAGGCAGGGCTAATGCCCCTACCAGTTGATCCACGACTTTCTTTACCAAGCTGTTTTACACGATAGTTCTCCCATGCTAAGTCCAGTAAACGATGAGAAATGTCACTGACTTGGCACTTTTCGTCGATTTTAAGCCTAGCCATTATGGACAAACCTTTTTTTTCAAGCGGTTTTGCTTCCCAAAGGAATTTTCTTGGGTCCGCTACTACTCCAGAACCGACCACTAAGTNATCCACTTGGGAATTACCAACTCCTGATGGCAGTAAGTTTAATTTTAAACCAGCTGCAGTATGTCCAGCGTTGGCCCCTCCATTAACTTTCATTACTGCACTGGCAGGATTATGAGTGGACTCTTGAATTTGATCTAGAATTTCATGGACAACCCGTCCTTTACCTTCATCGCCCATACTTATTCCAAGAACNGAAACAATAGAGTGAAATTTGTTTTCTGAGAAATCATTCATGNCGAACTCTATTTTTACGATCTTGGGAATTCACTATTTTTAATTTCAATCACATCATGAGGTGCAGATTCTTTCTGTCCTGCTGATGTTACTCGAACAAACCGTGCGTTCGATTGAAGTTCAGAAAGATTAGCCGCTCCAAGGTACCCCATTCCTGACCTCACGCCACCAGCTAATGTGTTGATTGTTTCTGTTACGGAACCAGCAACTTCTTTTAGAGCTTCGATACCTTCAGCCGCACTTTTAGNGCTTATGTCTTTACTTGAATGTCCATATCTGGCTGCTGAACCTTCTTTCATTGCCTCCAAGCTTCCCATACCCCTGTATTGCTTATAATACTTTCCTTCGATTTCAATGATCCTACCCGGGGCTTCTCTGCATCCCGCAAGTAANCTTCCGCAAATTACGCCATTTGCTTGTGTGAGAGCTTTGACAATATCCCCAGATTTACTTATGCCTCCGTCAGCAACTATGGATATGCCCATAGATTTTGCTCTAGTAGAAGCTGCGTAAAGTGCACTCATTTGTGGTATACCAACGCCTGCAACAATACGAGTCGTGCAAATTGAACCGGGACCTTGCCCTACTTTAATGATTTCAGCTCCAGAGTCTGTGAGATATTCGACTCCCTCTCCAGAAGTTACATTTCCAGACATTATCGACAAATCTTTAAATTCTTCTCTTAATGCTTTGGTCGCTTCCCCAACACTGAGAGTATGTCCGTGAGCAGTGGAAACAGCCACAAGGTTCAAGCCTTTGTCAACCATTTCGCCCACATGATTAACTAGGGAAGAACGGTCAAGTTGCCCATCATTTTTACGTGGGATACAAACGGCAGCACCGCAAAGGAGTTGAAAGTTATGATCTCGGGCAGGTTTGAGATAGTTGCCAGCTTCTCCCATTATTCTTTCGATGTCGCTAAGGGTATACAGTCCGCAGAGTTTGTCATTTTGATCAACTACAAGAAGTTTATGGATTCCCATATGATCACTAAAAAAACGATCAGCTTTTGCTATCGGGTCTTCTCCAACATCCGATTGATTGATCGTATAAACTTCATTTCGTGCAAGCATTCCCTCAGTAACTTTTCTGTTTCGATAACGATGCTTTACAACTCGACCAGGTAATAGACCAAGGAGTTTGCCATTTTCCTCTACTACAGGAAATGTTCTGAACTGAAAGCCTTTATTTTCAATAAGTTCAAGTACCTCACCAATANGCTTNTCCGCAGTAATGGTAATCGGATCTTGAATGAGTCCATGTACATGATATTTAACTCTAGCAACTTCTTTAATTTGCTGCCTTTGGCTCATGTTGTAATGAAGTAATCCCATACCGCCGCAGAGAGCCATAGCAATGGCCATTTCTGATTCTGTTACGGTGTCCATATCAGAGGACAATATGGGAATATTAAGTTTAATTTTCTCAGTGAGGTGAGTGGTTAAACTCGCTTCACTTGGTAATACTTCAGAATATCTTGTTGCCAGAGATATGTCATCGAAGGTTAAACCAGTTGGTGACGTTTTTTCAAAAAAATGATCTGCAGAAAGGAAAATTTCTTTATCCATATTTGTTAATTTTGTCATTGATGGACATAGTTGACACTATGCATTACTTAAACTTTTGTCTCAAGGATAATTCATGAAAGATTTGAGAGAGTATAAGTTAATTAACCAAAAATTTTCTCATCCACTGATTTCTTCATCAATGATCTGGGAACAGAGGAATTCAATTGTTCTAAGAGAAAAATTGTCGGAAAAGTGTTTTGGATATGGCGAAATTGCTCCGACTCCAAGCTTTCCAAATCAACCATTAATTGAGGTTGTCTTAAAAGAAGCAGAAAAGTGGAAAAATGGTGAACCAATTGATTTTAACAGTCCTCTTAGACCGGCCTTAAGTTGCATAAAAAGTGAATTGTGGACAGATTTTGGCGAAACATCTTCCTTGAGTAATTCTTCAGGCAGTCTCAGTAATTTTAAAAGAGGGACTTTAGCTTCTAATTCAGTGAAGATCAAGATAGGTATTTTGCCAGTTTTGGATGAAATAAAAAAAGTGAAGCAACGGATACGAATATTGCCCGACGAGTGTATGGTTAGATTGGATGCGAACGGTTCTTTCACCTTAGGAGATTTAAACAGGTGGATAGAAGCTTTTGAGACAGAACCTCGAATTCAATATATTGAGCAACCTTTGCAAGATCATTTCCGTGAGAAATTATTTGAAATTTCTAAGGTTTCACCTGTTCCTTTAGCTATTGACGAGACGGTTATAGCATTGGGTAGCCCGCAATTGGCAAAAGATAATGGGTGGTTAGGTTTCTATATTTTAAAACCTACTTTGTTGAATGACTGGAGTGATACAATTAATTTTGCTAAAAATAATTCTCAAGCTGTTTTTTCTACTGTTTTTGAAACACCATTTGGATACGAGGCACTAATCCGAGCAGCTATCTCTTCAACCTTAGATGCAGGCATTTCTCGAAAACATTTCGCTCACCTGAGTACTGAGTTGAGTTGCCACCATCAAAAAAAAATTAATGTACCTGCAGCAGACCAAATACAACTGCATGAACTATGGAACAGGATTTAATATTTTTATGAACCCAAAAATGGAGTCCGATTTTTTTTCCACACAATCGACTGATAAGAAATCCCTTGATTATGCCCAATCTGTTTTTAGGATTTTGGAGAAGGGCAGTTCAGTTCGAATGGAAGCCTTACAACCTACTACTGATGATAGCGAATCTACTGGAGGTTCTCACCTTATTTTCCAAACGAGTGGAACTACAGGCCAACCTAAATATCGATACCATACTCTTGGCACATTGAGGGAAGCAAGTCTTCGTTTGGAGAGTTTTTTCAATCTGCAATCCTCTTTTGAAACAATATCTTGTTTGCCCATCCATCATGTGGGCGGATGGATGCAAGTAATGCGAGCTTGGTTCACTCAAGGAAAAGTATTATTTTTAAACTTTAGGGATTTTAAGCATAAAAAGCTATCAAGTTTTTTTTGCAATCGTTTTGTCTCACTTGTTCCCACTCAATTGCATGAATTAGTCCAGTCCAGTACTGCTTGTGAAAATTTAAAGCTATGTAAAGGGATTTTTCTGGGTGGAGCATCCTGTAGTGAAAAACTACTTGAATTTGCCAGATTAAAGAAGTTACCAATTTATATGTGCTATGGCATGACAGAGACAGCTGGAATGGTATCAATTTTAAGCAAAGAAGATTTTCTTGATGGAACGAAAGGGGTGGGTAGGGAAATGCCGAATGTTTCAATCAGATTGGATGAAATTGGTCGGATTTGCATAAAGTGCAAAAGCTTGCCGGTCAAGAATGATGGTTCTATGGAAATTTCTAAAGGTTGGTTAACGACTGCTGACTTAGGTAGTTTCATAAATTGTAAAAACCTTAAAATCATCCGTAGAATTGATGATGTTATTAATACAGGCGGTGAAAAGGTGTTTCCTGCTCTGATTGAGAAGCAAATCCTCGTTTTTCCAAGTGTAAGACAATGTAAAGTATCTAATGAACCTGATGAAAGGTGGGGCCAAAAGATTGTTGCCTATATTAGTCCAGAATCTGTCAAAATTAGTTTATTAAAGGAATTTCTTAAAAATAAACTTAAACCTTTTGAAATCCCAAAGAAATTTTATAAGAGCGGAGATTTATCCTCACACCCTAAATTTCAACACAGTAAAGAACTAGATAAATAAATTAAATCTCAGTAACTATTTCGTCTGCCAACCCGTATGCGATTGCCTCTTCAGCATTAAGATAGAAGTCACGATCAGTGTCTTGTTGAATTTTATCCAAAGGTTGCCCAGAAGTACTTGCCAGTATACCGTTTAATTCTTCACGTAATTTTTCCATTTCCTGAGCTTGAATGTTAATATCAACAGCGGCTGCAACCATTCGTCCTGTAATTAGTGGTTGATGTATAAGCACACGCGAATGAGGGTATAGCAATCTCCTGCCTTTAGTTGCACCACACAGTAAAATTGAACCCATACTGGCTGCCATTCCTGTAACTACAACTGCTATTGGAGAGGAAATCAGTTGCATGGTATCAAAAATAGCCATGCCCGCGGTGATTGAACCACCAGGTGAGTTGATGTAAAAGGTAATCTCGCTTCCAGGATCCTTAGATTCTAAAAATAGAAGCTTTTCGGTTAAGTCTCTTGCTGAACGATCACTTACTTCTCCCCAGAGAAAAATTTTACGCTCATCAAGAAATTTGTTTTGAATAAGTTCAGCTACAGAACTTGTTTTTTTATCTTTTTCTTCACTCATTAGGATTTTACTATCAGAAAATTAAATAGAGTCGAGCATCTGTATTCTTCTTGTATGCCTTCCACCTTCAAATTTTGAAGACAACCATGTATCAACTATATCTAAAGCAAGTTCGCATGAAATTTGCCTTGCTCCTATTGCCAACGCATTTGCGTCATTATGCTCTTTTGCCAGCTTAGCAGTACCGGTTGACCAACAAAGAGCACACCGGACACCACTGACTTTATTTGCTGCCATTGCTTCTCCGTTACCACTACCTCCGAGAACAATTGCTAAATCAACGAGTGATTTTCCCAATGCCTCACATGCAGGAATTACAAAGTCGGGGTAATCCACAGATTTCTCTGAAAATGTGCCAAAGTCTTTAGTTTCATAACCAAGATGATGCAAATGTTCCTTAATTGCTTCTTTATACAGAAAACCTGCGTGGTCTGTACCAAGTGCAATTTTCAGTGGACTAGAATCAGTTTCATTCATGAGTTAAAAAATTACTAATAACAAACTAAATTAAACCAAGCTCCATTTTACCTTCTTCTGAAATCAAATCTTGGGTCCAAGGCGGATCCCAGACAATTTCTACTTCTGCATCGTCTATTCCATGGAGTTCAAGTACTTTACCCTTAACATCCTCTGCTATCACAGGTCCCATTCCGCATCCTGGTGCGGTGAGCGTTAGGTCTACAAATGCAACTCTTCCACGGTCTTGCAACTTTTCAATTTCAACTCTGTATATCAGCCCAAGGTCGACAACATTTACAGGGATTTCTGGATCAAAAACTGTTTTAAGATTTTCTCTTATTTGTTCCTCATTTGCAGGCGCATCATTGCCAGAGTTGGTTTTAACTGAAGTGTTTGCCTGTACCTCACCTAGTGCATCTGCATCCTTGGCCGAGATTCGATACATACCCTGGAGGGTCATTACTGTAAAGTTTCCTCCCAAACGATGTGTAATCGTAACTTTCTCACCACTGCCAAGGGTAAATTCCTCGCCGTGAGGGATCAGAGTTGCAATAACATCTCGGGTTAGAATAACCTCTTCTTGTGAATTAGCCATGGCAGTTAAGGATGTTTAAAATTAGAAGAAACAATGTCACGTAAATTACTTGATAGTTCATCAATAGGAATTTGGTTAATTATTTCTTCAATGAATCCTAGCGAAATTAAATATTCAGAAGTTTTCTTATCAATCCCCCTGCTTAGTAAATAAAACAACTCTTCTTGATCAAGCCTGCTAGTTGTAGCTCCGTGAGTGCATTTTACATCGTTTGCCAAAATTTCTAGTCCAGGCAGAGAGTCAGCTTCAGCTTCTTTAGTGAGTACAAGGTTCCTATTGGTTTGGAGTGCATTGGTGTGTTGGGCATCCTTCTCCACTTTAATCAAACCTGAAAAGATTGATTTGGATTTGTCTTGTAAAACATTTTTACTCAATAAGTTGCTTGTGCAATGAGGTGCGAGATGATGTTGTGCGGTTCTTTGATCAAAAATCTGGTCACTTTGCCCAGAAACAAATGAAAAATTTTCAAAATTCGAACCTTTGCCAATTAGTTTTCCTTTTGTTTCAATCCTACTCTGACTTCCTCCAAGATAACACTCAACATTTGTACAACGAGCATCTCCATGGAGATCAAAATTTTCCAAATTATGAAAAGTTGCACCTTCTGCAAGGTTTTGGATTACGATTCTGGTGAGTTTAGAACCTTTTCCCAAAATGAAATTACTAAGGTTAGATAACGCCCCATTGTATTCATCACTTTTTGAAATAAAATTTTCTACAATCGTAAGTTCCGCAAAATCTTCCAAAACGATAAAATTTCGGTGGAAAGTCACTTCGTNTTTTTTCGGGCAGGTATGGTCCACAGAAATTTCTNCANTTTGGCTGAAGTTTTTCGGGACATGCATGAAATATCCGTTATTAAAATAAGAGTTTGAAAGGTGAAAGGTTTGAGAAGCTCCTAAATCAGGTCCTGGTGAGTTTACAAATTCAGATAACAGGTCGATATCTTGATTCAATATATTGTGGATCGAACTACAACGGACAGATTGGTCGCTAGGCATCCTACGGAATTCTATTGAGTCTGAGGAATCGGATAAAGTATTAGAATGCGGATATCCAAACCTACTCTTTGGAGAAAACCTCCACCTTTCATCTTTTAAATTTTTGTCATCACCTTGCAAAAAAAGTGACCAAGACTCTCTTCTTAAATCAGCTAACCATTTAGGTTCACTAGAATGATTAGCTGAAAATCTCTCAAAAAATTCTTTAGAAGTTAGAGAGTGGATGTTTTGGGAATCAACATTTCTCGGACAAGATTGAGTATCAGAAATCATCCAACGGAACCTTCCATTTCTAAATCAATAAGTCTTTTTAATTCAACGCTATATTCCATGGGAAATTCTCTAATCAAATCGTTAACAAATCCATTCACGCACATACTCATTGCATCTGTCTCTNTTAATCCTCTTTGTTGCATGTAAAAAATTTGCTCTGCACTAACTTTAGAAACACTTGCTTCATGTTGAACGGTATGGTCGTCGCCTTGAACAGTGATGGCAGGGTATGTGTCCGTTTGGCTATCTGAATTGATGAGAAGTGCATCGCACTCAGTATTATTTTTACAGTTCTTTAAGTGTCCGGGCATTTTGACTAGACCACGGTACGTAGAGCGACCTTCACCAATAGATACAGATTTAGAAATTACATTGCTGGATGTTTCATCGGCTGCATGTACCATTTTTGCTCCAGTATCCTGATGTTGTCCATCATTGGCTAACGCAATAGACAAGACTTCTCCCCTTGCTTTTCTACCACGCAAAACAACGCCGGGGTATTTCATAGTCAGCCGAGAACCTATGTTACAATCTATCCATCTAACCTCGGCTTCTTCATGGGCCATAGCTCTTTTAGTGACAAGGTTGAAAACATTGTTGGACCAGTTCTGAACAGTAACATATTGGATTTTGGCTCCTTTAAGTGCAACCAGTTCAACAACAGCACTGTGGAGGGTCGAGGTTTCAAATTTTGGTGCGGTACATCCTTCCATGTAGGTAATTTCGGCACCTTCATCGGCAATGATTAGGGTCCTTTCAAATTGACCGAAGTTTTCAGCATTAATGCGAAAGTAAGCTTGCAAGGGTTGTTCGAGTTTAACACCAGGAGGTACATATATGAAACTTCCACCACTAAAAACGGCACTATTTAAGGCTGAAAATTTATTATCTGAGCTCGGAATTACCTTTCCAAACCATTTTTTAAAAATTTCAGGGTGATCTTTAAGACCTTCATTCGGTCCAGCAAAAATGACCCCTTTGTCAGAAAGGTCATCTTTCATTCTTGAGTATGCTGCTTCACTATCAAACTGGGCTTCAACTCCGGCAAGAAATTTTCTTTCCTGTTCAGGAATACCAAGTCTTTCGAATGTTTCTTTAATATCGTCAGGTACTTCTTCCCAAGTCCTACTTGGTTGCTGTCCTTTNGATAAGTAGTAGCGTATGATATCAAAGTCTATGTTTTCGAGATCTTTGGTCGCCCAATGTGTAGGCATAGGTTTTTTCTCAAATGTTTTGAGAGCCTTAAGTCTGAATTCTTTAATCCAATGATCCTCGGATTTGACATTTGAAATGTAGTTGACGACATCTTCTGAGAGTCCAATGCCTGCATCAAACTCGTAGTCTGTTTCGTAGTGAAAATTACCTTTTTCACGATCAACTTCAATAGGGTTNGGTTTAATCATAATATTTGTGGCAAACTATTTTAAGCGGCAATCTCTTCTTTAATCCAATCATACCCTTTAGATTCCAATTCAGTGGCTAAGTTTTTATCTCCTGATCTCACAATTCGCCCTTCCCACATTACATGNACNTTATCTGGTATNATATAATCNANTAGTCTTTGATAGTGTGTAATAACTAAAAAACCTCTGTTTTTAGAACGCATAGAGTTGACGCCATCAGAAACAACCCTGAGCGCNTCAATATCAAGACCACTGTCAGTTTCATCTAAGATACAAAAATTTGGATTTAACATTGCCATTTGCAGAATTTCACATCTTTTTTTCTCACCACCCGAAAAACCATCATTCAGTGAACGGGAAGTAAATTTTCGATCAATTCCCAAATCATCCATTTTGGCATATAAATCCTTGTAGTAATCAACCGCCTTGAAAGATTTTGTATCTTTCATTCTAGATTGTAAAGCGGCACGNATAAAGTTTGCAATACTNACCCCGGGAACTTCAATTGGGTACTGAAATGCTAGGAATAAACCTAATCTAGAAATTTCGTCTGGGTCTAAACCCAGAAAATCNTTTTCGTCAAGTTTTGCTGATCCTTCGATTACATCATAACTCGGATGGCCAGCCAANGCTTTGGATAGNGTACTCTTTCCGCTTCCATTCGGACCCATGATTGCATGAACCTCACCATCAGGGACTTCAATAGAAAAATCCTTTAGGATTGGTTTGTTTTCGATGTTAACCGACAGATTTTTAACTTTCAGAGTACTCACAATTTTATAGTTTTAGTTGTTAGAGGGAGGAGACATACCTTGGAATGAAAGATCAAAATCAGTGTGAGAAAATCCTTCAGGCAGAATGGATTGGAGGGAGTTTAAAGTATCAGAGTCTATTGGTAAATCGAAGATGTTACCGCTCTTTGTACATTTGAAATGAGCATGTGGCATAAGATTAGGGCAGTATCGGGATGATGATCTGTCCAATTGAACTTTTTTGACCAAGCCAAATTCAACAAAAGTTTCCAAGCAGTTGTACACAGTAGCGAAGGAAATTTTTGGCAATCTTTTTTTAACTCTAAAAAAAATGTCATCAGCAGTTGGATGATCTTTTTTTTCAAGTATGGTATCGTAAACGCAAATTCGTTGTTTGGTTGAGCGTAGACCTTTACTTTTCAAAAATAAAGATAAACCATCTCTACTTTCATTGTTTTGTTGAATGCCCATTTCAACCATATTATACTATGTTTTAAGAATCGCAAGGCTAATTGGAATAATTCCAATTAAGGGCTGAA
>NHDJ01000045.1 GCA_002167265.1 Verrucomicrobia bacterium TMED56 | reverse complement strand
TACCTACAATGGCGGGGAGCGGTATGAGGAGTGGTTCAGGATCAAAGGACAAGATAAGCCGGGTGAACAAATAAGTTTCAGTATACCACATGGAACAACCCACTTTTTTCTCAACCTAATTGATGAAAATAATTTTCTAGTAAGTTATCCTGAAACACCTGACTACGCAGAGCTTAGTAAAACGAAGGAAAAGTTCGCGAAATTCGCCATTCCAGCAAAATAAGGAAATCTCTTTTGACAGGCTACTCGAGAGCAGAAAATCTCGGGCTCAATAACACATCTCGGATCAAAGACTTCATCCGATAATCGTGAATTTTGGCATTCTCCGTGATCCTTTCAATCTCAAGAGTGTCCCCCGGTGTAAGTTCCCTTGAGGTAAGAAACCGCAAAAGGTGACCAACAAAAGCTCTAGCATACCGTTCCTTTTCCTTAATAAGCGAATCCTTAAAGTCAACCGCTCCGTCATAGTCATGCTTTCTCATGAGTTTGCCGCTTGCATCAACTTCTCGACCGTTTTGGTATTTCTCACGCCATCGACCAGTAAGATCAAAGTTTTCCATGGCAAATCCGAGTGGATCGAGTTTGGAGTGACAACCGGCACAATCAGCATGCTCACGATGCTTGGCGAATTGTTCACGAATGGTCATATTCTTTGAATTCCCATCATCCGTGAGGGGAGGAACATCATTGGGGGGAGGTGGCGGAGGATCGTTCAGAATAACCTCAATGATCCAGGCTCCACGAGCGATTGGATGGGTTCGTTTGGGACCTGATGTCATGCTCAGCATCGCTGCGTTCGTAATGATCCCTCCATACCTCGGATCAGTCAAAGCTACTCTCCGGAAATTTTCCGAGCGTAATCTTCGGCGTATCTCATTATCATATTGTTTTTGAGCCTCTCCCTTGAGTTTGTTTGGATCGAGAGGTTTTGGAGCCTTTCGCAATGCATTCATCGAATCCTTGAGTTTCTTTTCCAACTGGACCTTGAATCTTTTTTGATCGGGAGACAGGACTGCGAGCACATCTTTATTAGAAACGAATAACTGATTACCCCGAGCGGCTATTTCGACCTCTTTCTTATTTAAAGCCCGATCATAAAGTCTGGCTTTATCTATAGTGACGGCAAGTTGCTTGTTACCACCAGGTGGCAGGTGACGGAGACCGAAAAGAATCGAAGACTTACCCTTGGGAAAGGTGGCCATGGTTTTCTTGTAAGGTGTGCCGTAAAGTTCTCCGTTACGATAAAGAGTAATCGTACCGTTCGCATGGTAGGTCATAATGAGGTGAATCATTTGGTGGATCAAATCCTCGGGTTTGGATCCGATAAAGTCTTGGGTCCTGCTAAACCCATTACTTCCGGAAATCCAATGCCTGTCCATTCTTTCGCCCAGAACGATCGTATCAAAAAAATCACCCGGACCCTGGATTCCCATAACACCGCCTCCCCTTTGATCGAGGTTACTAAGAAGGAACCAAACCTCCAGGCTTTTAGACCTCAAATCAAAGGGTAAATTTGTGCTTTGCAGGTAAGAACCACGACCAATCACGACCATACCATCCTTGAACTCAACCTTGCCGTGTTTTTTAAGAGGTAAGGAACCTACCGAACTTTTAAAGTCGCCATCAAACTCCCAGGCTGCGACCGGACGAAGTTCAACTGGTTCGAGAATTTTTTGATCCACGGCACGGGTGGACAAAATCTTTGTACGGATTGGGTCGACCATGGCAGACAGTTCATTTTGGTTATTTTTAAGCTCCTGCTCAAGTTCGATGATTTTCCTTTTCTTGCTCTCGTTAAGCTCGATTGCCTTTTTCAGGTCTTCTTCCCCAGGTTTAAGCTCTTCTGTGTACCATGTTTCAAGAAAATCATTCCGAAAAGCGAACGATGGTTTAATCAGTTCGATAATGGGGCGGTTTTCGAGAAAGACGGCATCAAATAACAATAATGGTTCAAGAACCATAGCGAAGCTGGCAGGATAATCCTGATCGATTGAAAAATACCGGTTAAGCTTCGGGTCAGGCGTGGCCGCCAATGCATTTTCCAGTTGCATCCACTGGGAAGGAAAACTGTCCAGAAATCTCTCAATTTTTGGATCTTTCAACATTGTATCCACGATGTCTGCCAAATACTTTGGGTTTGCGAGCTTTCCATCTTCAGCGGCCTTCAATAGTTCTGAGTCTGGACAACTGCCCCAAAGGGAATACGACAAGCACGAAGCCAGTGCATAAGGGTCATCCTTATCTACAATCTCATGCCTGAAAAGAAACAAGGGCGAGGACAGGATGGCGGAAGCGACTTTTTTCATGCCGATGGGAAACGATTCCTCGGACTTTACATGAACATGAGCATAACGGACATACCTATCCACCACCTCCTCCTCAACCTTGGAACGGAAAGCCAAGTTGAGAAAAGGGTTTAAGCGTTGGCGAATTTCCTTTTCCAAGTTCACCGGGTTCTGTGGAGCGGCAAAGAATTCCTTCCAAATGCCTACCGTTTGCTCATTGAAATCGGGGCTTTGTAAAATTGAAACACTAAGCTTCAGAAAGCTGTCAAGGAGAAGAGGAGAAAGGGTCAATTGGTCCGATTGGTTATCAAATCCATGGGCAGCCCGTAAATCCTTCGGAAAAGGCCTGACCTCTCGAAATCCTTTGGGACGGTGTTTGGCGGACGCCCGCACCAAGTCGGGTATTTTTTGATCTGCGGAAGAAAGATAATTGTTACGTCGGGTCATCATCTTTTCAGAGAGCTCGAAGATATCCGTCCGGATGCTGAACAAATCCCTGAGTGAATTGTTGTACTGAAAACGGTTAAGANGACTTAGTCTTGGCTTTTCCGGTTTTGCCCCAACGACCGCTTGACGCATAAAATCCTTGAGTAACAGAACTGCACTGTCCCGTTGCTCATTGGTTAATGGTGCCTCGTTCTCCGGAGGCATATCACCGAAGTCGATGACTTCGATCAATTCCTTGATCAATTTTGGATTAGCCAAAAAATCCTTTTGGCTTCGAATCTCCTTAAGGTTGACTTTTCCTTTGGTTTTTTCATCCCCGTGACACTTGACGCAGTTTTGTTCGAAGAGAGGCTTAAGAATCAATTCGTAGTCCCCTGCCTCAAGGTGAGAGGGATAGGTCTTCAAGAAAAGCCAAAGGAATAAAACAAGGGTGAGAACCCTACTCATTTGCTAAGTCCACATATCAGAAATCACCGCGTTGCTGTCTGCAAAGCTATCGATTTCCAATCCCATCAGGTTCGCTAAGGTGAGCCAGAGGTTTGAATTCAAGGTTCCACTCTTGCAACGAATGAAGCGGCCTTGCTTAATCTGCCCCTGGCCCTTGCCAGCCACAATCATGGGAAGATCGAAATACTGGTGAGTCGCCCCGTCGCCCAAACCTGCTCCGTATGTAAGAAGAGAATTTTCGAATAAACTGGTTCCATCCGATTCCTTGATCTCCTTCATCCGAGAGATCACATAGGACAACTGCTCAAGGTGAAAAATATCGATCTTCTGCAATTCCTTGGCCACCTCCTCTTTCTTTTGATTGTGAGTCATGCTGTGGTGCTGTACGGGTTTGGGAAATACACCCTCGTACATGAGCGAGGCATCCCAACGCTCAGGACCAATCATAAAAGTGCTGACATTTGTGATGCCCATTTGCAAAGCGGCCAGCATTAAGTCGGCTTGCAGCCTGATGTATTCGCCCCGCGGCAAGATTTCATTGGTTGGCTGATTTACATCCGTGGCCGAAATCATTTTTTCAAGTTTCTCGATCCGTAACTCAATCTCGCGGATCATGGTCACGAATCCATCCAAAGTTTCCTTGTCTTGGTTGCCAAGTTTGCGGGATATGCTTTGGGTATCAGCCAAGATTAAGTCGGTCACATCCTGCACATGATTGCGATAGGAATCAGCCATGAANAGACGGTCNTACAGCTTGCGCGGATTCTTTATCGAAGGGGCAATCTTACCAGGTCCGTACCAGGAGATATTATCAAAGTAAATATCTTCCTTGCCGGCCGTGAATCCATTACAACTGATCTCAAGAGTATTGTAGACGGAGGTGTGACCGATCTTTTCACCGATGACCTGGTCCAAGCTACGCCCATTAGGATGCTTCATACCCTTCTCCGCAGCCTGTTCAGGAGAAACGCTTGTAAGGTAACAGGAGGCTCCCTGCGCATGCACATCCTGTCCATTCTTGAAGGTTCGGTCCAGTCCGGTGATCATTGTGACATCGTCCTTGTGCTTCAACAAGGNCTGCATAGTGGAGGTAAACTCGAGTGGATAGATTCCGGGCTTATTTAAAATTCTCTTATTATTCTTAAACTTATCCGCATTGAACCCACCTACGAAACCAGGTAGGGTGGCGTCCTCCTCACCGGGAAAAAAGTAACGTCGCAGGATCCCGTTGGGAATATACATCATTACTAATTTCTTGTGAGGAAGAAGATTAACAGATTTACCACGAACAAGGGACGGAAAAAAAGGTAAAGCGACCGAACCTCCTGTTATAGAAATGAAATTTCGGCGTGTTAGATTCATAATAAAATTATGAAATAATCATAAAAAAAAAATTTCCATATTCTCAAACAAAATATTCTTATTTGGGTATGATTTCCAAAAGAGGCAATACTGAGATTAAGTCCATAGTACAGAACACGNACCCCTGGCGGGTGCTNTTTGACGAATGGTTTAACCCGCTTTCCTGAAAAGAAAGGCGTCGGAGGTCAAAAGGGAGAGAATCAGGGCTNTCATACTTCCTCCGCTTTCGCGATAGGCTTGGTGAGCAGCCTGTAAAACCGGGCGGTCATGCAAGGTCTCATTTCTTCCCATCCAGAAACGGAAGGCATGGCGCACAAATACCTGCTCGACTCGTTGACTGTTCGCCAGTTTTTCGATCATCTCGATGGCATTGACAACCGGTCCGTCCAAGGAAGAGTCTCCGGAGTCAACAATTCCTCCACTTGTATCAACGGGTTTAGCAAGCTCGGTAGTCCGGTATAAGCCAGCGTGGTTATACATTTCAAAAGGAAGCCCAAGTGGGTCCATTTTCTCGTGACAACTCCAGCAATACTTTTCCCGCGTCACCCGCATGCGTTCCCGTAAAGTGGTTCCAGGTTCGTCAGGAAGCTGAGCATCCACGGTGATGGGAACATCGGGAATACCTCCTCCGAGCAATCTCTCTCTTACCCATATCCCCCGATGAATCGCGTGGTTGTCCATGGCATCAGAATGGGAGACCAGCCAGCTCGGATGAGTTAGTATTCCCAATCTCTGCCCTTCGGGTACCGCCGACAAGGTTCTTTCAGGCTTCATGGATCCGTTTCCGAAGGAGCGACGGCTCACTCGCGCAAAGATTTGCTTGCCGGAAAAATTCGCTTCTTCGACATTCACATTAATGCTGCTCCCAGCCTTTCTCTTCATATCAGCCATTTTTTTGATTAGGGCTTTTAGCTCCTTCTGCTTACTGGCGAGCATTTTTTTAAGTGATTTTTCGCTTTCCTTAGCCTTGGCCTCAGCTTCTAGCTTATTGACTTCCTTCGTTAGGATCTTTCGTTCTTCGGCAATTTCAAGAGTGGCCAATTCTTCGGCCCTCTTCTTCTCTTCTTGGGCATTTTTCTGCTCTTCCTCGGTGTACCTTCTCCCGAACAGCGATCGATCATTTCGTGTGTGAACCACTTTTTGAGTCGTCAATAATTCTTTCAATACTTCTTTGTCATCTGCTAATATCAATTCAATCAAGCGATCCGTGCTTGCAGTTGATTCAAACATTGCACGAAAATAAGCAGCACCCCTAGAAGGGGTTCCTGTCATTGCAAGAGCTTTTTCATCCTTACAAATATAACCAGCCAAGTCGTAATCAAAGAAATCACGAAAGAAACGAAGTATTCTTGGCTTACGAATGGAATCATCCTCAAGCATCCGCGAAACTTCACGCCTGACATCTTCCCGAGTTTTCATTCTTCCACCGATGATCGCTTTTCTCAATGTCTCATCAGGACTGATGTAACTAAGGGCATGATTTACCGCCAATCCAAGTTCCCAGTCCTGCAACATGACTCGACCATGCTTGTCCATCACCCCCTTTTTCCCAAGCTCAGCACGAAACAGAGCATCCCGATCAAGAAAGATAGAAGAAAGCCCTAGAAAAATTCCATCTTCTCGGCCAATTTTAGCAATCGAACTCTTCACGATTTCAAAATATTCTATTGTCTCCTCTTCTGAGGGGGGGCGATAGGTCAGAGCTTCGAACAAATAATCAATACTTCTAAGAAGTAATTCATCCGTAAATTTGTCTTGTTCCAGCAAATCATAAATGGGTGTGATCGGACGAACGACTTTGGTATTGTAGACAATTGCCGAAGGTAAACCCCGAAGGTCTTCTTTGGGCTTGATCGCATCGTAAGTTTTTGGATTGTCGGTTATCTGCTCAGGAAATTCCACAAGACTCATCGGACCGTAGGCCATATATTTCAAGATGTCCTCCGCCTTGTTCAGGATTTGCGTGGCTTCCGAACTGTTAACTGAATAAAAATCAGCATAATTTTCAAATCCATGCTTCCGATTGGAAGAAAGAACTACCGGCACACTTTTCACCGCAGTTTGGTATGCAACCGTTCCTCCTTCCCATCTGATAATACGATCCGTACCGAAATACAGCTTAAGTTCTCCGCCGTGGTTGGTGGGTACAAAATCACCGCGTGTTCGCAGACCGGGCTTATTAGGGTCAAAAGCGGGCTCCGTGTTAATCAGTTCATTGAGTCGAGTGATGTGTTCCTGCGGAGTGATCCGCCAAATACGAGAGGGAGAAGAGGTAGGTTTAAGCTTGATGTCATTGGGTAGTTCGCCAAAGAGCAGATCATGATCTAGATAGTTTGCCTTTTTGGGATCGAGGTTCGCCTTGAAGCCACCCTTCTCCTTCATTTCCTCTCTTAACTCCTGAACCACCCAATCCGAGAATTTGAGACGTTCCGTGATCTTGGGCTGAGATTTGTTTTGGGGAGGCATTTCACCCATGGCGACTTGGGCCCAAACCGATTTCCAAACCGCGGCATTAATTTCGTCCACCGGTCCAAGTTCCAAAAGATTAAGATCGGCCTCATTCGTTTCATCATCATGGCAATCAAAACAATGATTTTCCAAAAACAATTCGCCAATTTGATTATAGTCACCGCGAATAATTTCACCGGGCACATAAGATTTCCCTGACAAACAAGGGAATGACAATATGGCAAATGCCAGTAAAGAGCTTCTGCCGAACACAGTTAAGACAGAATTTGCGTAAGTGGACCGGAACTGGAATCGTACTTTTTGGCCATTGCGTCCGTCATATTAAACCGGTCACCCCCAACTCCGGAAACTCGCATAATTGAATTATAGAGGGCATTGATGGGTCGCGTACCATCCAGTTGAGTGAAGCAACCCGATTTGAAAGCACCGCCACAATTCCCCAGCAACATGACCGGCCAGTTCGCTCCATTGGTGTGCTGTTTATCAGCATTATTGCTAGTGTAGACAATCAAAGTGTTATCCATCATCGAGCCATTACCTTCTGGTACACTTTCAAGTTGCTCCATCAATTTAACCAACATCCGGCAGTTGTACTGGCGAATCTTGATCCATATCGGATTATCCTTTTGTTTCATATGCCCAAGGTTATGTCCCTGTTGCTCGATTCCTAATCCTTTCCATGCACCAAAAATTTCCCCTCGACCGGAACCGATGGTCAATGTGTTGGTCGTACCCGACTTAAGAGCAGAAATACCAAGGTCCAAGAGTGTGTCATGCCAGTCAGTTTCAAATTCCGGATTGGTGTATCTTTGGTCAACTTTGGGAGCAAATTTCTTCAAATGCCCTGAAACTTTAGCCAACCGATCACGCAAGCCATTCATATCCTCGAATCCACTAACATACTGACCGTATCTTTGTTTCTCTTTTAAAGGAAGTTGTTGACCTTCCGTGGATGCCATACTTTCAATTCTTTCCAACATGGAGGATCTTGCTTCATGCTGATTACGAATATTTCCCTCTGAAATACCACCGTATAAAAGTTGGTATAAATGATTGGGATTGGAATGCATAAAGATTGGTTGACCGGCTCCACTGGCGGAAAGATTCGCCACGGTAGGCTTTGCCCGCATATTCTCAATGGAATCCATCCCTATGCAAAGATGAGGTAATAAAGTCTGAGGAAGCACTTTACTCAATTCATAATCGACTGTCGGCCCACCTGGAGGAACACCATCACTTCCACGATACCCACCTAAAGCTCCGAAAAAAGGACTATGTGCCGGGCTGGTATGCTTACCATGCAAGCCGTTGATAATATGCAACCGCTCCTTAAAAGGTTCGAGTGCCTCGATTGGTTCAGGTAATTTAGACTTTGCTAGAGAACTGCTATTTTTCATCCCATCCGGAATGCAGGTACCCGGATCAAAACCTTGGTTTTGCATAAAGAAAATTACCCTCTTCATGGAAGAAGGCTTACTGATAGATCCAAAAGTTTGAGAAGGCCATAGACCACCAGTCAATGCCGCTCCGATTCCGGCGGTCATTCCCTGAAGCATTCTTCTTCGATTTAAATTCATAACTATCTAATATCCTAAGATTTGATTTTTTACTTTTAAAATTTTTGAGCTTAAATTTCCATAACATTTTATAGTAAAACTTAAATTTACCAAAAGAACCTAATCGTAAAAATAATCTTCAAAATTGCATCTTAGGTTGAAGCTTTTCAAAACCAATACTCCAAGATAGTCTATAATTAGATGTATCTTCCCAACCGCAAACGAATATTATTTGTGCCATTTGCTAAATTAACTTTCATATACTTGATTTTTCACACTCCCTTACTCGGTCAATTCCCATCCAAACCCATTACTGTAATCGTTCCCTTCGCGGCGGGAGGAGGAAGTGATGTGTTCGTGCGTATTTTTCAAAATGCAATCCGGCAAAATAACCTTTGTCCCCAGCCAATTGTGATTAAAAACATTGCCGGTGCTGGGGGTACTATCGGGAGCAGGACTGCAAG
>NHDJ01000044.1 GCA_002167265.1 Verrucomicrobia bacterium TMED56 | reverse complement strand
ACAGGCGGCAGGGCTTGCAGATTTGACTGAATGTCAAAGAAACCCGTGGCAAACTTCAACATTTGGCGTTGGCCAAATGCTTAGACAAGCTGCTCTTTTAGAGGTCGATGCAATACTCCTTGGAATAGGAGGCAGTTCCACGAATGATGCAGGATTAGGAGCAATGGCGGCATTGGGTGCCCGTTTTATTAACGATCAAGGACATACTCTTGCTTTTCCCAAACCTTCAGACTGGAAAACAGTTCATACAGTTGATTGCAGTAAACTGATGGATTTACCTTCTCTGTATATTGCCTGTGATGTAGATAATACTCTCCTGGGTAAAAATGGTGCTACATCGCAATACGGTCCTCAAAAAGGTCTGCCAGTAAGCCAAATCAGTCAATTCGAGGATGAGATGATAAAAATATTGGGCAAGTTGAAATCTTGTTTTCCTCAAGCCATGGAAAAATCAAGAAATAAAGGAAGCGGTGCCGCCGGTGGCTTGGGTTTTGGTTTATCATTATCTTATGATGTCTCTCTACTTTCTGGATTTGAGTTGGTAAGTAAATGGTTTGATATAAAGCAAAATATTCAGAACGCAGATTTTGTTATTACCGGTGAGGGGCGTTTTGATATGACCTCACTCAACGGTAAAGGGCCTTTTGAAATTTTGCGTCTTGCAAGTGAAAATAGAGTTCCTTCATTAGTTATGGCTGGTTCAGTTGAGAGGGAATCGATAAAACATGTTCTCCAAAATCTTTGTGGCTGTGATATTATCCCATTCGGTAGAGAGGACTGGAGCTTAGATAAAAACTTATCTTTAGCGGAGGAATGCTTTTCCAAATCTCTTTCAAAGTATAATTTTCAGTCTCCAAAATTCGCTTGAAATAAAAAATGGACAGAAATACTAGGTACAACCGAATAAGGAGATTGAAAAGATGGATGCGGCCGCTCCCAAGGCGTTCAAATATTCATAAATATCCTGTTTTGAAGTGGTTTTCTAAAACAGCATATGAACGGTCTTACCTGTGGTCATTCCGTGGTAAGATGATAATACCGGCACTATTTTGGGGAGTATGGGTCGCTATGTTACCAATCGTAGGCATTCAAATGATAGTAGTGTTTTTTGTGGCACTTCTTTTAAGAACCAATCTCCCAGTTATTATTGCTCTGCAATGGATTTCAAATCCGTTCACAATGGGTCCAATATATTATGCAGATTATCAAATAGGGCTTATTTTTTTTAAGTTGGTTGGAATTGAGTATAAAAGCAATGTATTGTTAAGCCCGCATTTCAACTGGAATGATTTTTCATTTTCCGATTTGATCAACCTGCTTGATGCCTTTCCACCCATGTTGATGGGTGGATCAATAATCGGTATTTCTTTAGGTGTAGCTTCGGTCTTTCTTTACAAGGTGCTTTCAAGAACTTACAAAATCAAGGATGATGGATCGAATTTTTACAAGTAACTTGATTTTGTTGGTAAAAAGTATTTCAGCATTTCTTGGGGTATCTTACTTATTTCAAACCGATGTTTTTTCCGAGTTTGCACTGGGTATTGATCATTTGGAAGAGAGAAAGTTTAATATACTTAAAGGGAGCAAAATAGGACTTTTAACTCATCCTGCTGGTAAAAATCGTACTGGTGAAAGTACCGTGGATGTTTTGAGAAACAGTCCATTGGTCAATTTGGTCGCTCTATTTGGCCCTGAACACGGGATTTACGGGAATGAGAAAGCAGCAGTCCCCGTTGAAGATAAAATTGATGCGCGTACGGGGCTTCCCGTCTTCTCTCTTTATGGTAAGTTTCGGAAGCCAACTCCTGCTATGCTAGAAAAAATCGATTGTTTGGTTATCGATCTGCAGGATGTCGGAGTGCGATGCTATACCTATATTAGTTGCATGCGATATGCTATTGAAGCATGCTTCGAACAGGGAGTGAAAGTAGTTGTTCTGGATCGCCCTAATCCTTTAGGAGGCTTGAAGACTGCTGGACCGATGATGGACGAGGAGTGGATGAGTTATGTAGGTGCTTTTCCAATGCCTTTTGTACACGGTATGACTGTGGGCGAGATAGCTTTGTGGTCCAAGAAAGAATCAGGAATTCTTAATATTTCAGATAGGGATAGAAAAAGAGGTCAGTTAGCTATTGTTCCAATGAAAGATTGGACTAGGAATATGACTTGGCCTAAAACTGGCTTGAAATGGATTCCAACTTCACCCAATATCCCAACTCTAGATTCTGTTGCGGGTTACCCAATGACTGGCCTCGGAGCACAGATTGGTGGATTCAAACATGGTATTGGTACTCCTCATCCTTTCCGCTTTCTTACTTATGATGGGAAAAAACCCGAAGAATTAAAGAATGCTCTGGATTTGTTGAAAATTCCTGGCTTGGCTTTTAAGATTAAAACTTTAAACAACAATGCGGGCAAATCGGTAAGTGGCGTTTATATTGTATTGAATAATTGGCAAGACTGGCGCCCCACGGAACTTGCATTCCACATGATGCAATTAACCTCAATTTGGGATAATCCCAACCCTTTTGTCACAGCGAAAGAATCAGAAGTTACATTGTTTAATAAACATGTGGGATCAACCTTATGGTGGAATCACTTATTTGAAAATGGTAAATTATGTGATCCCAAACCATTTTTAAATAAGTGGGAAAGTCAGGCTGATAATTTTACAAAAAATGTAAGTAAATATTACCTTTATTAAAGGTTTTTGAATCCCCAAAATGATTATCTCAAAAAGTCATCCAGAGACAAAACCTGTAAACTGTAACTTTTGAGAGCATCAATTGCAATGTCTTGGTCTTCCATCGCGATCGCGAGAACAGGTTTGCCGTTGGGATGACGCACGAAAGGGTAGACATAATGTATGTTTATTTCTACTCCTAACAGAGCTTGGGTAATTTTTTGCATGGAGTCTTCGTTATGACACTCAACAGCTAAAACAACTCTCTCAGAAAAAGAAATTGATTGTGATTTTAGAAGTCTTGCCAAGTCTTTGGGGTAGTTAGGGATCACGCGTATCACTGCAGAGTCAGTGGTATCTAGGACTGAAATAGCTAGGATGTGAATTCCATCATCAAGTAATAATGTAGTGAAGTCATTGAGCCATCCAACTTTATTTTCCGCATAAATGACAAACTGCCGGATAGGCTCGTGACCTGGACTTTTCATCGTCATATTGCTATCAAACTGATCGCTCACTTTGGCAACTTTCTAATGGGTTGTTTAGGAAATTTATAATCACATACTGGAACTTTTCCCTCAAATGAGTTCTTGCAAACTAGTTTTATTACATTCATGAAAATGTGAGGATGAAAAATTTAAAAATATTTCTATACATTCTTTCCATTATTACTTTTAAGCAAGTTCATTTTGGAAATGAAACTGTTGGTAAGAAATGGATTAGTTCGAGCACCGAAGAGCTAATGGAAGCGTCCTCCCGTAATGATCCGTATGCACAGGCGTGTTTGGCTTTAATGTATGTTCATGGAGAAAAGGGTAATAAAATTGATCATGAAAAAGCATTCAAACTGGCACTACTTTCATCAGAATCTGACCATTGGTTGGGTCATTTTGCACTTGGGTATCTATATCGAACTGGACCAATCGGTCCAGACATTCAAAAAGTTCGTAATTATTATTTGAAATCATTTCAAGACCAAGACGGCAAAATGGTAAAACTTGCTGCCAGAAAAGATCCAATTGCAAGTTATGCTTTAGGGGAAATTTTTACCGCTGATGAACTTCGTCCATTTGTTCTACCAGATTTAAAACTTGCTTACAGACATTATGAGATATCGACCGAGCAGGGATTTGTACCTTCCTCAATTCAAATGGCTTTATTTAAAATTTATTCGTTGATTGATTCCGATAACTCCCAAATTAATGAAATTAAAGAGGGAATAGAAATTTTGAAATCTGCGGTTGCTCAAAATTCTCCAGCAGCTCATCATTATATCGGTCGAGCTTATTCTGAAGGGTTGGGGGTGGAAAAGGATATGGAGATGGCATTTGTTCACTTTCAGGAGGCAGCAAATCGTGGTTTTGGAGAATCACAGCTAATCATGGCTGATTTTTACGGACAAGGATTAATTGCTGCTCCTAAAATTGATATGGCCATTCGATACGCAAAATTAGCACTCAAGAGTGACTATAAACGTGCCCAAAAGAAATTGTCTGAATATGAGAATAAGCGAGATGCTTTGCCAGAGAACATTGACTCGCATTTGCAATCAGTGCTTCCACCAGTTCCTGAGGTAGGACCCCCTTTACCATCGCCCCCTCTACCTGAGGGAGCTATCATTAAGAATCCAGTAAGTGAAAGTTCTCATGATGGATTTGATTCAAAACTACTTCCCTCTGGATTTTCTTACAATTCTAAGACCACAATTGGAACACAAATCACCGAATCTAACCCGGTAAAAGAAGACAATTCTCCACCAGACAATATAACCATACTTCCTAGTGGTCCGAATATGGCTCGGGAGAAAGCTAAGTCTTATTATTGGGGAAGGGGAAGAGATAAGGATTATGATAGGGCATATAACCTCTTTTTGGAATCTGCAAGTGATGGAGATGCTGAGTCTTTTAGATATCTTGGGTTGATGCACCTTACCGGAAAAGGGGTAAAAAAAGACCTTAATATTTCTATGGAATGGTTTGAGAAAGCTGCTTCTGGTGGTGACGGTATGGCTTTAAAATATTTGGAAAGACTGCGCGATATAATGGCCAAATGAGTCACTCACTTTATAGAGGTCAGTTTTCTATTTGGTTGATGACTTAAAGTATACACTGGGGAAAGATCTGAAAGTTGGGAAAGAGCTCTTAATTACTGATGATCAAAATTTATGAAAGTATAGCATCTATCATACTCTAATTAATATTGGATATTACAGGTTTAGGTTCTCATGCCCATAAAGTTGCACTTTTTTTTGGACATTAATATGCATCATCGAGTGAACTTTGTCTTAATGAGTTGTTCGAAGTGAATGATCTTGTTTAGGGCTGGCTCTTCAATTTCAGACTGTGAGAAGTTGTAGCAGGTTCAGAACTTAATAAATTTTATCACTCTAGGTTTTACAAATTGAAGAATCAATACTGTTAGCAGATTTTAAATAGACTCTCTTTTTTGTTTACCAAGGTGGGCATGAATGTTTTATTAAATATTCTAGGAGAGATGGCAGAGTGGTCGAATGCGCTGGTTTGCTAAACCGGTGAAGGGCTAACAGTCCTTCCACGGGTTCGAATCCCGTTCTCTCCGCCATTTTTAACTAGTTTATATAAATTATTTTCTATGACTTTACTGCGAGTCAAAAAAAATACAATTTCCTGTAAGGTTTTACTTTTTACAATATGCATGCTTATCCTAACTGCTTGCAATAATTCCAGAAAATATGGTGGGAATAATTTAGGTCAAGTTAGTCTCTTGCAAACTTCTGACGGCACTTCAGAAATTGGATTTGAAAGCAAAGATTTGCCAGTTTTGAGTAAAACTAACCTGCAAACTCTGTTGCTTGGAAAGAATAGAATAGAAGTTGAGGAAATTATGGGCGTTCCTGAGGGAAAAAGCTTGGATGGTGGGAACGGGTATCTATGGGATTACCGAAGACCCATATTTGATGACTCAACCGAACAAGTTTATGAATGGAGCCTTGTATCATTTAAATTTATCGGCGGTTTATGCACAAATATTAATATTAGGTTAGAAAATCCTCCGACCTTCCTGCTCAGTAAGGAACAAGATTTTACCACCTCCGAAGAATCTCCTCAGTAAAAAAAAAGTGACTAACTTACTTCCTAATTTAGTCTGATGATGTTAATTCTACTGTTGTTGTTCCCTGAAGAAATATAATCTATTTTCTTCCCTTTCTGATCATATATTAAGATGGAGTTTGCGACCGAGCAGGTTAAGGTCAAAGGTGCCCGTTGGTTAACCAAGTATTCTTCGTTGCGTGAAAGTTTTTTCCAAGCGATTTGTTTCCCTTTGTCATCTTGAATCAAGATCCATACATCGTTGACTGCCTTAATTCTAAAATGATGTGAAGATTTCCTGTCGATGAAATTTTCATTTTTAGACTTTACTAGATTGGTTATATTTTTTTCGACTTTCTGTTCAACGGTTGGGGCTTCAATCTTTTTTGGTTCCACCTTGGGAGTTTGCCTAGCACTTGTTTCTGGCAAAAAGTTTTCATTAGGTGTAGGAATTGGTGAAGGATCAGCAATATATCCATAAGGGGGGGGAGCTTCAGGCAAACTTACTTCTGACATACTAAAGCAACCGGTGATTAACAAATTAATCAGAAAAAAAAGGGTGCATTTGAATGTTTTCTTAGGCTTTGTGAAAAAATAATGACTTGAATTAGTACTCATTTATTAAATTTCTGATTATTCAAGGATATCACTTTCAATGCTCATTTTTTTAAAAAAATCTTCTGGGGTATGATTTCCTACTTTATTTTGATTTGTAGTATATAATAGCAGATGACCTGAGGCTAGCTTTCCTAGGATAGAGTTTCCATCTTTAGAAAATGTGCAATCAATAAATGGACTTGAAAGATTTTCTGCGAGTGTTGTTACATACATTCCAGTTTCCTTTCGCCATAATCTCAAGGCTCCGTCTATGCAGGTAATTATCCATCGACCATCGGGAGAATCAGATATATTTTTTTCAGAGGACTTAATATGACTATTGTTAGAAATAAAATCCTTGAGTATTTGAAATCTAAATGAGTCCTTTAGATCATTTTTTAAGTTGAAGAAATAGTCGGGAGTTTTTGAACTTTTACCTTCTTTGTTCATAACGAAAATAGAGTAATCTTCTGGAAGGTCATGAAGTGAGCAAACCCCTTCGCTTGTTATAATTAGAATTTGATTACCATTTTCTGAAAAATAAAAATCACATGCTTTCGGAAGATTCATATTAAATGTTTTAAAATTCATTGAGGATTTTATTTCAACAAAGCTGAGAATTCCATTCGGAGTAAGAACTGCACAATATTTGCCATTTGGGTGCCAAGTTGCTTTTAATAAGGACGGATTTTTGCTTTTATCAAAAGCCATACTTTTCTTTCCACTTTTTAAATCAAAAATATGCACATTTGATGCGAGTCCATAACAAAGAATCTTTCTTCCATCAGGTGATATTTCAATATGTTCTACTGTTCCGTTGTAATCATTTGAAGAAAATGAAGTAACCGGACTTTCTTGATTGAGTTTTCTGTATACAATTTTGCCGTCCACACCAATAGTTGCGAAAGCACTACCATCGTCGTCAATTGTAAGTGAAATTAGAGGACAGGAATGGTTTTTGAATTCATAAAGCACTTTTTTAGTTTTCAAATCAACGATGTGTGCAAGCCCATCAGCAGTCCCAAGAAATACTCGATTACTTTTCTTGGAAAGTTTTAAATCCATGATTGTGGAATTGAGATCAATCAACCAATCAATACTTCCGTCAGCAATATTTGTCCTGATGAACTTACCATCTTGATTTCCAGAGTAGACACACTTTTGCATTTGATCATAAATAGCGGGTGTTGATTGATTTGCCCGCCTGGACCCCATCAAAAAAGAACCACTCTTAACTTTAATGAGGGGGATATTAATTGAATTTTCAAGATTCAGAATTTGATTATTCAAGTGCTCATGGTGTTTTTTTACAGTTTCATTTGAAAGTTCGAGATTTGGACCTAAGCAGAGACGGAAACCTCGATCTGCTTTTGAGGTGATAGGCAAGTTACCTCCCCTGTAGGCTGCCCTGCACCGATTAAAACTGTTTTGGAAACTGCCCCCTTTCAGTGACCTCCATTCACCTTTTGTGGAATATGGGTCTGTTGCATTATAGGCAGGAATATTGAAAAGGGAGATTTTGTTTGAAGTAAGAGAATCCAAGCACCATTCCCAAACATTGCCGTGCATATCGTGAAATCCCCAATCATTGGGATCTTTCTGACCAACTATTTGGGACTGATTTTCAGAATTCTCATCAAACCATGCAAATTTCATTAAGTGATTTTTGTACGCCTGCTCATTGTGAAAAAGCATGCTGTTATTGGTTTCACAAAACGGTCCATTTGATCCCGCTCGACATGAATATTCCCACTCTGCTTCGGTGGGTAATCTCCATATAAGTCCCTGAGGTGCCGGGAATTTTTGATTCAATTTCTTGCAAAATTCTTTGCACTCAAACCAGTTTACTTCAACTGGGAGGTTTTGCCCTTTTCTCTTGCTCGGATTACTATTCATTAGTTTTTGGAATTGTAATTGAGTGACCTCTGTTTTCCCTAACCAAAAAGGTTGACTAATGGAAATCTTTTTCCATTTTTCATTTTCCATCCTACCTAGTTCCTCATCTGAATAGGAAGGGTGTGTGTAATTGCCGTCTACTAATTTAGCATAACCATCCCACAATGCATAATGTCCATCTTTTGAATTTGTAAAAATCAATGGTGATTCTTGACCGAGTAAGTATGCTCTATTGAGACCAATTTCAGGATGTGGATTGAACCATAAGATTTCCTTGGTTTGAGAATTTAATGCGAGCAATCGCAATCGCTTCCAATACCATCCACGAAACTGAGGGTTAGTTTTTTGTAAAATTTCAAGAGCCGTTTCAGTCGAATTATTTTTAATAGCACGACGGGCTTGCTGAAGTTTATCCAAATATGCATTGAGTTCCTTAATCGATAGATTACAAAGTAAACGCTTTACTGATTTCACGGGGATGGAAACCTTTCCTAAAAATGGATGCGTACCTAAAATCGAATCCTTTGATATTGAATCCAGATTTAGCGAAAGCTTTCCGTGAGAATGTCTTAAAATTAATTGTTCAGATAATATTGGCTTACTTTCCATACTTTTGTTTTGGTCGCTTATATCAGATAAATGTAATGAGCTAATTTTTGATTGGGGAACGGAAAAATTCCCATTAGTTGTTTCAATAGAAAGAATTCCGTTTTGAAAAAAGGTGGATTTGACTTCAGTGGCGTCACCATTCTTAAATGATATGTATTGTTCTGTGATTTCTTTTTTTGCGTTTCCATCCACCACAGGGAAGTACTCGCCATTCCAACCTGCAATGGAAAGTTCTTTGAGCTTTAAAAAAGAGTTACCACCCTGATTAATAAAAAGGATTCCATTGTTGCTTGGAACAAATTCTTCTTTTGGGTCCTTCCATCTTCCAACTTCTTGTCCGTTTACCCAGATCGTGAATTCTTTTTTTTGACGGTGAACAGTAATTCTAAAGTTTGCGGTTTTTATCCCCACTAAAGAGTCAACCATTTTTGAGCCTAATGTCTCCCGTAAAGTCCTTCCATTAACTTTTCTGTTGGATTGTAAATTGATGCGATTATTCGAGAAAGACAGATGATAACCCTCACTTCCATAACTACCTCCATCCGAGTCTGAAAAAAATCGTAATGCTAGGTAGAAGGATCTTTGCCACTCAGCATTAAAATTAACTTCCAATGCATCTATCTTGGGGAGAGTTGTTCCCGTACTACCTGAAAAAACGGAAACGAGGTTTCCTTGGTCTTCAGTCCATGCCTTGCTGTTACTTTTTTTCCAACTTCCAAAGTTATAAGATGAATCATAAAGAACTCTGTAGCTTGCTGGCAGAAACTCAATTCTATGAATTTGCTTTATATCAACCTTAATATTTTTTTGAAAATTAGTTGATAGAGTAACATGGTTATCATTAATTTCATTTAAAGAACATCTCAGGAAATCTTTATTCTTGAGATGAATTCTAACAAGTCCCTCTAATTCAGATGAATTTTGTTCCCAAACCCTGTTAAAAAGAATTGAGTCAACTGCACGGTAGTCGAATTCAATTGGGGAGGGTGAGGACTTGTGGTTCCATTGAAGTTGATCTGAGTTGTTGACAGAAGACAAGTTTCCGAAGAGAGAAGAACCATCCAAAAAGGACAGAACTTCATTTCTTACATAAGGGCTTACCAACTGGCTTTCCTCTGCAAAAGTATTGGAAGCTAGCAATAAAGTAATAATCAAAAAATAAAGCCTAACTTTGATTGGTTTTATAAATATCATCATCTCTCGTAAATTGGAAGGTAACGGTAGTTTAATGCCATTGAGAGTAGTGCTGCAGAAGTTGCAAATGTGGTACCATAATTTCCGGCCCATGATCCGTTTTCTGACTGGGAACTCTGAAGTTGGCGAACATTCTGAATGTTCCACTTTTCCCAATCTTCTTTTGTTGATCTAAATAGAGCTTGTGATGTGTAATATAGGCTGTAGAACTTGTGCCCTTGGTCCCCAAACTGTCCGTTTTCTCGAAGGTAATTTATTGAAAGCTTAAAAGCCTTAGATTCAGTTTCTTGATTCAGTGCTAAAATAAGAGATCCAATTGCAGTTCTTGGGAGATTTGCTCCAGAGTTGCCCGTGTAGCCAAATCCTCCTTTCTCATCCTGGCAGTTCAAAAGGAATTTTATTCCTTTGTTAATCGCGTCATCAGGTACTTGGATTCCAGCATTTTTTGCTGCAAATAAAGCAACCAGTTGAGCACCAGATACGGTAGTGTCTGCATCTTTGCTTTCTGGGCTATATCTCCATCCACCCTTTGAATTTGTTTTTTGAGCTGACAAAATAAGATTCGTTGCTTTCTTGAGGGAGGGACCAATACGGGAATTATTGGTAACTCCATAATATTCAGCCAAGGCTAATGTCGCAAATCCGTGATTATACATGGATGTTCCAATATAACCAGTATCTTGATTTTGCTGTTCTAAGATGGCATTCACCGCTTTGATCAGACTTGCTGAGTATGAACCGAATTCTGGATCATCTCCTCTTGACAAAAAGGCAAGGGTAGCCATGCCTATGACCCCGGGTTGACTGCCGTAGGAAGAATCCGTCCATTGACCTTGTGCGTCCTGCGTTGTTTTAAGAAAAGTAAGACCTCGTTCATAGGAATCATCAAGAGATCGAACGAATTGGTCATTATTCTCTTCGAAGAGAACTTGAGCAGATAGGTAGACTGGCAAATATGCAAGGGTAAGGTAAGCTTTCTGAGGAAAGTTCATTCTTCGAGGGCTTCGTAATATAAATCCATGATGGTTTGAAATTCTGGTGCAACGACAGGATTGGAGAGTCCACTGTTTTGGTCGGTTGAAGAAGAAGAAGAGTTCTGATTTGAACTAGTCCCTTGCAAGGAGTCTGAAACCTCAGAGGTCGTGCCTCCTTGTTCTGAACCTCCCCCTACTTTTCCCCCAGTTGGGCTTTTGCCTTTGGTATTCCCGGAATTTTTATTTTCCATTTGCATCAACAAAAGTTGCATCACCGTTAAATTTTCATTCTGTGCTTTACTCTGCCCTTGCCCTTGTCCTTCAAGCAGAAGGTTAATAAGATCACTTACGCAATTTTTTGCTTCTTTTTGGAAAGTCTGTGTTTTCTGGTCAGTTACTTTATCAGACAGTCTTACTGAAGATTCCGACATGGCCATATGAGCATCATCAAAAATTGGATTCAAAGTTTCTTCTGCCACAGAAATTTGGGTATCTGTTAAATCGATCATAAGGGTATCCTGTTGATGTTTCAGAGATCTGCTCCATTTATCTTTTTTACCTATGAAACCTTTACTATGTATAGTTTTAGTTTTTAAAAAAATTTCATTTTGAGAATTTCTGATCTTCAGAAGTGAAAGAATATCCTTTGTTCTATCTTTACCTTCTCCTCCTTGAGCACCGGGAGAGTCTCCACCAGGAGATTCCTGTTGAAGAAGTTTTGCCCAATTTACGAAATTCGCCTCCCAAAAAGTTAATTCATCGAGTGCTTTAAAACTGATATTATTTTTTAGATTTCTTGCTACCCGGGATAGGGCCTTGGTTGTCTTTGCATTTTCCATGAGTTGACTAACTCTTGCATATTCTATCTTCCCCGTTCTTTCATAATACCGACTTATTTCACCCTGAACATCTAAAGAATCAGAAGTCACTTCATTTTGAGTTGTTTCCATGTCATCATTGGCCCGCCGATGGATCCCCTTTAGCTGTGTGGGCGTTCTGCCAATAGAAGAGGGCATTATTGAAATAAGTTTTTTGGCGAGTTTCTTTTCCGTATTTCCCAATTGACTGAGCCGTTGCCCTAACGTCAAAGCTTCAAACTGGTCAATCTGCTCCGTAAATTGAGCGAGGATTTCTCTTAAGTTTTCCAAGGCTTCTTCCTGCAGATCCGCAGCTTCAGTCATCCGCTTACTTGATTGCTGTACATTTGAGGAACTTGCATCCAGAATCTTTCCTGAAGCGGCATCCATTGGATCAGAAGCCGTGTTTTTCATGTTCTTAAAAGAATTAGCGAAATTACTCAACATTTGTGGCTCCAAAACCGGATTCATTGAGGCGCTGTCCAATATATTCAAACCTTTATTGGCAGTTTTATCTAATGCCTTAGCTAAATCCTTTTGATTGCCAGCGAGTTGTTCCAGCTGACTTTTTTGCTTGGCGTTAAGATTAGGGTTTTGTTGAAGAATGTTTTCTTGCTCCTGAGATAATGTCTCATATTGAATAGACTGCTGTTTTCTTGCTATTTCAGAGACATCAGCAATCAATGACTCTAATTTTGATCTAATCATCTCCGCGTGTTTTTCCTTTCCAATGATCAAAAATCGGTAGGATTCGGAAACACTTCCTGTTCTTTTGGGATAATGATCGTTGGCTGTTGCGAAAAAGACGACTTCCTGCCCATCTTTCAGGTCATAAATTAGAGGATCGAAAGGAAATTCTATCTTTAATTCTTTTGTCCCACCCCTTTTAAAATCTTGCCCATATAGAGTATCATTCAGGATCTCCTTTTGTTGATCAAAAACCTTCATTTTAAAGAAGCATTCAGAAAGTCCATAATCGTCATTCACATCAATCTGGAGTTTTCTGGTCTCAAAAAGTAGAATCGGAGACAAGTCATTATTGTTACTAAAAACGATACTGGGTGGATTATCTTTCTCGGTTTCTATGATCAGTTTAGTTTCTTCAAGTGGAGAAAATCCATATTCGTCACTCAAATAAAGGGAAAAAGAACGGTTATGATTTAATGTTCCTAGGTCCAACGAAAAGGAATTTGTGGGGGAGGAGCTTGCGAAGGTGGCTTTGGTTTCAGCAATTGCAACTTGACCGAGTGACCGATTAATTTTTCCGTTTAAGCTTATGGATGTTTTTTCAGGAACTTTAACTTTACGATTAAGAATTTGAGTTTCTTGTTTTTCCAATCCCATATAATTTGGGAAATTCAAGGTTGCTGTTAGGGATTCAATTGCCGGTCGGGAAATGGGGTTGAATAAAAAATTTCTTTTAAAGTCACCACCTTCAAGCTTAGCTAAAAATGTCTTGGATTGTGGGGGGATTTGAAATTCGTAAATCCCACCGTTTTTTATAGAAACTAAGTGAAAAGGATTTTCACCCCCTTTTAATAAATGTAGAGTTTCAGGATTTAGTTTACTCTTATTTGATACGGCAAAACGAACATCATTTACCTCATTTTTAAGAAGGAAGAAAGAGTCATTGTGGGTATTTACCAATTGGGTAAGGGTCGCTCTTTCAATCGATTCAACCGGGAAAACCCATCTATGAAGACTGTTTAGGCTTAATTGAGGAAAAATGAGAAAAAAGGAAAAGGTTATCAAGAGACATCCGCATGTATTCAATGCCACTTTGTTCAGGATTTTCCAAGGAAAGATTTCTTGAGGTTCAATGGTTTTAATATCTTGAACCATTTTATGCTGAGCTGCTTCGAAGATCTGAGTCGAAAAATTATTTCCTTTTCCGTTTTCTTCACGACTAATCTCAATTATGCCAAGCAATCTTTCTCCCTTTCCACGAAACTTTTTCCGTACTCTTTTTGCCAACCATTTCCAGTTTGTGGCAAAATAAAATCCATAAATTAGTGATTTCCAAAACGCCCATATAGAAGTCAATAAACCTAAGCAGCAGAAGAAGAATCTTATAGGTTTTGGGGTGATAAAAAAACGATCCGTAACAAATAAGCATATCCATGATAACATCAGAAAGGTAATTCCCATAAGAAAAAACTTGGTAAACAAACGTCTTCTTGCGATGGATTTAAGTGAATGGAAGAAAAGCCTTATCGGAGTGAGGATTTCGCGATTATTGTGGAAGTTTCCCTCCTCTCTGCTGGAGCGGTTATCGGGCATTGTAACTAGACCATTCCAAAGAATTTTCTGCCAGTCCAGTAAATAGCAAGCAGGGAAAATAGAAATGCTCCCCATAACAGGTTACTCCTTAAAGAATGTATTTTAACGAGTTCACGAACTTCTGGATTTAAAGATAAAGCCGAAATAACTTCGTTGGCTTTTTTGTGCTCCTTTGTCAGCCCTGAAGTGAGTCGGGAAAGTTGTTCCAAATCGGCCTTAAGGGTAGGTTGTCCCATCTTTTCCCGGGCGGGTTGATTTATTTCAAGTATAGCATTAATTGAGCGATTTACCTGATCTGCATTTACCTCGATTTCAAGTTTTCCAGATTTTATTGTTTGGACTGAAGAAACATACACTCCACTGCATTCGCTATCTGGTTTAAAAACAAGGTTCTCAATGGAACCATCAGGATGCTTGGCCAATCCTTTTACCATACCCTGTTCAAGTGGAAATCCATCTTCGTCTAGAATAATGGTCCTTAAAAAAACATTTTCACCGACCTTTGGTTTTTCTGGGCTGGGGATTAATTTGATACCCTCCTTTTCTGCGAGATATCGACCGTGGGCCATCCATCTGACAATTTGACTCCAGAAACGATAGTGGTATTTATCCTCAACCCCCCTGCGCCATCTCCATGCGGAGTCGCTGCCTATGTATAAAGATTTACCTGAGCCTACTCTCCGAATTGCCAAGATAGGCATCTTGCCCCAGTCTGTTATAAAGTTTGAGTGGACTGCTAAAACTTCTGAACCTGGGCGACTTTTAGTTACCATGGCAGACCAGTGAAAACCAGGAAGCTTGTTCCAAAAATCCCGGTTTTGTTCCCCGCTACCACGTAAATTGGTTAACCAATGTTCTTCGCCTCTTTGCGTAAGCACAAATGAGGCGGGGTTTTTTGTACCAAGTCCGGTGGGAGTATTTTTATCATAATTAATTGGAAGTAATTCCTCAATTTGACTGGANAAGAAAGAAAGTTGTCTACCTCTTCTTCCTGGCATAAAGATTATACCAGCAGCCTGATATTTTATTAAATTTGCGATCAATTCACATTGCTCTTTTGTCAGTTCATTTTCACTTATACCTACATCACCTAAAAAAATAACATCATAGGGTGCTAAATCTGCCTCATTTTTAGGGAAACTGGAAAGGTAATTTGTTCCAGCCGCAGGAGACATTCCTGGATGAAACAGAATGCAAGACATATCAACGCCAGGATCGCGATCTAGAGCATTTCTTAAAAAGCGGTATTCCCATCTGGGGAATGAATCCACGATTAATGCCCGTATGATTTTTTTATCAACACGGGTTTTGATCTTTTTCTGATTGTTGTCCGTGTAAGTTTCCTCTGTTTTTGGGCTGAGTCGAATTTCNAGTTCCATCTCACCTTCCTGGTCAGGTAACCAGGATATGTTTCCGGAAATTGTTTCGTTTGATTTAAATTCAACGGACCTTTCCTCAATTGGGATACCATCTTTGTATAAAGTCATTTTGCTTTTTTGTGGAGTCGAAAATGAGTTGGTTGCCAACCAACTGACTGTCAATCGTTCATCCTGTAAGACAAAGGAAGGAGCAAAGGCATCATCCAAGCTTAAGTCAGGCAGTGCAGTGGTTGCTCCTGGAATGANACCGTAGACTGACACGCCTGCAGTACGACAACGACCGGCAGTCGTGATCACTGAGTTTCCTTGATTGGTGTCACCGTCACTTAATAAAAGAATTGCCCTTAAATCATCATTTGTATCCAGAGCATTACTTATTGCACGGGCAATATCCGTACCTCTTTGCCCATCTTTTGAAGAAAAAGATTTAATAATAAGAGTGGCATTGGATTCGATTTTTTTTACCCAATTTTTATTCAAAAAATTGTCGCACCAATTCATCCTTGAAACCGGTGTTCGATTATTGACGAGCACATCCTTGGTTTGCATACTTCGGGAAGAGTCCACTAAGCAAATAATTTGCGATTTACTTTCTTGTTGTAGGACTTCAACTTTTTGAGGATTAAATAAGGTCAGAATGATCAAAAAAATTACCAATGTACGAAACCCTTCCCATAGCCCAACTCTGAGATTTCTAGACATTCTTGTCCAAGTTCTAAGGGATAAAAAAACGCTTAGAGCGAGGCATAAAAAACCAAAAGACCAATGCATCCAATCTCCTTCAATTCGCCATGCATCAAATATAAACATTTTTTTAAATAAATTTAGGTTTGGATAGTGGAATACCCAAAAAAGATTCACCAAGTAAAAGTAAAAGCATTAAGATGAGAAGTAGGTTCCAAATTTCAGCCTTTTGAAAAGTTGAACNACCTGTATTTGCGACAGACCAGTTGATGTGAGAATTCCTTAGTGTTTCCTCAAGATCCTGTTGGCGAAGACTTTCCGTATTTGATTCAAGACCTGGTCGGTTGACTGCAAATAGTTGATTTTTATTTCTATATACACCAGCTTTATAAGTGGGTTTGTCAAAAGGATTGCCCGTTAATGATTTGACATCAATTAATTCTCGTGACGCTTGACTACCGCATTCCAAATTTGCACTTTTCGATTTGGAAATACATTCCTCAATCACCCGCAAAAGCGCTGGAACTATTACAAATCCTTCCGATAAGTTAGACCATTCTTTCGAGGGAAGAGTTGAAAAAGAATAAATAATTCCAGCCCCCAGAGTTTTTCTTGATAAAAATGTTTTACCATCTTCATAAAAAGCCAATGCTTTGCCTTCTTCAGGAATCATTCTTTGTCGGGTTTCTAAAAAAGACAGGGGTAATTCTCTTTCGTTCAAAGTGTTGGAAAGGATTCCACTGTTGCGTTTCCACTCAGATATCCGGAATGGATCTTCTTCTTTGGAAACTTCAAGTTTACCCCACCTTTGAAGTGGGTTATTTTGATTTTGAGAATTTTGGTCAGGAAATAAAACCATGGTTCCACCAGCACTAATAAACTTTTCGATCTCACCGATGATCTTAACGCCCTGATTGCCTTGTGCTAAAAGAAGATCAGCATATGAAGACAATAAACCGTTTGCTTTAATATTATTTTCTTCAAGAAGGATTATTTTATTTGGAAGAATTTGGGTAGTTGCAGTGAGTACTTTTTTTGTGTCTTTTTCATTGGCAATGACACCGACATTAAGCATACGACTTTTACCATAGGTTAAAAAATATGAATTATCATTTGGAAATGAGTCGGTTGGAATTCGCACATTGACCCAACCATTTGCTGCTTGATTGCGTAATGAAATAGACGGAGTCCAAGTCGTTCTTGGAAATGAAAAGTTACATTCTGAGGGGGAAGGATTCCCGTTCAGATTTAATTCCACTCCAATTTTTCTTTTCCCTTGGAATGTGCCTTTAATGGAAAGTGTGGGTAAAATCTCTTCGTTTTCTTGGCGAATAGATTTTCCTTCGATCGTAAAATTAGGTAATGATCCAGTCGCCATTTTTAGAAATTTCATCTGCCACAGCCCTTCCCGTTGATTAATTTCTTCACTTATTTTATCGAGTAATTGTTGATTTTCTTGGACCTGCCAGCTCGAATTTTGAAAGTCAGAAACAACAAGTATTTGTGCGTGACCAATTTCCGCTTGTTGAAGCCAAGAAAGTCCACGATCGATGGTGAAAGGAAGATGGGCGGCTGTGTCTGTCGGACCAAAGAACTCAGCCATTCCAGAATCATTAAGCATCTCAGTTTTATCTAAGATCATGGCGTCAGAAAATACAGTTTCCATGACTACTATTCGACTGTCTGGCCAAAACCTTGAAAATTCTATGAACTCGCTGATTCCTTTTTCTCTTAATGTTTTAGAGGTATTCAGAAAGGGCCTTTCCATACTTAATGATCTATCCAGTATAAGCATTAGTACTTCAGGGTCCTTCGCTTTAAGATCAAAAAAATTACTTTCTTCTGAGAGCATTGGTCTTGCCAAGAGAAAAACCAGAGATGCAACAGCTAAAACTCTTGCGAATAGAGTGAGCCATTTTCTAAGTTTAGAAAACCGAGAGGAACTTTGCTTGGCTCTAAAGAGAAATCTCATGGTTGCCCAAGATTGGCGTCGATGCCTCATCAGATTGAGCATGTGAATGATAATTGGAGTAAGTGCCAGAAAGATGCCAAAAAGTGCAATGGGTTGAAGAAAACTCATTTTATCTTTGCGTCCTGCTTATCGAATATGCTTTNAGGGCAATTTCAATTTTTTGATCGGTCATTACTTGATGATAGAAGGATTGAGTTTCAATGCTTATATGTTTCAAAGAGGAGACATGAGCATGCAATTGAGACAAGTATTCCTCTCGAATAGTAGATGGTTCCGTAAGCATAGAGGCACCCCCTTCCAAATCTATAAACCGGGTAGGGCGATCGAAAATAAAATCGACTTCCTGTCTATCCAATAAATGAAAGAGAACCACCTCATGCTTACGATCCCTAAGATGATGCAGCGCATCCTTTAAAGTCTTTGGGTCCTCAAGGAAATCAGACAAAATAACAACCAGACCACGGCTTTTGAGGGAATCTGCGGTATCATGGAGGTCGGATACTAATTGGTCTTTGCCTTTTGATTTACTATTTCCCAAAGTTTCAAGGATGTCTTGTAATTGAGACGGATTTCGACGGGCCGGTAGTGTTAGGGTTTCTTTTCCTTGTATAGTGGTTAGACCGACTGCATCTCCTTGATTGAGGTAGAGGTATGAAAGTGTTCCGATAATCGATTTTGCGAACTCAAATTTTGTTTTGGGTTTTCCAAAAGACATGGACCCACTGCAGTCTAAAATATGATGTGCCCGTAAGTTCGTCTCGGCTTCAAATTCTTTGAGAAAATATCGATCCGTCCTCGCAAGTACCCGCCAATCGATCCGTCGTGGATCATCGCCTGGAGTGTACTCCCGATACTCAGCAAATTCCACGCTTGATCCTTTATGATTGCTACGGTGGTGACCGCTAACATTTCCCTCCATGGGGAAGAAGCCAAGCATGGGGTCTCCACCGAGACANGCCACTGCCNCCTTATCGACATAGTCGAGGAAATTGCTCTCTTTACGAGGCATGATTACAATTACCGAGTTTCGCTTCGAGCTTCCTCGATCAACCTACGAATAATATCAGCACTGGTTAGTCCCTCGGAGCGTGCATGAAAATTCGTGATAATCCGATGAAAAAGTACTGCTTCAGCTACCTCTTCTAAATCTTCGGTGGTGGTTATGAAATTGCCATGGATAACTGCTCTCGCCTTCGCCCCACGAATTAAAAATTGTACGGCTCGAGGTCCGGCTCCCCATTGAACTGAATCCTTCAGCCATTTGGGTGCCTCTTCCTCTTTAGGTCTGGTNTTTCTGACGAGATCAACTGCTAATTCGAAAACATGTTCTGGGACGGGAATTTTTTCAACCAACTGCTGATATTCTTTGAGTTTTTTTCCGCTTAAAACTTTTGACAGAGCAGGTGTTTCTCCCATCGTTGTCCTTCGTGCAATAGCAATTTCTTCATCTCTCATGGGATATTCCATACGGATCAGAAACATAAAACGATCAAGTTGCGCTTCTGGAAGTGGGTATGTACCTTCCTGTTCAATTGGGTTTTGGGTTGCAAGTACAAAGAAAGGTTTGGGCAAAGAATGATTTTTCCCAGANACCGTTACCCTTTTTTCCTGCATTGCCTCGAGAAGAGCCGATTGCGTTTTTGGAGGTGTCCGGTTGATTTCGTCAGCGAGTAAAACATTTGTAAAAATGGGCCCTTTAATAAATTTAAATTCTCTGCCCTCTCCGTCTTCTCTATTTTGAAGAATTTCCGTACCAGTAACATCCGATGGCATGAGGTCTGGTGTAAATTGGATACGCGAGAATACCAGCGAACTACTTTGTGCAATAGAATTAACAAGCAACGTTTTTGCCAGCCCTGGTACTCCCATCAAAAGTGCATGTCCTTGAGAAAGCATACAAATAAAAATTTTTTCAATTGCTTCCTCCTGACCCACTATGATTCTGGACAATTCTTGTTTAATTGAAAGATAGGATTCTTGCAGGTTTTGAATTGATTTTACTTCGTTCTCGTTGAGAGACGATTTTTCTTCAGTACCCGTGTTCTTTTCTTTTTTTACTGATGTAGGCATTAAATGATAAATGTAAGAATGGTTTCGGATTGATCCGCACTAAGTCTTTGAATCTTCATGACTAGAGTAAAGCTAAAGTACAAGGTAATTAAAGCCATTTCCACCCTAGATTCTGATCTATTTGAGATACGATCTTTAAACAAGAGATTGAAGGTGGTATTTCCTCATTTACATGACTTAGGATTAATTTGCATAGACCTACTTGGTGTTCGTCTGTTTTAGGGTTTTGGATTCATGATAGATTTTTTAAAAAAACGCTTCTGTGTTTTTGAATTTTCCGAAAATGGGTGATGATGTGATTCTTAAATAATCCGAGTAAACTAAATACAATAAAACTGTAGTAACCCAATCCTCATTTTCTTGTAACTCAGTGGTAGGGCGTTCATTCAGCATATCCCAAAATCAAAACAATCAGGAAAGTAAATTGAAATAATGTGCCGAAACAGTTTTTTACAAAGCACTTACAAGAGATTCCTTCTTTTAAAGTAGGTGCATGGATTTCGATTAATTTTATTTGTTTTCAAAGAGACTTGATCCTTTATACATGAGTTGATTACTTAAAGATTAATCTAGGGTAAATATTCGTGTTTTCGAATGAGAACTCTTACTAATCAAAAAATGTTCCCTTCAGAATAATTAATGATTCGCGTTCAGCGTAAATACAGGTTGATCAAAGCAATTTCCACTAAAGATTTGGAAATCCAAGTTAACGATCTTATTCAGAAAGAATACAAAGATACGGAAGGTTTTCTTTACCGTTCATCAGGCAGATGGCAATGTTTAGGGGGACCAACCTTTCAAAATGAAAAGTGGATACAGACCATGGTTTTCATTCAAGAGGAGGAGTAAATCCTTCTAAATTCCGTTTGCCATCAGGTAATATTTCCTTGCNNTATAAAAAAATTACCTTATCAAACTTTATTTGTGTTCTATTTGAACCAACTTAAAGCCATCGGTAAGGGCAAGACCGGTGGCTTTTTTGTTTTTAAAACCTTCCATCATCGTACCCTAATTAATATGTAAAGGATTTACAAAATAAAATATAAAGTCCTATCATCCCTCTAATATAAGTAAAACTATGAAAACAATATCATTTCTAATCTGCATTTCAATTCTTTTCCTTTCTCATCTTTTTTCACAGAGCGTTAATTCAATCAAACCGAGTTCTTCACCTCCAAAATTACCTATGAATATTCCTCCTCCTCCCAGTTTTGGGTCTTTGTCGAATAAATCAGGAAAGTTCCAACTCGTAAGTGCTGAATATTACTCGCAAGATGATCCCAAACCTTATCTTTATAAAAGACTGATTAAATTTGATACATCAACAGGCGAAGCGTGGATACTATTCTCAAAAATGGGAGCCCACGGAGAGCAGAGAACTTGGTTACCTTTAATCACTAATAAATGAAAATTGGTTTGTTTGTGAAANACAATTAAAACTATGTGGATTTGGATCGAACTTGATCAGACAATCTTTTAATTTTCATCTCCAAACCTTCAATTTTTTTGGATAATTTTTTGTTACGAAGAGAAAAATGTCCGACAAGCATTANAACTCCAAATGAAATCAATGCAATTTTGCCAAATGGAACGGANCCCCATGATTTATTCCATGCAACATAAGCAGCTGCAGTGCCCATAGTGCTTAATGAAATGAGCATGAAAATATTCCAAACGACCCTTGAGGCTCCCTGAGGTCTTTCTCTGCCAAGTATTTGAACATTATTCATCAATAAAAAGAAACTCAAGTAAGCAACTGGGATAAGGGTGAAGCCTAAGATTGAGGTNGGAACGGCTAACCAAAAGGCAGCATCTTTCCAGAAGAATGGTCCAAGTACTCCAATTCCAGCTATAAGAGCACCTGCAAGAAAGGTAGGTCCCTTATGTGGTTTGCCCAAAACTTCGCAGATTGCATGTCCGTTAATTGTCATAAGAATTATAATTGTTGAAAGTGCCATTCCCAAAACCCCAATGCCAAATATTACTTGCGAAAACGCTTTGCTTTCAAAAAGAGATTCTAAGGAATAAGCAAGATGCTTGGCATCTCTTTTTACAAGCATGGCAGCTAGTTGTCTGTCAGCTATTGGCAATGATTCAAGTACTGCATCTTGTTGTATCGGGGCAAGATTGTTGTATTCTATCTCGCTCCATTCTAGATGAGCACGAGCAGTTACCAACTCATTAAATCCTTTTTGGTGTTCTTTGTGTAATACTCCATCTTGATCGTAAGCAGATTCAGGTTTTCCGTTGAAACTCGTACCTGCAGCAATCACTACGCAACTAGTTGCAATAAAATAAGGAATGAAGAGGGCAGTCCACAAATCGAATTTTGCAAGGCCGCGGTGTTCCCGCCCCCATTTTCTTCGAAGCAATACAAAGGGCATAAAGAAAGTCATGTTAATACCTACAGCCGTTGCAGCGGCTGAAATCATGACATCCTGTTGTAATCCTACAATTTTATCTTCCCAAAATGACTTAAATTGACCTGTTTCGTTAAGAAATGGTAAGTATGNGTCAGCTGGTTGTGTAAGTAAGGAGAAGTTGGGCACGAAACCNGCCGCAATTTNCCCCCAGTTTGCTTCGCCTGTAGCACTGAGCTTTACGACGACACCGAAAAATGCAATCACAACTATTGCAACCATGATTTTAAGTGCCCAATCAAAAATCTTAACTCCTTTAGATCCTTTATCATATGCCCAAACCACACCAAATGCTATCAGAAGCATAAGCGTGCAAGTTAGTACCTTGAACCATAAAGCCCCTTCTAATTCGGGGAAAAGGTTTTGGGTGACAGCTGCAGTTCCAAGATTAAATTGGGGTAAGCACCACACAATNTTGGCCGTGATTGTGGCAATTGCCCAACCCCAACCTAGTACTGGATTGATCTCATTATTTATAGAAGCAAATGGGCTTTGCCCTGTCGATAAGGTGACATGGCTAATTGCTGAAAGCATTACAATACCAAGTATAATGGCTAAAGGTTGTAACCATAACAGACTATAACCTGCCAGTACTCCTAAAAAGAGGCTTGAAGCAAGGGAGCCTCCTCCTAGAGTAATTGCACTTTGCAACCATCCTGGACCGGAAAGCTTGGTGTATGCAGCGAGTCTGGGAAATAATCCAGATGCCTCAGCTTGTGAGAGATAATTCTTTTCTTGATCGATAGAAGCCATACACCTGTAAATCAAGCTTCCNTGAAAAAAAGTCAAGTAGGCATCTTAAAGATGCCTATGAGAAAATATNTAGAGGAAGAAGATTACTTTACTGTCATCACTCCACGCATCATCGCGAAATGTCCAGGAAAAGTACAAACATATTCATAGTCTCCCGGTTTAGGGGCGGTAAATTTGATTGTGTCTGATTCGTCTGGACCAAGAAGTTNTGTCGCCGCAATGGTATCAGTCTTGACAGAATCAGGGAGGGCGTTGGTTGCATTGGCTCCTGCAGTTAAAGCTTTTTGACCAAAAGCAATTGCGGAAATACCTTTCTTGAGAATTACTAAATTGTGCCCCATGGCAATTTTTGGCACTTTTCCGATATTTTTGAAAGTTAATTCAATTTTTTCCCCTTCATTAACTTCGAAACTTTTCAAATCAAATTGCATGGTGTCGTTACCAGTAATGGTGATTTTCTTTGATTCCGCAGATAGGAGAGTGTGTGACGCTAGAAGTAAAATGATAANGAATTTAAGTTTCATGACTAAATATATACATGAGTATGTTATTGATTCAAGTTTGAGGTTGTAGAAAAACCTTAGACCTTAGTTGAGGGCATGTAACGATAATACACTTCCAGCATCAATACAGTCATAGTAGTACGATAAATGTCAGTATCTCCATGAAAATGTTTTCCGTGAGGCCAGTGGCCGTCGGAGGCTTGTGCTCCACACACAATCTGCTGAAATTCTTTGTTCCATGCTCTCCAGTATTTGGAACCCCCGGACACGCCAGTNGCTTGAAAGCACGCTTGGGCATGATAATACCATTCATAAGGATCTACTTGCTTCCAATCTTTAGCCTGATTGGCGATGATCCAGTCCAAACCAAGTTGTGCTTCTTTGGAACTGGCGTTTTTCCAAATTTGCAGGCAAAGCACTCCCGTACCTGTCAGGCTAGGCTTACCATTACCTGAGCCGGCTTTGTATCTGAATCTTCCGACCTGATCCTGACAGCGCTTGGTGTATGCCACGGCTTTATCCATAGCATCATCCAATCCATCAATAGAGATACCTGTTAAGGCAGCGGCCTTGAGGGCTTGAATATTCCATCCGGTAACAGATAAATCTGTGTGTGCAACCGGACCTTTTCCGTATCCATAAGCCCACCCACCGCTTTCATTTTGGCCTTCAACCACAACTTCGGCTGCTCGCTTGGCAAATTCCTTAAGCTTGGGAATCTTAGTCATGGTATATGCTTCGCATAATGCATAGGTCCGAATCGGGTGAGCATAGGACCCCTTATTTCCATCGTGGACTACTTTGTCTGGAGGAGTACTGGTTATGAAATCTATACCTTTTTGTACAGTGGGTCCGAATGTGGGCGAATCCTGAAGCTCACAATGTCCAAGATAGCTTAATAAGGCCATTCCTGTCATGGCATTCCGATAATTTGCAGTGGCATTTTTGACGAGATTCCCCTGATCGTCTTTGTCCTTATTCCCCCATCCACCGTCTTCATCCTGAACCGCCTTGAGCCAATTTAGGCCTCTCATGATCGCAGCTTCGGTCATGTCCTTACCCCCCCCGGACCGAAGTCGTTCAATCCTCTTCTTTGGATCACAGCGTTGCTGCATGCTTTTTGGCAAAGAAAGTCCGATCCCTTTTAACGCACTTTTCATGGCGTCATTGTTCATGCCGGCGTCTGACATGGAAGGGGGTGCTGCTTCGACAACGGGAGCCAAGTCCTTCACATCGAGTTCGTTCATATCTGGCAAAGTAATGTCAGATATCGCAGTGGTGCGGAAGGTTTGCTGTGCCTTGGGTTGAGCTTTCTTCTGCCGTTGCATTAATTTGACGACTTTTTTCTTCTCCTGATTTTGTTGAGCGGGTGCGGTGCCTGCGTCAGAAAAATCAGAATCTCCTTCGCCGGCCGTTGCCACATAAACAACAATATTCCACATCGCGATGAAGAATCCGAGGATCATGATAAGGGAAAGCAACAAACTATTAAGCAAGCGGTACTCCCGTAAATATTTGGCAAAGGCACTCTCCAATGGAGGTGCCACCGTAATTTGATCTTCAGAAAAATCCTCCAGACTGGATTCATCTTCAAAGTTTTCGTAATCAGCTTCTTGGTCCATACCTATACAATAATTACCAGCACAGTATGAAAGTCAAAGTCTTTAGAAGATTTTAGACCTTGGTCGAAGGCATGTAACGATAATACACTTCAAGCATCAAAACAGTCATAGTTGTGCGGTAAATATCAGTATCACCATGAAAATGTTTTCCATGAGGCCAGTGGCCGTCGGAGGCTTGTGCTCCACACACAATCTGCTGAAATTCTTTGTTCCATGCTCTCCAGTATTTGGAACCCCGGACACGCCAGTAGCTTGAAA
>NHDJ01000043.1 GCA_002167265.1 Verrucomicrobia bacterium TMED56 | reverse complement strand
TCGCCCCCCTGAAGAGACTAAATCTTCAAGCAACTCGGTCGCTAATTTAGGGGAACCTGCCTTGCACAAAGCATGGGCACCGCGTTGGCTTAATTCTTTATTATTTTTATGCCTTATCAAACCCGCACGAGCTACATCATGGGCCAAAAGAAATTCCCCCACTTCGATCATCCGATTGCAGAGCTTAAGGTAAGAATTAATGTTTCCCTTCTCTTGATCGAAAAGCCTCCATTCTCTCCTAAGGCTTAGAACATTTCTTTTAACTAACTGAGACATTTGGATGAAACTAAAGTCTCAACAATTAATAATGGTAAGGCTCCCTCTTATAGGGAAAATAAAATTTTACATTTTTTCGTAACGGGTACGTAGCATTTGAGTAAATGCAGCTACCTTTCGAGCCTTACGCTTCTTATCAGAAGGCTTTTCAAAATAACGCTTCGCACGAACATCACGAATAGTACCCTCTCTGTCCAAGCGTTTTTTAAGACGCCGGATAGCACGGTCCATTGGTTCACCTTTACGTAAATTAATTTCTATAGTCATAAGAAGAAGTGAAACAATAACATGCAATCATTACGGGTCAAGACGTAAGCGTTATAAATGCTTATCCGCTCCTCCTTCCATATCTTCTCTGTGGGGGAAGCTCAGGTTCAGATATTTTTACTCTTGCCGCACGAACGCAAGGTTTGGCGCGCCACTCCTTGAAAGTTTCAACACTCAATTTCATTCGAAAACGATCATCTGCTTCCGCTACTAATCCAGATTCCTCTTCACCCCTTGCTATACCTAGACGAATAAGGGAACCTCCATTCCCCCTCTCTCCAATAGAAAATAGTTCTTCAGCAAATTTAATGGCTTGTTCGTTATCCGGGTCAATCAGCCAAGTAACTTCATCCACCCATTTCCCCAAAGCATGGTCAATCTGAAGGACTGTATTCACATTCGTACGGACTTCCCCATCCCGGTTTGACGCTANTCCTTCTACAACCATAATCGAGCCNTCTTCCAGTTTCATACCAAACTGTTCATATGCTTCTGGAAACATGGGGAAGGAAAAATCCTTTTCTTTCGCAAGCAATGTAAACCGTGCCCATGGCTTTGCATCTTTCTTTGTATATCTGCGTTCAATTTCTGAAACCACTCCGCATAAACGAAATGAGATTTTTCCCTCAAGACCTTCCAGGTCATTCTGCGTTAAGGAATCAAACAAAGGACCAAGCCCACCCAATGTGTCTACGGGATGACCTGAAAGGAAAAATCCCAAAAGTTCTTTTTCCAANTTCAACTTTTCCAATTCTTCCATTTCTGGAATTTCAGAGACTGGATTATTTTGCGAGAAATCAGGGGTGTCAACTTTATCATTGTCCTGCTCATTTCCATCTCCTCCCATGAGATCAAAAAGATTGGACTGTCCTGCCTCGCGGTCTTTTCTCCTGAGTTGAGCCTCCCCCATCGCACGATCCACATCCGAAAGAAGGGCAGCACGATTCCCCTCAAGTACATCAAAACCGCCTGACTTGATTATGCACTCTAAAACACGCTTATTAACTGACTTGCCATCCACCCGCTCGACTAAATCGGTAAAGCTTTCGTAAGGACCATTGTTTNGCCTTTCTTCAACNATAATCTTCCCAGCGACATCTCCCACTCCTTTAACTGCTGAAAGTCCAAATCGAATTGAACCAAGGTTTTTACCATCACTTGCCAATGGAGTAAAATTTTCGCCAGATTCATTGACATCGGGACCCAAGACGGAAATCCCCATTTCGGAGCACTCGCCGATAAAATGAGCCAGTTTGTCTGAATTACCCAGCTCACATGCCAGAACTCCCGCCATAAAGTCAACAGGATGATTAGCTTTAAGATATGCGGTTTGATAACTGATTATGCCATAGGCTGCAGAATGTGACTTATTAAAGCCATATCCAGCAAACTTCTCTAAAATATTGAAAATATCATTGGCTTTCTTGGCTTCGATAGCATTAGTTTCTTTCGCTCCCTTAACAAAAATTTCTCTCTGCCTTGCCATCTCTTCGGGTTTTTTCTTACCCATGGCACGCCTTAAAATATCTGCACCGCCCAAAGTGTAACCAGCAATTCTTCGAGCAGCCTCCATGACCTGCTCTTGGTAAACCATAACTCCATAGGTTTCTGCACAAACATCTTCCAATAATGGATGTGGAAACTGGATTGTTTTCGGATCTTCCTTTCCTTTTATGTAATCTGGAATCCATTCCATTGGACCAGGGCGATACAAAGCAATCAGGGCTATTATTTCATCCACATTAGAGATAGTCATTTGGCGACATAGCCTGCGCATGCCATCTGATTCCAATTGAAAAACGCCAATGGTTCTAGCTTCGTTTAATAATTTAAAAGTTGGTTCATCTTCAAGAGAAACATCCGTCACTCGAAAATTTTCCAGTCCTTCCTTTCTGCGGATATGACTCTCAGCCTCAGATATCACAGTAAGCGTTTTCAGTCCCAGAAAGTCCATCTTTAACAGCCCTAGTTCCTCGACCGGATCTTTGGGGTATTGCGTCGTCAAAATGCCGTCCTGTGTTGTCAAGGGGACCAATTCCTTTAAGGGACGATCTGCAATAATAACTCCGGCAGCATGTGTTCCTACATTTCGAACCATGCCCTCGATCACTTTACCCGTATCTACTATTTGCTTGGCAATAGGATTATTTTCATACTCTTTTTTAAACTCGGGACTTTTACTTAAAGCCTCATCCAAGGATATATTTAAGTCATCAGGGACCATTTTTGCCAGTTTATCAGCTTCAGCATAAGGCAGATCACGCACACGGGCTACATCCCGCATGACCATTTTGGCTCCAAAAGTTCCAAAGGTAATTATGTTTGCTACGCAATCCCGACCGTACTTTTCCCGAACATACTCGATAACCTCACTCCTTCGCCGCATGCAAAAATCGATATCAAAATCAGGTGGGGATACTCTTTCAGGATTAAGAAACCTTTCGAATAAAAGACCAAAACGTAANGGATCAATATCGGTAATTCCTAGTAGATAAGCGACCAGACAACCCGCACCGGAACCTCTGCCAGGACCTACCGGGATTTCCTGCTCTCTTGCCCAGTACATAAAGTCAGCAACTATTAGAAAATAATCATTAAAGCCAGTCTTCNTGATAACTCCTAATTCATAATCTAAACGTTCGCTTAATTCTTTGCTTTTTNCCTCCGTATTTTCATTCCTGGATTCTTCATCAAAATAACTTGCATTGTAGCGCTTCTGCATTCCTTCGATGCATTGATGCTTAAGAAAAGAAATATTATCAACAACCTTGGAGGAAATCTCAGGCGGCATTGTGAAAACCGGATAATTATTCTCACCAAACGGTAATTTCACATCACACATCTCAGCAACAGCAAAGGTATTGACTATTGATTCCGGAGCTTCCTTAAATAAATCTTCCATCTCTTCCCTGGACTTCAAATAAAATTCACGGGCCTCATACCTCATTCGCTTCGGATCATCTAACTTAGATCCAGTTTGAATGCATAGCAACGCATCATGGGGAGCCCAATCTTCACCTTTTACATAATGCACATCATTAGAAGCGACTACCTTGACATCAAATTNCTTAGCAAGCTTTAGAAGCTCAGGAACCAAAGCCGCCTGTTCTTTGATTCCATGATTATGCAATTCAACAAAATAATTTTGCTTACCAAAAATATCAATCATTTGCCCCATTGCCTGTTCGGCTTCACCGTCCCTTCCATGAAGAATGAGTTGGGGGATCCATCCTTGCATGCATCCAGTAAACCCAATAAGCCCCTTGGCATGTTCAGCCAATGTCTCCAAATCAGTTCTTGGACGATAGTAAAAACCGTCAACATGAGCATCCGAAACTACTTTGGATAAATTTTGATAACCTTCGAAATCTTTTGCCAATAGACCTAAATGATATGACTTATGATTTTCCCTTCCAGGTTTCTCATCGTTCTTATGATCAGTCACCATGTACCCCTCACAACCAATGATTGGCTTAATCCCTCTTTTTTCTGCTTGTTTGACAAATGAAACCGTACCAAAAAGGTTGCCATGATCCGTCAACGCCATTGACGACATACCCAGCTCAACTGCCCGGTCCATTAATCTGTCCATTCGACAACAACCATCAAGCAGGCTGAAGTCNGAATGGACATGCAAGTGAACAAAATCTTTATCCTTCGAAGACATAAATTGAAATTTCTACCCGTTCATTATTCAATCATGATTTCTTCACTGACAAGGTAATCTTGCTAACATTTTCGAAATGATTGAAAAGCCATGAAATAACTTGGTGAATTTGGAGATCTGTAAGTTGGTATCTCTTTTGAGAGTAATAAAAATTTGTTTTATATTAGACCGAATAAATCCACCGATTTGAAGACAACAAATAGGTAATAGATCTCCGAAGCCCAAATAATTGATCTTNGGGAAGCGGTAAAAGCTAGGTTAACNAGGGATGATCAGCAGNAAGATTTGNCAAAATACTTCCTGCATAACAAACGCCAAAGNATAATTATAAATGCAGTCAGAGGAATCCCAAAAATCATTCCAAGGATGCCACCTAATGCAGTACCCCAGAAGAAAATTGAGACGATTACAACAACTGGATGCAACCCTGTTTTTTGCCCCATTATTTTAGGNGTCAAATAATAGCTTTCTACAATCTGCACGATCAAGAATGTAATTCCACAACCTAATAATATACTCCACTGCCCAGATTCAGCGATTCCATCCGGTTGCAAATATGCAATAACTAAAGCACTAGAAATCCCCACAATNGAACCAAGATAAGGAACAATATTGAGNAAACCAAAAAAGAGGCCCAAAGTAATTCCAAACTTAAGACCGCTTAGACTAAATCCAATGGCATAACCAACCCCCATCATGATGCCAATTAATAACTGTCCCCTGAAAAAAGCCACCATGATGCCGACAAATTCCCGAATTAAAAAAATGACATCCTCGCGAATGGAATCAGACAGAAAGTTTAACTCTTTTTCAAGTTCATCCAGCAAGTTACGGTTCGAACTGAGAAAATAAAATAAATAAATAGGAATAATTGCCAAATAAGCTATCTTGGCAAACAAGTCACCCAATCCAGACCAGGCGGACTTTAAGACTTCAGCAGATTTTTGAGCAATTTGCTCCCCCTGAGAACCAATTGACTCAACTACCCTGTTCCGCATCTCCAAATTCTTACGCTGTAAGAAATTCGACCTACTGGCATTATTTTCAAGGCTAAAAAAAGAGGCCCGGTCCTCCTCGTCAAGTTCAAGCCAGATTTTTTTATCTGTTTCAGACAATTGAGATATGATGATTTTATGCTCGGGATTAAGAAAATCGATCGGGCTCAGGTCAGAAGAGCCTAAAATATTGTTCCAATACTTTTTGATAGCATCAGCATGATCTGACACTCCTTCCCAAATGTCAGGAGGTAGATTTTCCTTCGCTTTTTCTTCAAGCTTTGTCGGCCACTCTCCTGCAGAACCAATTAGGTCTTTCGTTTGACGGAGTATTTTCCCTCCAAAAAACCAGAAGAGAAAAGAAAAAAGAATCAGCACTAATAAATAGAGAGAGAGAATAGCAGAAATTCTGCTCATTCTGATTTTTTCTTCAAAAAAAGATACAACCGGCCTTAAAAGAATCGCCATCATGCCTGAAATAGCTAAGGACCAAAAAACCCCTCCAAAAAGGTTGATCGCAAGATTCAGTAGGTAAACCAATAAGGTTGCTAGCGAAGCTAAAATAACTGCTCCACTACAACAACCGACAAATCCGAGGAATTTGCTTTGCTTTTCGGAAAAAAAATTCACACCTGTTAAAAACTGCTAAAGATTTTGTTTGGGTTGCCTAATTTATGCATATGTCAATAAATTCCTATGATTTGTCTGATTGATTGATTCAAGTCAAACTAAACTCTTTCTACACAACGCCTAGGTATTAATGAAATCTTCACATATAGCTTTCCCCACAATCAAAAGAATTTTAACTTTCATAGGCTTTCTTCATTGCCTTTGTGCAAAAGGAGTTTTGCCAAACGAAAAGCTAGAAAAGGTTTATCAGTCAATCGTTCGGATTGAAGTCATCTCGGAAAGAGGCTCCGGGGGACGAATGATGAAGTCAAGATCAACAGGAAGCGGAGTTATTGTAAGTCCAGATGGTTTAGTTGTCACAAACCACCATGTTGCCGGCAAAGCAACTAGATTAAACTGCAGGCTATATAATGGAGAAGAAATAATGGCAGATCTTCTTGGTGCGGATGCCATGACGGACTTGGCTGTTCTAAAGTTAAGATTTAAAGGTAAAAAAAACGGCAGTCAAAAACTCTCTGTCGCTAAGTTTGGCAACTCTGACAATGTAAAGGTCGGAGATCTCTGCTATGCAATGGGCAGCCCTGCTGGGCTTTCTCAATCAATAACTCAAGGAATCATATCAAACCTTGCAATGATCTCCCCCATGAAAGGAAGTTTCCGACTGGATGGTGAAAATGTTGGAGAACTGGTACGCTGGTTAGGTCATGATGCAGTAATTTTCCCAGGCAATAGTGGGGGCCCACTCATTGACAAAAATGGTTTTATAATAGGGATAAATGAAGTTGGGATTGGTAGCCTAGGGGGTGCTATTCCATCAAACTTAGCCAAGGAAGTTTCAGATGAACTCGCTCAACATGGTCATGTATCAAGATCCTGGACTGGTCTTGAGTGTCAACCAGTCATAGATCCGGAAGTGAAAGGGATTTTGGTATCCGGAGTTATCAAAAACTCTCCTGCGGATAAATCTAAGATTGCCCCGGGAGACATTATCACCTCTTTTGCTGGTAAAATGGTAAATGCTCGGATTCCAGAGGACTTACCGTTATTTAATCAGCTTGCCTATGGCATAGTTCCAGGGACAACAATTGATATTACAGGAACTCGGGAAGGAAAAACAATGAAATGGGAGTTAAAAAGTGAGGTTAGGGAATCGGCTTTTGCAAAAGAAGTTGAATTGAAAAGCTGGGGACTAACAGTAAGAAATTTTACACTGATGTCTTCCCTCGAAGCTAGAAGGAAGGACACTAAAGGAGTACAAGTTCATTCAGTAAACCGGGGAGGTCCGTCTTCAAGTGCAAAGCCTAATCTTTTGCCAGGCGACATAATCACAAAAGTTGGCGAAGAAGCAATCCAGTCCGTTAATCAACTCATATTGGAGAGCAAGAAAATAACTCGAGGAAAAAAAGATCCTGTATCTACTATTGTGGAGTTTGAACGAAACTTGGCAAAACTCATAACCGTTGTGAAGCTTGGACCTGAACCAAAGGAAAGCCAACCTTTAGAGGCATGGAAACCATGGCTTGGCGTTTCAACTCAGGTTCTAACGCGCGATTTGACCAGTGCAATGAAATTATCAGTTCAAACAAAGGGAGTTCGAATAGCTCAGGTTTATCCAGACACACCTGCCCACCGTGGTGGACTTTTAGCTGGAGATTTACTTTTCAGAATCGACGGACAAATTATTGCTGCTAATCGCACAGAAGACTCTGAAGTCTTTCGAAATATGATTAAGGAATATAAAACCGATTCTTCTATTCAAGTAAGTGGACTACGCGACAGAAAACCACTCGACCTNAATATCACGCTTGCCAAACGACCACCGCCTCCAAATGAATTGCCTAAACTAAAAGATAAGACTTTTGAGTTTACCATTAGGGAAATATCATTTGCTGATCGCGTGAATGCCAGATTAAACAAAAATCAATCAGGTTTGATCGTAGAAAATGTAGAACCTGCAGGATGGGCTGCACTTGCTGGATTAAGACAGGGTGATCTAATGCTCAAAATGGAAGGAAAAACTTTGAAAACAGTCAATGAATTCCAAAAATTAATGAAGAATCTTGTAAAGATGAAATCCGAGCAAATTATACTTTTTGTCAAACGTGGAATTCACACGATCTACATCGAAGTTCAACCTGACTGGAGCAACTCATGAATTTTATATTTTCACTCAGAGGAGTAATCGCTCCAGTATTCATCTTAGTTTTCTTTCTATCTGAACTATATTCAACGCCTGAAAAAGTTTGGGGAAAACTCCTTAAGGAAAAAGCTGANTGCGTAACATGGGTGTCATTAACCATGCGAGTTGANGTAAGTGCAAGCGGAAGAAGCATGCCTCCTCAAGAGCAGCAGATAGAAGCACTTGGAACCATTATTGCCGATGACGGATTAACCGTACTTTCACTTACCACAGTTGATCCAAAAAGTAAAATTCTGGCTCGTATAAGATCCAATTCGGCGTCCGTTCAAGTCAACTATACAGAAGTACTTATTCTTAAACCTGACGGAACTGAAATACCTGCAAAAATTTTGCTTAAGGATGCAGATCTCGATTTGGCATTCGTACTTCCCATTGATACCAAAGCAAACTCGTTCCCAGTTCACTGTAGTAAAAACAAACAATCCAAGAGTTTAAAAGTTTTGGATGAAATTGTTTCTATGGGAAAACTGGGAAAAAATCTTTACAGACAATCCACTCTTCGCAGAGGTTGGGTCAACGCAGTTATTGAGAAACCCCGTCAATATTTCGTAATTGAAAATACCAGAGCCGGCACACCTGTCTTTGATACTGAAGCAAATTGGTTGGGTGTTGCAGTCTATAAGATGGAAAGAGCACAACCATCTGCATTGGTTACTTTACCGGCTCATGACATTTTGGAAATTGCAGAGCAGGTAAGAACTCGAACAAAGTGACTTTGCCATTGCGAAATTTTCTTCTGTGCTCTTAAAATTCACTTTCATCTACTAAATGAACTACCAAAAAAGCATAAGACTCCTTAAGTTTCTTACTACATTTTTCTTGTTCCTAATCTCTTCATGCAGCGATAAAACCGTAGGTTCAAAAGACATTGAGTATCGGACTGATGAAAATGGTTCAAAGATCCTCTATGAAATCACCAAATCATCTCCTTTTGGTTTTCGGGAATCTATTAATAAAAACACAGAACCTGATTTCGTTGTAGATTATTTTACCGATGAAGAAATTAAAAAACATAAGATCGAATTAGGGCTGTGGGATTCATTTTTAGGTATTTTCCAAAAAGATGAAGAACATAGCAACGAACGTTATCGTATCGGTTTTCTTAATGGTCTTAAGCATGGACCTTTCGAATTCAGGCACCCCAACGGTAAAATTCGACTTACTGGAAATTATAAAAAAGGAAAAAGGCATGGGAAATTTGCTTCATACGGAAAGATCGGTGAATTGATCTACGAGAAGAATTTCAGAAATGGTGACTTGGACGGAAACTTTTCACTTTATTATGTAGCCTCTGAAAGTGATATTTACAGGTATAAAGAAACTATAAGAAAAAATAAAAAGCTGTTGGTAAAAAACCACATTCGCCTAAGAGCGAAATTCGAACGAGGCAACCCCATTGGCTCATATAAAGCCTATTATCATCCAAGAGGCAGAATTGATCTTGAAGAATCTGATCTATTGAAAGAAGAAGGTTTTTTTGACGAAAATGGATTGCTTGCTAGTGACCAGACAAAGTTCTATCCTAAGACTGAAAAGCTCTTTGTTGTTTTGCCAGATGAAACTAGGGTTGAATTTCAAGCCACTGACATCGGTTTTTCCAGAGCAATTGATTCGGCAAGATCATCAATACGCGATCTTCCTGCATCCAGAAACCCTCAAAAGAAACCAGCCTTGGTCTACTCTGCAGATGAGAAAGGTAATTTAATTTCCCCGATATGGTCATCTCACATTGATTCCATCGAAATTAGATACACATCTAGAGATAAGAACAAAACCATCGAGAAATTCGGTCCACCTCCTACCTATGAAGCCTTTATCAATGAAGCACTGCCGAAGGCACAAGCGTTAGTTGCAGACAAAAATAGTACTCTTGCAAATCAAGGACTTCAGATAGTCGGCGTGCCTCAACCTGTATCCAAAAATACAGATGATAACAGTACTTTTGTTAATAATGAATCTAAGATAGTTGATGAAATGATAGGGAATAATCCGATCTTCATACTTTGGGACAGTCGAAACTCGGAAAAAATCATTCCTTTGCATCAACGAATTTTTGCCAAAAGAACAAAAACAAAAAGGAAATGGAAGGAAGGGACTGCCTCCTCCACATCTTGGTTCCTTAACGATGGCACCATGTTACCTATTCGAGACCGTCAGTACGAAATGGTTGATTTCAATTTAGGAAATCCCTAGCGTACGATTTCCTACAGCAGAGAAATGTTTAAATTGCTAATTTTGGACTGAATCAAAGGGGTTGGTCGAAGTTCCTGCTTTGGGTTCTTCATTTTCAAAGGGGTTGGTACTTACATCTGCCTTTTTCTTCTCTGGAAAGTAAATTAAAACTGTGCCGTTCTTAAGAGAATAATTCCATCCAACATTTTTAATAAGGGAAAAAATAATTTCACTTAACTTCTTGTTTTTAAAATTGGCGGAAACAGTTGGAAATGCCTTATCCGAACTATAACCATCAAGATCAATTCTCACTTTAACACCCCTAAGTTCGTTGTTTTTTTCTTCAAGGTCAATTTCCTTTGAAATTCTTACAAGTCTCATCATGGCATCCGCAAGTGAAACATTTTTGAAATCAATAGACTCAACAACAATTCGATTCAATTTTTTTTGAAGACTCAAATTTTCATTTGCTTCTAATTTCCCCTTCGCATTGGCTTCAAATGGATTAGTTATATTATCCAATGGATTGGCGGGACTATCAAAAGGATTGACCGCACTATCAAAAGGGTTTTGTGGAGACGAAGATTTAGTGGAATTTAAATTTTCGAACGGATTTAAAGTTTTTGAATCAACACTATCGAATGGGTTTAATCCACTTGTGATTTGGGTCCTGCTAATTTGTTCAAAAGGATTAGTTACAACCGTGGGTTGAAGTGAATCAAAGGGGTTGGAGGATTTTACATTAAGATTCTCTAAAACATTTGAATTTTGCTTTAGCTTCTGCCGAGAAGGTGAGCCCAACCATGGCGGAACCTCTTCGATTTCGTAAAATGGCTTAAAAGCAAGATCCTCTCTTGTGATCAATCTAACAATCCTTGGACGTAATACATAGCTCCATTCAAAAATAATCGGGTTAGTGGGTTTCTGCTCTGACAATAGTTCGATGATGCTTTTATCATAACCTCCACCATTTTGAGGGTATCCTCCTACCCAAGGAAGATAAAATCTCCAAGGAACACCTTCCTCTTTATTTTGAACATCTATCCACTTATCACCTATCTCAAGTAAATAGCCTTCAAATAAATCTTTTTTCCAAGTTGGCGTTATTAACTCAATATGATCAACCCTTAAATGCCCATCCATTGACCATCTTAAAAACACCCGATTACCAACAACTAAATCACCAATCACTTGGATGGTCTCATGATCGAAACTACCACCCGAAGAGGGACCCTTCCCTCTCCAAGGAGCTAGATATCGGTGAGCGTATCCATTGTCATCCTTAACTTCCACCCATGCCTCGCCTTTGGAAACCAAAATCCCAAGCAGGCTACCTTTATCTAAGGAACCAAGCTTTTCTCTTCCTACTCCACATATGGAAAGGAATAAAAAAATAGTTAGAGGAAACTTACCCCTCACTCCTTCTCAGAGCCAAAGGATTTTCATCCTTAAGTTCATCAGGCAACCAGTCGTTAGGAAAACCTTGAAAACAAACTGGTCTTGAAAACCGAAAAATTGCCCCGGTCCCAACAGAAGTTGAACGCGAGTCACTAGTAGACGGATAAGGGCCACCATGAACAATTGATGGACAAACCTCCACTCCCGTGGGGAATTGATTAAACAACAGGCGGCCAGCTTTTGTCTCCAATATAGCGACTAGTTCTCCATACTTTTTCAAATCAATATCTTTTCCAAACAAAGAAACCGTCAGTTGCCCTTCTAGAACCTTAGCAAGTTTCTGCATTTCCTCTTGTGATTCATAGCTGACCAGTAGGGTTGAAGGTCCGAACACTTCCTCCATCATCGCTTCATCTGCAAGAAAATCGCGGGCGTTAGTCTGCATCACACAAGTTCCTGCAAAGCTTCCCTCAACAATTTCTTTAGAGGAAGCACGGTGCAGTGATTTAACTCCCTCACAACTAGAAAGAGAATTCAACCCATTCTCATAAGCACTAAGAATTCCATCATGAAGCATCGGGGAAGCAGAAATTTCCTGCATCATGCGAGAATAAAGTTTGGCAAAGTGATCTCCCCACTCACCGCCAGGATGAAAGACAACTCCAGGATTTGTACAAAATTGACCAACTCCAAGTGTCGCTGAACCTAACAGACCAGATGCAAATTCCTCAGTTTGCTTGGTGCTCATCCCTGAAAATACAAAAATTGGATTAATACTGCTCATCTCTGCAAAAACAGGAATAGGTTCCGGCCGTTTACTAGCTAAATCAAACAACGCTCTGCCACCAGTTCGAGATCCAGTGAACCCAACTGCCTTGATCGCTGGATGCTCAACCAGAGACTTTCCAATAGTTCGACCATCTCCAAAAAGTAAAGAAAATGAGCCTTCAGGCCAATTACAGGCTTTCAGGCTTTCAACCACTTTTTGTCCGATTAACAATGCCGTTCCTGGATGAGCATGGTGAGCTTTTACTAACACTGGGCAACCTGCAGCCCAAGCCGATGCCGAGTCTCCTCCAGCTACGGAAAAAGCGAGCGGGAAATTACTGGCACAAAAAACTGCAACTGGACCAATCGGTCGCAACATAGACCTTAAGTCAGGCTTCGGCAAAGGTTGACGGTCAGCTTGCCCGAGGTCGATTCTTGCATCTACCCAACTACCCTCTTCAACTAATTCGGCAAACATGCGCAACTGCCCAGAAGTTCTTCCCGCTTCTGCTCTTACTCGAGGTTCAGGCAAACCTGTCTCTGCCATCATTGTAACAACAAGATCATCAATTATCTCTTCAATTCCACTTGCTAAAGTTCTTAAAAAAATCCCTTTGGATTTTCCGTCTAATTGAGCTAATTCAAGAGCTGAATTCTTTGCAAGATCACAAGCTCGGGATACATCATCTTCAGATGCATGAGCATAGTTAGCAGAAAGATTTTTGCCTGTCCGGGGATTAAATGCCTGAAAAGTTTTTGCACTAAGATCTCCCCGAGAATATCCAATTATTGAACTTTCCATAGTCTACACAGTTACATCCGAAGTATATTTGATTCAAGCACCAACACGATTACGGAGGGTGCCAATCGAATCAATCTCAATTTCAACGATATCGCCATTAGTTAAAGAAAAATCATTCTCTGGCACAATGCCTGTACCAGTCATAAGAAATACTCCATTTGGGAACGAACATTCACGAAAGAGGTATCCCATCAGTTCACTTGGCGTTCTTTTCATTTGTGCCAAGGATGTATGCCCAGAAAAAACTTTTTTTTCTCCCCTGGTAATTATCATGCTAATTTCAGTTTCAATTGATAGAGGATTTTTTGGCACATAAAGACAAGGACCCAAGCACGCACATCCATCAAATGTTTTCGCCTGAGGTAGATATAGTGGATTTTCTCCTTCAATGCTTCGCGACGAAACATCATTACCAATTGTATACCCGAGAATCTTTCCCGAAGAAGAAGCAAAAAGAGTAAGCTCTGGTTCTGGCACATTCCATGTTGAGTCTTGTCGAATCCGAAAATCTTCATCGGGACCAACCGTGCGGGATGGAGTTGCCTTGAAAAAGAGTTCTGGTCTATCTGCCCCGTATACACGACTGTAAAAATCCCCCCCACCAGCATCTTTAGATTCTTCCATTCTTGCCAGGCGACTAGAGTGGTAAGTCACACCTGCTGCCCAGACTTCTTGAGAACCAATTGGTTTGCAAATTTTAAAATCGTTAAAATTCAACCTATCTGTAGAGCACTTTTTAAAAGACTCGTGAAGAAAATCGTACAAATCATCCCGATTGATTAAACCATCCCAATCAGAATTTGTTTCCAACCAAACCAATTGGTTGTTTTCCTCAAGAATAACTTTATTTTCCGATTTGTATAATTTCATATGATTCAAACTGGTTTCAAAGCGTTTTATTTCATCATGAATCACCGATACTTTAATTTGGGAAACTCCCAAATTATAAAGCGAAAATTTTAGATTACAGCTCTCCTGAAGGAAAGTTTTTGTAAAACTTTTAAATTATTCCCAAGAATATAGGTACTGAAGACCAACAAAATCAGCTTCATTTACAGCATTGTGAGTGTAACCTAAGCTTAATCCATTGGAATCATTCAACCAATAAGTAAGTGCAATGCTAGCCTCCAACTCCGTATCGTCGTAATCATCAAAACCTTGGTATAAACGGAGCTTCGGTAGGATAGAAAGCTGATCACTAACGGAGAATTCAAGACCTATATACAGGTTCCAGAAAACATCATCAGTAACATCAAAATCGGTGTAGTTTAGACCTGCCCCAACAAAAGGTGTGAACGCATCGAAGTTTTCGAAGTGATGAAAATAATCTGCTCCAAGATCGAGCATATCATTACCATTATCAAAATCAGCAATAGCAATATTCAAGAGGATACTTGAGCTCTCAAGTGGAACTAAATTAGCAGAAAGATCAAAAGATTCACCATCAATAATGTCATGATTAACTACCGTGCTGATTTCAAAACCAACATAGTAGTCACCCAATCGGGTCTTGGAAAAACAAACAATGGGCAGTAGGGCAAAAATAACGAGATTTAATTTCATGGTACAAATTTGATTAGCTTCGAATAACAAGTCAATCAATTTGCAAAAGTGAATGGGATTTCATTGACACCAGAATTTCATCCTGAATTTGACTAAGTAGGACATTAAATAAAATGTTTTTTTGGAGTGAAGGGACAAGAGACTTCATGAGTTCTGTTCATTTAAATCATTTACCAAAATACGAATAGCATTAAGTTGGGAAACCATGAGTATAAAATATTTTCAAAAGTTTACCGGGATTAAAAGCCTCTTCAAAACTGGAATTTTTTCATTTCTACTTTCCTGCAGTCAGCCGACTCTACCTGAAAAATCTTTAGAGCAAAAACTGGAAGCCCATCTCGAACAATTTTCCAAGGATTGGCAAAA
>NHDJ01000042.1 GCA_002167265.1 Verrucomicrobia bacterium TMED56 | reverse complement strand
CTCGATTGTGTGTTTGCGATCGTCCGTCGCACCATGCGTGGGAGATCACCATTCTCTCCAGATATGGAACATTTTCACCATCGTTTGATGGCAAAAGGCCTTTCTCACGGAAAAGCAGTTCTTGCGATGTGGGTAATGGCATTCAGTTGCTCATTAGTTGCCATTGCTGCGGCTTTTGGAAAAGGAGACCAATTATTTGCGGTTTTTGTATTTTTCGGCTTGGGTGGGTTCATTCTTCTACGATATCTTGGATATTTTCGATTTGAATTCTTTGGAGAAGGCTTAACTACACTAATCAAGGACCGTAAAAGTGTAAAATCAGCGGAGCAGTCAATAAAAGAAGCTGAGGAATTGGTTACAAATGCTCTTGATTTTGAAACATTGGAGAAATGTTTGAGTAAGGCTGCTGAAGGAATTCGTTTCCAGCAAGCAACTCTCTCCCTTTTTGAAGATGAAGGTAGGCTGGGTACTGATTTAAAGGAAAATGATCCAAGCGTTGGGAAAATTATTTCCTGGCGTGATGGTGTACAGTCAGGATATTTTTCTCGAGATAAGGAATTTGTAGCTGAATTTCCTATTTCAGGAAGAAATTATTCTTATGGTACGGTGAAGTATATTTTCCTCGATGGAAGAAAAAGTCTTAGCGTTCAAGACGAGGTTTTGCTGGAGCGCATTCATGATTCAATTTCCAATTTAGCCCGTAAGTTTCGTAAAGAAAATTTTACTATTTGAAGCCTTTAAATCATAGCTTTGGGTCGCTGTAGTTGTCTTTAAGCTTATATTTTTTGATAAAAATTATACTTAAATGGATATAAATAATTCCAAAGTACTTGTGATTGGCGGAGCAGGTTTTATTGGCAGTTTTGTTGTATCTGAATTACTCAAAAGTAATGTGAGACAAGTCGTTATTTACGATAATTTTGCTAGAGGTCAAAAGACAAATATTCGTGCAAGCCTGAAAGATTCCCGATGTAAAATTTACCCCAATGGAGGGGATGTTCGTGACATTGATACTCTAAACGATGCAATGAATGGTTGTGATGCAGTCATTCATCTCGCCGCGATGTGGTTGTTGCATTGTAAAGACTTTCCTCGCACAGCATTTCATGTAAATATTGAGGGAACTTTTAATGTCTTGGAAGCTTGCGTTAAAAACGATGTAAAACGTTTGGTTTATTCATCATCTGCATCGGTTTACGGAGATGCATCTGAAGTGCCTATGTCTGAAACTCATCCTTTTAATAACAAGAATTTTTATGGTGCTACCAAGATTGCCGGTGAGGCGATGTGTCGTGCATATTACGATCGTTATGGTCTCAATTACGTCGGTCTTCGTTACATGAATGTTTATGGACCGCATCAAGATCAAACAGCGGCCTACACTGGGGTGATTCCAATAATGCTCAATAAAATTGATGCGAATGAAGCACCATCAATTAATGGCGATGGCACACAAGCTTATGATTTTATTGATGTGGAGGATGTTGCTAGATGCAATATCTGTTCCTTATCCTCAGATTCAACTGATGAATTTTACAATGTAGGAACTGGCGTTCAAACAACCATTAAAGAATTGTGTGACACTATTTTGGAGCTGAAAGAATCTAAACTTAAGGTAACTTTTAATCCATACAGCGAAGACGATGCACGACGTCTTGTCCAAAATCGAATCGGATGCCCCATAAAAGCTATCACTGACCTTGGATTTACTTACAAGTACGATTTAAGAACGGGTCTGCAGCGTTTGATCGATTGGCGGAATAAAAACGAAGTTTAAAAACCTTGAATATACCTATTGCTCGAACCAGTCTCACTGAGACTGAAATCAATTCCGTTCTCGAGCCTCTAAAGTCGGGTTGGCTCGTTCAAGGTAAAAAAGTTGGTGAGTTCGAAGAAAAATGGTCGATCTTTACCCAAGCTGAACATTCGATTGCTGTTACCTCTTGCACTAGTGCGTTGCATCTATCGCTTGCCGCTTTGGGTTTTGGCCCTGGAGATGAGGCAATCGTGCCAGCTTTCACTTGGATATCAACAGCGAATGTTGTTGAACACCTTGGTGGCAAGGTTGTTTTTTGTGATATTAATCTTGATACATTTAATATCGATACTGAGCAGATTGAATCAAAGATAACTGAAAAAACAAAAGCGATTTTACCGGTACATCTTTTCGGACTTTCGGCAGATATGGATCCAATTGTAAAGCTGGCCGAGAAGTACAATCTTTTGATAGTTGAGGATGCGGCATGTGGATTTGGTTCTAAGTATAACGGCAACCATGTTGGAACTTTCGGCGGTACTGGTTGTTTCTCCTTTCATCCAAGAAAAGCCATCACAACTGGTGAAGGTGGAATGATAACGACCAATGACGGCTCCCTCGCTGTAAAAATAAGAAGACTGCGTGATCATGGAGCTGAGAAGACTGATCTTCAAAGGCACCTTGGAGCGCGACCTTACCTTTTGGCTGACCACCCAGATGCTGGCTATAATCAAAGAATGACGGACTTACAGGCCGCGTTGGGGTCAGCTCAGATGGAACGGGCAAATGACATTGTTAATGAAAGGAAAATGTTGGCTAAAACATACGACGATTGTCTTGACGGGCTTGATTGGTTACGAACTCCTTACAAGGATAGTGTTTTCACCCATGGGTACCAAAGCTATCCCTGCATGTTTATGCCCGACGAAATCAATTTAGAAAATATTGAGGAAATCAATATTAAGCGAAATGATTGGATGGACGATTTGCAAAAAATGGGTATCTCTACACGACCAGCAACTCATGCCGTCCACATGCTCAGTTTTTACAGGAATAAATACCAATTGGACCCTAAAGATTTTCCTAATGCATATGTGGCAGATCAGTGTAGTATTTCTTTGCCATTATTTCATGGAATGACTACTGAAGAGCAAGATGCAGTAATCGAACAAGTCAAGGAACATAATAACTGATGTGTGGAATTGTTGGTCAATTAAATTTTGATGGAGAACCCGTTTCGGCGAAAATCCTGAAAAAAATGACCGATGCAATTTTACATCGTGGACCCGATGGGGAAGGGCATTGGATTGATCAAAATATTGGACTAGGTCATAGGCGTCTTGCTATTATCGATACTAGTTCTGCAGGGCATCAACCTATGATTTCTGCTGATCATCGCTTTGTCCTTACATATAATGGAGAGGTCTACAACTTCAGAGAACTTCGAACTGAACTTGAAGCGAAGGGGTACGAGTTTGATTCTCAAACTGACAGTGAAGTTGTTCTTTATGCACTTGTTGAGTGGGAAGAGGAGGCGCTGCTTAAGTTCAATGGAATGTTTGCCTTGGCATTGTGGGACCGAAAACAAAAGACCCTCCTGTTAGCACGTGACCGTTATGGAATTAAGCCACTGTATTACTTTCAAACCTACAAAACCTGTATCTTTGCTTCTGAACAAAAAGCGATATTCGAACAACCTTCGTTCGATCGTAAAATAAATAAAAGAGCATTGTTGGAATACTTTACTTTTCAAAACATCTTTACCGATCAAACATTGACTAAGGGGATCAGCATTCTGCCTGCCGGTCATTATGCAAAACTTAATTTGTCAGAAGAAAAACCTATCCTACGCAAAACTTGCTATTGGGACCTCAAATTCGTCGAACCAAGGAATCCAGCAAGCAGGGAAGAATATGTGGAAGAACTCGACCGTTTGTTCAGACAGTCTGTTCAAAGGCAATTAGTGAGTGATGTCGAGCTCGGGGCTTATTTGAGCGGTGGTATGGATTCTGGTTCTATCACTGCAATTGCTTCCGAATCCTTCGAGTATTTAAAATCCTTTACATGCGGGTTCGATTTAAGTTCGGCATCTGGTCTCGAAGCTTGCTTTGACGAAAGATCAACTGCAGAGGCATTGTCATATGCGTTTAAAACCGAGCATTATGAAGTTGTTCTAAAGGCAGGAGATATGGAAAGATGCCTACCCTCTCTTGCCTGGCATCTGGAGGAGCCTCGGGTTGGTCAGAGTTACCCAAACTTTTATGCGGCCAAGCTTGCCAGTAAATTCGTCAAGGTTGTCTTGTCGGGTGCTGGAGGAGACGAACTTTTTGCGGGATATCCTTGGAGGTACTTCCGCACGATGGTGAATGAGAACTTTGAAGATTACATCGATAAATACTACCTGTATTGGCAAAGGCTGGCTAGTAATTCTGATCTTCAGAATCTTTTTTCTCCAATCAGAAAGGATGTTGATGGTGTATGGACAAGAGACATTTTTAGAGATGTCTTTCTTACTCATGATGAATCATTTGAGAAGCCTGAAGACTATATTAATCATTCCTTGTATTTCGAGTCCAAGACCTTTTTGCACGGATTACTTGTGGTTGAAGACAAACTGAGTATGGCCCATGGCCTTGAGAACAGGGTTCCGTTTCTTGACAATGACTTGACTGAGTTTGCAATGAAATGTCCTGTGTCTCTAAAACTCAAAAATTTTAGTGGAGATGTTCGTATCAACGAGAATACAGTCGGAGACAAGCAGGCTCAATTTTTCCAGCAAACTCAGGACGGAAAACAAATTCTTAGGGAAGTCATGAACAGGATCATACCAAATGAAGTTGCGGATGCTAAAAAACAGGGTTTCTCTGGTCCTGACTCAAGTTGGTTCAAGGGGGATAGCATCGAATTCGTCAAACGAAAGATCCTGCAAAAGGATGCTAGGATTTACTCTTTATTCGATCGCAGGACGGTTAATGATCTCGTTGGTGAGCATCTATCAGGGAAAACCAATCGGAGGCTTTTAATATGGTCTTTACTCAATTTGGAGGCAATTCTCGAGTCCGAGATGATATCGGTATGATGAATCGGGAAGACTACTGGAAGCTTTGGCGGGAAATTTCGAGTGACGAGGTCGAACCTTCCAAGCAGGATAACTTCTGTATATTGAAAAGTTCGTCAGATACCGGAACGGAACAACAAACGAATGACGCGTTTAGCGATAAGTGGGGAGCATATCAGGAGAGTTCTAAAAAGGAAGTCTGGTACCAAATGCAAAAAGATTGGTATTTACGCTTGTATGGTTTTGCTTCGGAAGAAGAGTTTGCCGATTTTCTCAAATCGAAAGAAATCATTTTTGATGCAGGTTGCGGACTTGGATATAAAGCCGCTTGGTTTGCAACCTTGGCTCCGGAATCCTTGGTTATCGGAATCGACTATTCGGAAGCCGTTGGAATTGCTGCAAAGAATTACCCTTCCCATACCAATTTGCTCTTTGCTCAAGGAGACATTGCATCCACTCCTTTTATCGAGGGCAGTATTGATTATGTTAGTTGCGATCAAGTAATCATGCATACCCAAAATCCTGATGAAACTTTTGGGGAGCTCGTTCGGATTACTAATCAAGATGGCGGAGAGTTTGCCTGTTATTTTTATGCCAAGAAGGCTTTACCCCGCGAGTTATTGGATGATCATTTCCGTTCCGCTTGCTCGAATATGTCAAAAGAGAAACTCTGGGATATGTCCAAGCAGTTGACCGTTTTAGGGAAAAATCTTAGCGACTTAAATGTGTCTGTCGAAGTTCCTGACATTCCGGCTTTGGAGATCAAAGGGGGCACCTATGACTTGCAACGTTTCGTTTACTGGAATTTCCTAAAATGTTTTTGGAATGAAGATCTGGGTAACGAAACCTCAGTCGTAACCAATTACGATTGGTATAGCCCAAGTAATGCAAGAAGGTACAGTGAGGAAGAGGTAAGAGGGTTGGTAGAAGCCAACGGGTTGGATGTTAGGCATTTTCACCAAGAGGAAGCATGCTATAGCGGGCGTTTTATCAAACGCTCCCAACAAGCGAAATGAGTGCAGATAAAAAGGAGCCTCGAAACAGGGATAAGCTATTTGGAAAATTGAGCTCTTTGTGGAAAACTCTTCGCAAAGAAGTAAATGAAAAATGGAAGAGAACTTTGCCCTTTGGGGAATATTTCGTGGACCGTTGGGAAAAGGCTCGCGAACTTGGTTTTGGAGCAGGAGCGAGCATTTACGATTCCGCCATTGTTATCGGTGATGTGAAAGTGGGAGAAAACACTTGGGTTGGTCCGAATGTTGTTTTGGATGGTTCGGGAGGACTTGAAATCGGTAACTGGTGTTCGATTTCCGCCGGAGTNCAGATATACACCCATGATTCGGTGAATTGGGCNTTNACTGCAGGGGAATCGGNGATGGATAGATTGCCAACGAAAATCGGTTCCCGTTGTTACCTCGGTCCCAATGTTGTGGTAACCAAGGGCGTTAGCATCGGAGAGGGCACGGTAGTCGGTGCTAACAGTTTGGTTCTTGAGGATATCCCTCCTAATTCGAAGGCATTTGGGAATCCTTGCAAAGTTCGGCAACCCTCAGGCGATTAGGGGAATTGCTTACGCGNATTCTTTGAAACCTTCAATTGATCAAGAAGATATTCAGATTTGCTCGAGNTGCATCTACGACGAGCGGGTGTCGGCTATCGAGTTTGATTCCGATGGAGTTTGCAATTATTGCAAGCAGATCGATGCATTAACCGCGGAGTACGGTACAGGACAACCCAAAGGGGAGCACGAATTGTTGAGAATTTTTGACAAAATCAAACGGAGTGGAAAAGGGAAAAAATATGACTGTGCGATCGGAGTCAGNGGGGGAACCGATTCCTCNTACATGCTCTACTTGGCTAAGAAGCATGGACTTCGCCCNTTGGCGGTGCACTATGACAATACTTGGAATACTTCGATTGCCACCCAGAACATTCGTAAGGTTTTATCTGCTTTGGATATCGATCTATATACCCATGTCGTCGATAACAAGGAAGCGGATGANATCTTTCGATCTTTCTTTTTTGCTGGCGTGGCGGAAATAGAAGCCTCGACGGATTTAGCTTTAGCCGAGACCATCTACCGGGCTGCCGACAAATATGGAATCAAGTATGTACTGGAAGGGCATTCCTTCGTAACGGAAGGAATAACCCCGGTTGGCCGGAATTATTTCGATGGTCGTTATGTAAAGACGATTCATCGAAAATTCGGAAGGTTGCCCATGCGTTCTTACCCTTTGATGACATTTGCTAGATTTATTTGGTGGTCTTTATTCGCTAGAATTAGAAAAATTCGGCCATTCTGGTATCTCAACTATGACAAGGAAGAGGCCAGGGAGTTTTTGGAAAAGGAATTCGATTGGAAGTATTACGGTGGGCATCACTTGGAAAACAGGATGACTGCGTTCCTTCATGGAATCTACGCCCCGGTTAAGTTTGGCATGGATTTCCGAAACAATACTCTTTCCGCATTAGTGCGTCTTGGAAAAATGACCAGAGAGGAGGCATGGGCCATTTATAACGAGCCACCCGTCGTTGAGCTTGATCTAATCGAATATTTTCTCAAGCGACTTGGTTTGTCGCGTGAAAAGTATGATGAGGTCATGAAAGAACCTCCCAAATCCTGGACGGAATATCCCACCTACAAAAAAAGGTTCGAACTTCTTCGTCCTTTATTTGCAATGTTGGCCAGGGCAAATCTCGTGCCCATGAGCTTCTATCTGAAGTATTGTTTCCCCGCCAAGGCATAAGGTGATTTCGGTTCTTGATTACGGGATGGGAAACATTGGTTCCATCTTGAATATGTTGAAGTGGATAGGTGTGGAATCCGAGGTGTGCGATGATTTGCCTTCCCTCGAAAATGTGCAAAAGCTCGTCCTCCCTGGGGTTGGAGCTTTTGATCATGCAATGTCCAGAATTCGCGAGCTGGGAATGTTTGACATGCTCAATCAAAAGGCATTGGTCGAAGAGATCCCGATTCTCGGAATTTGTTTAGGGATGCAGTTGATGACTCGCGGAAGTGAGGAAGGGGAAATGGAAGGTTTTGGCTGGATTCCCGCCGAGGCTCAACGCTTCACGGAATCCTCCAGTTTAAAAATCCCACACATGGGATGGAATGTTGTAAATTCTAATAAGGAGAGCGAGTTGACTCTTGGGTTCGAGGCAGAAACTCGATTCTATTTCGTTCATTCATATGCAGTGTTTTCCGATAATCCAAATACTTGCATCCTCGAGACTAGCTATGGTGTAGATTTTGATTCGGCTATCCAAAAAGGTCAAATCTTTGGCGTGCAGTTTCACCCTGAGAAGAGTCATCGTTTTGGGGCCAAGCTCTTCAGGAATTTCGCTAATTTGTGAATACTTTACGTCCACGGGTCATTCCATCTCTTCTACTTCGTGGTGAAGCACTAGTGAAGACGGTTCGCTTCGGTAACTTTATCTATGTGGGTGATCCTGCCAACACCTGTCGGATTTTCAATGAACTTGAAGTGGATGAGCTAGTTTTTCTGGATATTGTGGCGAGCCGTGAAAAAAGAGAACCGAATTATTCTTTGCTTAGGGACATTTCGTCTGAATGCTTCATGCCACTCTCCTATGGAGGTGGAATTACTTCTGTCGAAATGGCAGAGAAAGTTCTCAAGATTGGTTTTGAAAAGGTGATTATAAATACCGCAGCTCTTTGTAATTCCCACTTGATCAGAGAAATCAGTGATAAAATCGGAAGTCAGAGTTTAATTGTTGCCATTGATGTCAAAAAGGGTTGGTTCGGAAAGGAGTGCTGTAGGGGTCTCTCCGGAAGATGGAATTCGGGTTTTCAACCAATTGCTTGGGCACAAAAAGCAGAAAGTGAGGGAGCTGGAGAAATCTTACTGACTTCCATCGACCGCGAAGGCACTTGGTCGGGGTTCGATCTCAAACTTGTGTCCAAAGTCGTGGATGCTGTTTCAATTCCAGTCATCGCTTCAGGGGGAGCTGGCTCTACAGATGACATTTCCAAAGTAATCAAGCATTCTGGTGCTTCCGCGGCCGCTCTTGGAAGCATGGTTGTGTTTCAGAGAAAAGATATGGGCGTCCTTGTGAATTTTCCTGAAGCAGAACAACTAAAAAAAGCCTTGGTATGAATATGAAGTTCGAGTTCACCTTTGAAAACATTAAGAAACAATACCAACATGCCTTGGATGAAGGATATGAATTTCTCACTTGTGAAGAATATTTTCAGCGAAAAAATAATTTGGGTGCAGCTACTTTGGTCAATCGAGTAGATATAGATTTCTCATGTAAGAAAGCAGAGAATTTATTGAATATTTTCAACGAGCTTGGAGTNAAGGCAACATTCTTCGTACGGTTACATGCGCCTGAATATAACCCGTTTTCCTTTGAGAGTTTTCGCATTCTTAAGGCAATTCGTGACGCAGGACATGAAATCGGATACCATTCTGAAGTTGTGGATCAGGCATCGATTTGGAACGAGTCTGCGGAATCCTGTCTCACGAGAGATCTGTCCGTTTTAAACTCCATGCTTGGCATTAAGGTAAAAGGGGTAGCGAGTCACGGTGGAAAAACTGGATTAAATAACTTGGATTTTTGGAAGGGTAGAGATGCGAGCGAGTTTGGTTTGCTCTATGAGGCTTACGACGAATCTCCTTNATTCAATCTTTTCAACGACTCGTTCTATTTAAGTGATTCGGAGTGGACGCAGTGGAAATGCTACCAAAACGGCAAGTTGGTTGAAGGAGACCGCCGGTCTCTGTCTGAGCATCTTGTAGACAAGCATCCTCTTATTTATCTTTTGATCCACTCAGACACCTATTTCAACCGACACTTTTACGAGTGAATTTTAGTTAGACTTGAAAAACCAGGATTTTAATAAGAAGTTTACTGAATGCTTAATGTCTCTGGAGGCAGAATTGGAGACAGAGACCGAGGAAAGGCAAGCAAATGTTTTTATCATGGGTTTGCCCAGGTCAGGAACGACTCTTCTTACGCAACTGCTTTACAAAAATACTGATCTTTACTGCACGAATAACCTAATTGCCCGATTTTGGAAAACTCCTTTGGTGGGTGCCCAACTTTCCAAGTATACCGTGTCGGAAACCACTTCGGATTATTATCGCTCTGATTATGGCAGAACCTCTGAGATTGATCATCCGCACGAGTTTTCCTGGTTCTGGCATGATTTGCTTGCCGTTCAAGGAGTAGGTCAGTATGAACCGGAAAAAGCCTCGAGTTCGATTGACTGGAAAAAGGTCCGNACGAAAATCATTAACTTGAATACGATCTTGGAGGGTGGTTTGGTTTTCAAGCCTATGGAATTGATCGGTTTTCACTTACCTCGATTTGCCGAGCTTTTNAAACGGGCCTTGTTTATTTACGTAAGGCGTGACCCGATGGACGTTGCACTTTCCATCTTCAAAGCTCGTAAGGCTCACGGTCTTGGGCAAGACTCTTGGTGGGGCTCTTTTCCGCCAAAGGCAATTTATAACCAACTCAAGCAAAAGCGGGAAACCCTTCAGGTTGCGCATCAAGTGCTCTACTTCAAGAGTCTGTACGAGAAAAAGTTCGGAATGGTTTCTCGCGAACAAGTTTTGCAAACTAACTACGAATCGGTGTGCGCCCACCCTGCTGAATTTCTCGATCAATTGAAGAATCAGGCCAACCAAATAGGGGGAAGTATCGCCATTACTCATGCACCTCAACCTTTTTCTCCCGCCCCCAAGAAGCCGGAAGAATCCTTGATCGATGGATTGCGGGAGGCCTTTGCCGAAGCACAATCTGAGATTGCCAAATCCCCCGCCTTAAAACCTTGAAACTTTCGATTCACCAGCCTGATTTCTTTCCGTGGCTGGGTCTTTTTCATAAGATTGCTCATTCCGAGAGGTTTGTCGTGTTTGATCATGTACAGGCACCCCGAGGAAAGAGTTGGCTTACCCGGAATCGCATTTTGTTGAATGGTGAGCCTAGGTGGCTAACCTTACCAATTCATCGGAAAGGGTTGCAGCCGATTCACGCGATTGAAGTGAATTACGAAGTTAATTTCAANCCCAAGCATNTAGGTACCCTTAAGCAGGCTTATCAAAAAGCGAATTTTTTCGATGAGATCTTTCCATTCATTGAAAACCTTTATGCTGATTCGCCATGTACTGCCCAAGAGTTTTCCCTGCGAGCAATTGAAGGAATTTGTGGCTCTTTGGGAATAGAAACCAAATTTGTGCTGAGTTCCGAAATCGTTTCGAAAACCCCAAAACTTTTGCATTTGGCTGCCAACGATTTGGTACTGGAACTGTGCCTGCAATCCCAGGCTAGTTTTTACATTTCCGGAACGGGCTGCTTGGATTTTATTAGGCCTGAAACATTTTCCGCAAAAGGAATAGAGTTTAATTTTCAAACCTTTTCCTCACCGCCATATACACAAGTTCACGGCGAGCCATACATCTCACATATGTCGATTCTTGACGCACTCTTCAATTTGGGCTTTTCAAGCACCGCCAAACTGTTGAGGGAACCGATGCTAAAGACAGCACCTGAGTATTTCTCTGAAATAGGAGAAACAAACATTGGATAACTTTCAACTAACCATCTTGCTGTTTGCTTGCGGTCTTGCATTATCCGTCGTCCCGCGAATCGTTCTCATTATCGCCAATCGCAACTGGTTCAAGCAGGGGTTCATGGGAGATTCTTCGATTCATTGGGTCTTGGTGAAAACAGTTAAGGGGAATCGGAATTTCAAGCTTATCCCTCAATACTTGATTGGTCAGGAACCGTCCTCTTATCCNAGAAGCTTTCACCANTTTGCTGCTTTTTTCCCAATCGAATTTCTTAAACGNAATTCCTGGGCTCCGAATCTCGTGCTATTTGGACTTTTCGGAGGAGCATTTTCGGTCTGTGCTTGGCACTTTGCCTCGCTCGCAAATTTACCGAATCTTCAAACTACAATCCTCGCATCAACCCTTTTCGTGTTTTCACTGAATAACCTGACGGCTGATGGCCCCGCCATTGCATACCTCAAGCTTTCGGAACGATTGTATGCCCGGTTGTTCGGAGGAGTATATTTTGCCTCAATGGCCATTGGAATCGATTTTGAAAATGATTATTGCCTGCTGATATCGATCGTTTCTGGAGCGATTGCAGGTACAGCCTCCACCTTCGGACGTCAGGCGATCTGGTTCGTAACGCCATTGGTTTCTTTATTTTTGCTTAATTGGACTCCCTTAATCGTGATGGCATTTGCGACTTTTGGGAGCATATTCCTCTCGGGGCAGCAGTTTTTTCGGGGTATAAAGTATACTATTCTTTTATGGAAAACTTATTCTTCACATACCAAGAAAAGTAAGGTTCAGAACGAGGTATTAAGTCGGTTTCTAGATTTGCGTATATTGTTCGGACAGGGCCAAACCTTTAAAAAAAGAATTCAGCAAATCCTCTTTCGAGAACCAACGAGAGCCATTTTTAGGTATCCTGAAATTATACTTTTTTTGGTTGCTTGGATCTATTTGGGGCACACTCCCGCTCCGGCAATTTCGGCAGTCGTGCTTGCAAGCGTTTTACTTTATGCACTGACTTCCACAAGGGCTTGGAACCACCTCGGAGAATCCTATCGCTATTTGGAATATAACCTACTCGTTCTGCTTCCTTTTTTGCTGACTGGTATTGCAATGACTGATGAGAGGATGATGGTATTTGTAATCATAAAGATTTCTTATTCGTTGTTAATGTCGTTACTTATAGGTCTTTTTATTCGTCAGAAAAATTTACCTAAAGAAGATCTCTTAAAAGATTTTCTTGAAGATGCAAAAATCGGTGAAGATGCAGTTGTTTTTCCTGTCTCAATGAGGTTAGGAGCTGACATATGTGCCAGAGTCAATTGTAAGAGTTTTTGGTGGCAACCAGGAAATGTTACGCGAGATATCTTCAATCATTTCATTGAAGAATATCCATACTTAAAGAAAAACTGGAAACCATTAGCCAATGAATTTGGAGTAACTCATCTGGTCGTAAGTAAACATGAATTATCATTAATTAGTTGGGAATATGATTTTTCGGAACTAAAGAAAATCAGTGAGAATGATAAGTTTGCTGCTTATGAGGTTACCACACCTCTTTTAAATCATTTGAAATGATGGTATGCGGAGTTTAGGTATACTCAATCGCTTGGCTAAAGAGTCTGCAATTTATGGAATTAGCACAGCTATGGGGCGATTTGTTCATCTGTTAATTGCACCAGTTCTTACTAGAATCTTTAGTCCAGAGGATTATGGAGTTATTGCTCTGATTCAACTAGCTATTGGTTTTGCTACAATNTTTGGAGGTTTAAATATAAGTTCTGGAATAGGTTATCATTTCTACAAAGCAGAAACCGAGAAAGATAAAAACCACGTTCTGTCGGGTGGGTTTTTTGTTAGTATTGCAATTGCAGCCTTAATTAGTGGGGCTTTAGCCACTTATGCTCATAGAGTCTCCGAATTTTTGCAGATTCGTGAAGAAGGTCCAATCCTCGGACATGATCTTGAGTTATACTTGCAGCTTGGTGCACTCGGTATGTTTTTCGGAATTATGCAAACCGGAATTTGTTCTATGTTACGTTTTCTTGGTAAACCTTACAAATATGTCATTGTTCAATTATGCCAGATTTTTGCTACATTAATTGGAATTCTCGTTTCCGTAATGATTTTTGAAATTGGATTGATAGGGGTATTTCTTGGATCTACAATAGGGTTCTTTTGCGGATTCTTTGTTGCCTTCATCATGCTCGCAAAAAAACTATTCAAACCAACCGCAAAAACATTTTTGGTGGCTATTTTGTTCTATGCTTTACCTCAAATGCCAGCAGCGATTTTGAATTGGGGGCAGACTCAAATTGGTAGATATTGTATAAACCTATACCTCTCTCTTCGAGAACAAGGAATCTACTCAGTTGGTTTTGCGATTGCATCCACTTTGATTGTTGCTACCACGGCATTCCGACTGGCTTATGACCCGTTCGCCCTGTCAGTTATGAAAAATCCTGACGCACCGATAATATACGCTAAAACATACAAACTATATGTTTGTATTTTTGGAAGTCTTTTGAGCTTTATTGCTGCGTTTTGTCAACCTCTCGTTCAAGTAATTTTCCCGGAATCATACATTGACGCTCATAGGTTGATTCCTCTATTGGCGACAGGGTTCTTTTATCTGGGAGCAAGTAATATACTGGCCACTGGCATTTGGGTGAGTGGAAAAACCGTATTTACTTCGTATGCACAAGTTTTGGCGTTTGCATTGCTTATGCCGGTTAATTTTTATTTAGTACCAGTAATTGGTGTTTTTGGTAGTGCAATTGCATTTCTTGTGGGAAACATTGCTTATAACATTTTTGTCCATCACTTTTCTCAAAAACTATTTCCGGTTATCTATTCATATTGGCGAACGCACCTCTGGGCAATAGTAGCAAACTTGATTTTTTGGGGAAATGCCGAATTGTCCGTCGGTTTAAGCATAATAGAAAAATCAGTAGTGGGTTTACTTGTAGCCTGTTTATGTTTACTGCTGATTTGGAAAATTTTTCTGAATTCGGAAGATCACAAACTCTTAAAGCAATATTTAAAAAACCTTTTAATAAAAGAAAACGCTGCTTTTTAAACAGATTAATCATAATGAATGAAGTTCCACTAAGTGTGAAGTCCGCTTATTTAGATGATGAAATAATTCATTCTATCCGCATGAAACTTTACCATTCTTCGGGTCCGGGGTATGTCGTTTTTAGGCAGTTTATTCCCTCGGAATATTCTAGGCATATTTTTGATTACTGGACAAAATATGTCGTTCCAGAAAAGTCACATCAACAATTCATTTCTCGAGAACTACTCAGACCTGGAAATCCAAATTTTTATAGCCAAAGTCCAAACGGCAGTAAATCTTTTTACAATCCATTTTGGAATGCTCCACCGGATGAAGTAACGCACGAGGTTTGTCTCAAAATCGTTCATTTGCGCAATCAGATTGAATCTCGACCGAGCTTCTCTGAGATTTTCCCTATTCCGGGAGGTCGTTGCGTGATTCCCAGAATCGTCATTACGAAGACGGGGAAGAATATATTGGTTCCACATTCCGATTATGGTTTGGATGAACCAAAGCCCGAAAATATCGACTTGAGAAGAACTCAAGCAACTCTCTTCCTGTCAAAATACGGGAAGGATTATTCAGGTTCAGGGTTCATTTTTAACACGAATCAACGCGAGAAGGTTCAGCTTGAAAAAGAACTGAATTTGGATCCCGGAGACCTAGTCATATGGAAATACTCAAATGTGCATGCAATCGATTCGATAAATGTTGATGATGGTCAGGTTGGTTTTGTGCGTATCCTTTTTCCCCCGGAAAAAATCTGCCCCTCGAAAAAACAATTTTTGGGCATGAAAACAAGAAGGCTTTTTTCCCGAGTTTTTAACAAACTTCGTAGATTCGCAAAGTAGGGCGCCATGAAAGAAAAAATAAGCTTGGAAAAATTGATCGATCTACATGTCGAATATCGGGCAGGAGTGCCCAGCAATCGAGAACTGATGTGGTATGAGTTGGGAGATTGGCAAATGGAAGCCCTTCGTTTACTGGGAATGCAACCCGAGCATTCTTTGCTCGATGTCGGGTGCGGGCCAATGAGATTGGGCATGCAAGCCGTTCCTTTTTTAAAAGATGGCAACTTCTTTGGGGTAGATCCTTACCCGCCTTACAAGGAACTTGGTGCGGCGATTATGGGTGAAGTCGGTTGTAGTAAGTCTTATCGTACGGAGGTCAGTGATAAGCTACCCTTTCAAAGATTTGAGAGGAAAATGAACTTTGCAATCGCTCAGTCCGTTATTACTCATCTTTCCCTAGAGCAGATTGACTTGTTGTTTAACAACTTGAAGGAGGTAATGGAAACCGATGGAGNCTTTCTTTTTACCTTCAATCATAACAGGTATCCTCTTGGGTTTCTCTACGAAGCCAAGCATCCGATGATGGCTCCCGCATTTATAGATCAAGATTTTTTTCAAAAAGTCGCCTACGAATACGGGATCGATGTCGTTTTTGAACCGTTGCCGGACCTGCCTCATCCAACCGGACAAGCCGTTGCTTACTTTAGATATTGANCGTTCTGATATCATATTGAAATNTTTTTCAACTTGAGTTTTCTTTCTGCCATTTCTCGATTCTTAAAAACAAGCCAAGTTCTTTCCAATGACCCAAGCGTGGTCGTTAGAACGGGAAAGAATGGTGTTCTGAAGCCCGTTCATCCCAAGGGAGCTGATATCCAAGAGATTGATTTGCCCGAGGAATTGNTCATCAAAGCCGGAACCTATGCCTTCGAGAATGAAATATATGATTGTTCGATTCCCGGCATATACCGGTTTGCCAAGCCTCAAGTTCGTAATGCCCAACGAATTGTATGGGACGAGGAAGNTGGATTGAATAATTTNCTCTTTTGTTCCTTGCTTGCCATTCGGGGNAATTCAGATGACGGATCTACGATTCGTGAACTGGAAAGGGAAGCGGGCAAGAGATTTCTTTCTTTGACTTGCGGGCCGCTTGCCAGCTTTGTCGAGCAGTTGGTGCGAGGGCATGGAATAAGAACAAGAGTTGTATCGACCCATACCTTGCAACCAATGAATTCTTACAACAATGGGCACACTTTGCTTGAGTACCAACCAACCGGTTCCAGTACATGGATAGCTTTTGATGTTGATAAGAAATGCACGTTCCAAGATGGTAAGGGAAGCATGCTCGATGCCTTTCAACTCTGTCGGGAAGTTGCTGAGGGGAATCCCGTAGAAGTGAAATTAATGTCTAAAGCACCCTCGTTGGATCTGACCAAATTCTCCGAGTATTCGAATGATTACAGTTACCAGTTCCTAGAAATGAACATATACGGACATGAAGATGGCTTTCGTCCTTTGATCGAGAGAATTTGCAATGTTCCTTTTTTCAGTTTGTCAAAGGGCCTTTGCTTCGGTTGTTGGGACGATGAGTCCCGGAACACAATCAAATCCCGGTACCCGACCGCCGAGATTTTGGGTGCCAAGGATTTTCGTAAGAAATTTTATGAATGAATCTTCTAAAATCCTCCTGACTGGAGGGACTGGCTTGCTGGGGCGAGAGGTCACCAATCTTCTTTGTGATTCTTCAGAACTGCACTTGTTGATGAGAGGGAAGTGTGGAGTGCCTGAGCTCTTTAATGCTGTTTCCCATCAAATTGATTTAGCGAAAGACTGGAAGGACGATTCTCTGCCAGGCAAAATTGATGCTGTCATTCATCTCGCCCAATCCGAGCATTTTCGTGAATTCCCAGACAAGGCAAAGGATATTTTTCGCGTTAATGTCGAATCCACCGCACGCTTGCTAGATTATGCTTATCGTTCAGGTGCACGCCATTTTGTTTACGCTTCTTCGGGCGGGGTCTACGGACACGGAAACCAAGCGTTTAAGGAAAATGCACCCGTGGTTGACAGTGGCAAACTCGGATACTACTTGAGTAGCAAGTATTCCAGCGAACTACTGGTGCAACAGTACTCTTCACTTATGCAAGTCACCATCTTACGCTTTTTTTTCATCTACGGGAAAGGCCAAAGGAGATCGATGCTTTTACCGAGATTGATCGACGGGATACGATCGGGGGACCCGGTAAGACTAGATGGTCAGAATGGCATTCGAATCAATCCGATTCACGTTACCGACGCGGCCAAGGCATTGATCGCGTCGTTGGGAGCGGGGGGCAATCAAACCTTTAATATCGGAGGTGCTGAAGAAATGACGCTGTTTGAGATTTGCGAGACAATGAGCGAGTGTATTGGCGTTGCTGCAAGCTATCAGCGATCGGATGTGAATCCGAATGATTTGATTGGAGACGTGTCAGCCATGAAAAGTAAGCTCCATGTACCCAAGATTCCTTTTCGAAAAGGGATAAAGGATCTAATCCCCTGAGAGCGAAAGTCTTACACTGTCCAACTGCCGTAGGAGGAAATCCTCCTGGAATTAGTAGAGTATTGAAGGAGCTCGGTGTATCGAGCCATGTACTTGTCTTAAAGCAAAACATGTATGAATACGAGGCTGATCAAGTGCTTTGGAAAAAGAAGGACTCTTTCATCCTTCGGGAAATCAAGAGAATAGTAACCATACTTACTATGCCTTGGAAATTTGAAGTAATACATTACAATTTTGGAACTACAGTCGCCTGCCCGCCACCTCCTTTTAAGCCGGGTGAAGGCTTTTTTAACCGAATTGCACGGGCAATCTATTTCCTTTACTCCTCAATCTTGCAGTGCTGGGAGCTCTCTATGTTAAAGGCCTTGGGGAGACCGATGTTCGTGCATTATCAAGGGGATGATGCACGACAAGGTTCTTTTAGCCGAGAAAATTTCAAGATCTCCATCGCTTCCCAAGTTGATGAAGGATATTACAATCCCCATTCAGATGCGTTTAAAAAAAGGTCTATCAACAGAATGGCTCGTTATTGCCATACCATTTATGCTCTTAATCCGGATTTACTGCATGTCCTGCCAAAGGGGGCGAAATTCACACCCTACTGCCACCTCGATCTTTCTGAATGGTCTCCAGTCTACCCCTCAAAAGAGGATCGCCCCTTGCGGATCGGTCATGCTCCTAGCCACCGTAAGGTCAAGGGCACGCAACTTATCATTGATGCTCTCGATTCGTTGAGGGAATCAGGTTATTCCTTTGAGTTTGTCTTGGTTGAAGGGGTGAGTAACCGAGAAGCCCGTAAGATATATGAAACAATAGACATCTTGGTGGACCAATTATTTGCCGGTTGGTACGGAGGATTAGCTGNGGAAGCTATGGCTTTGGGAAAACCTGTGGTGGTTTACCTAAGGGATGAAGATTTAAAATTTGTCCCTGAACAAATGACCGAAGAATTTCCTTTCATTCGAGTTTGCCCTGAAACGGTTCGTGACGGATTAAAGAAAGTTTTGAATATGTCCAATACGGAACTCTCCAATTTATCAAGACAAAGTCGTGCATATGTTGAAAAGTGGCATGATCCTATATCTATAGTTGATGGAATAAAGCGGGATTATGAAAAAGCATTAGGAAAGAAAATCGAAATAAACTGATGTGTGGAATTATTGGTTATTTTTCTAAATTTTCTTGCTCTGGGATCGAACAGGTAAAAGATGCTCAAAAAAAATTAAATCACAGGGGCCCAGATGATCGAGGCATAGTGAGATTAAATATTGATTCAAATGATTCTTCTGGAACCTTGATTTTGGGTCATACAAGACTTTCGATAATAGATTTATCCAAGGATGGTCATCAACCAAAGTTTTCTCAAAATGGTCGTTATGTTATCACTTACAACGGTGAGATTTATAATTATTTGGAACTCAGGTCGGAGTTGGAATCAAGTGGCTGTAAATTTCTCACTCAAACTGATACGGAAGTACTTCTTGTGGCTTGGGAAAGATGGGGTATTGAATGTTTAGCTAAACTTAAGGGGATGTTTGCTTTCGTAGTATTTGATAAAAAAGAGCAAATGATCCACTGCGTAAGGGATGGCTTTGGAATCAAACCATTTTTTTATTTTTATAATAATCACGAATTCAAGTTTTCTTCTGAAATTCAAGGATTAATCCCACTTTTGAGTTCCAAGCCCGAACCCAATTGGGATACTGCGTTAAAATATCTGGCATTGGGAGAAGTAGACAAAGGAGAAAACACTTTCTATCAAGGCATTAAACATTTGCCACCGGGTCATTATCTCAAGCTATCTTTAGCCCCCAAAACAAAATTAAATCTCAGCAGATGGTGGAACCCAAGCGTAGAAGAAAATGGAAAGATTTCATTTGCTGAGGCGAGTAAGACAATAAGGGAAAAATTTCTTTCNAANGTGAAACTCCATTTGCGTTCTGATGTTTCTGTNGGAGCGGCTCTTTCTGGAGGAATTGACTCTTCAGCCATAGTCTGTGCTATCAGGCATCTTGAACCTAGGATTCCGATCAGCACATTTAGCTTTATTTCTTCTGAGGCTTCGAAGAATGAAGAAAAGTGGATTGACATTGTAAACCTTCATGTCGGAGCAATTCCTCATAAAATTGTAATAAAACCTTCAGAGTTAATCGAAGATTTGGAGGAATTGATCTNTCTTCAGGGAGAACCCTTTGGGAGTACAAGTATTTATGCCCAGTATAGAGTGTTTCAAAAATTGAGACAACAAGACATAACGGTTAGTTTAGATGGGCAGGGTGCTGATGAATTACTAGCAGGATATCATGGATACCCGTTTTCAAAGTTTAAAAGCNTGTTATCAGAATTAAAAATTAAAAAATTTTTAAAATTATTTTTGGGGATTAAGANTAGAACAGGAAACTATCCNCTAAAAGATCTTATTAAAATAATNAATTCTCCTTCAGTTCAGTCGCTATTTGCTCATTACAGGAAAATTGTTTCAAGAAAATCTCTACTAAACGAAAAGTTTGTTAAAAAATTGCCAATAACACACTCATACATGGAAGAAACAGAAAATGAAAATTCAAGATTCTTGAGTCTTTGTTTGAGAGACGCGCTTATGGGTAAAAATGGACTTGTTCACCTTTTGAGATATGAGGATAGAAACTCCATGATTCATTCTGTTGAAAGTAGGGTTCCTTTTCTTACGACTGATATTGCAGAGTATATACTTTCCCTTCCTGAAGATTTTCTGCTTGCTGCTGATGGCACCACAAAATGCATTTTTCGTGATGCAATGAAGGGTATTGTTCCGCAGGAAATATTACAAAGGAAAGATAAAGTTGGATTTGAAACTCCTGAGTTAGATTGGCTTCGTTCCGAAAGAAACAGAATCAACGGTTGGATTCAAAACTTTCATAAGGTTCCAATTTTAGATAGGAAAAAATCCTCCCTTTATTTTCAAAAAATTTGCGAAAGAAAGGTAATAAATAGTTCAAAGCTTTGGAGGATGATTAATTATTACAAATGGTATGAAATTAATTATTTAAATTAGATATCTATCTTTGTTAATGAGAATTGCATCTCTNGTTTATAATGATTTTACACGTGATTCACGGGTTGAGAAACAAGCAAATAGTTTAACTAATGCAGGATATGATGTGACTGTTTTCGCCNTATGGAAAAAGGGNTTANAANGTTTTGAATCTATCAATAAATATAGCATTAAAAGGGTGAAATCACCGTTCGGATTCAATATTTCTTCCATCGCAAAAATTATCGAAATTTTAAACTTCACGATCATAGTTTCTTGGAAAATTAGAACAATGGATCTTGTGCATTGTCACGATTATCATCCTTTGCCAGCAATAATACTTTCAAAATTAATTTTTAGAACTAATGCTAAGGTAATTTACGATGCCCATGAGTTTGAGAGTCATAAATTAGGCTTAGGTAAAATCAGCAAATCTCTGATATTGAGTCTGGAGAAAATTTCAACGAATTTTGTTGCAGGTTTCATTACTGTAAGCGGGTCGATTCTAAATATGTATGAGAATCTTTTCCGCCAAATACCCAAAATTCTTATTTTAAACTGCCCACCTTCTGAAGATCTTACTGATAGTAATAAATTCCATTCTGTACTTTCTCTTCCTGCTAATTCGCTAAACTGTCTGTACCAAGGTGGGTTTATTCCATACCGAGGTATTGAAGAGTTGATTTCAGGGTTTAGCGAAGAAAAAGTCAAAGATGTAAATCTTATATTAATGGGGCATGGTGGTACNACAGAACCCGGTAAAAACTTAGAAAAGCATATTATCGAGTTATCCCTGAGTGAGAAAAATATTTATTACCTTCGGTCAGTACCAGTTAATGAGCTTTTATCCTATACCTCTTCGGCTACTTTTGGTGTTTGTTTGACCATAGATAANTGCTTGAATCATAGATATTCTTTACCGAATAAATTCTTCGAATATGCGATGGCAGGTTTGCCGGTTCTTATAAACGATCTGCCCGAAATGAGAAAACTTGTGGAAAAATACGAATGTGGCGTGATCTGTGAATCGATTACCCCAGATGGAATAAGGAGAGGTTTAAAAGAGTTACTACAAAAAGATCTAAAAAGATTGAGCAGGAACGCCCGCAAAATGGCAGAAGATCATTCCTGGGAGGTACAAGAAAAAAAATTACTTTCCTTATATGAGCTCGTAATGGAGGTAAAANCTTGATGAAGGTAATGACTATTATCGGAGCAAGACCGCAATTCGTTAAGTCAGCTGTCGTTTCAAATTCTTTGATCGAAAGAGGCATTGACGAATATTTAGTTCATACTGGNCAGCATTTTGATGAAAATATGTCCAAAGTATTTTTTGATGAACTNAATATGAGGGAACCNAATGCAAATCTNGGTATTTCAGGTGGTTCGCATGGAAAAATGACGGGCCANATGTTGATGGANGTGGAGCAATTACTCATTGAGAAGAAACCAGATTGGGTTTTAGTTTTTGGAGATACGAACTCAACTTTGGCAGGTTCATTAGCAGCTAGTAAATTGAATATTCAGTGTGCCCATGTGGAAGCAGGCTTAAGGTCGAATAACCGCATAATGCCTGAAGAAATCAATCGAATCTTAACGGATCATGCATCCGATCTATTGTTTTCTCCAACGCAGGTTGCTTTTGAGCGGCTTATTGGTGAAGGAGTTGACCCGGGCAAGATAGTTAAGACGGGAGATGTTATGCTTGATGCAGCCAAAACATTTGGAGCAATCGCGGTTGCTAAATCTTCCATTATAAAAGATTTGAATTTAATNGAGGGAAAATTTGCTTTGTGCACTCTCCACCGAGCAGAAAATGTCGATGATCACAAAACTTTAGAATGGATTCTTGAGGGTTTGAATGAGTTGTCGAAAGAGATACTAATTGTTTTGCCCCTTCACCCTAGAACAAGAGCAAAATTTGTAGAGTATGGTTTGACAGAAAAAGTATCACCTAAAATTAGATTGATTGCTCCAATTGGTTTTTTGGACATACTAGCCCTACAATCCCAGACTTCTTTGATTGTTACAGATTCAGGGGGAATGCAGAAGGAGGCGTTTTTTCAAAAAAAGCCATGCGTTACAATAAGGACAGAAACTGAATGGGTTGAACTCCTGCATGGTGGACACAATCGATTGGCCAAACCTCTAATTGATTCAATTTTGCAAAAGGCAACCGACGCCATGGGTGCTTCTTTAGACTGGTCTGTTGAATTATACGGAGACGGTCATTCATCAGATAAAATTGTTGATTCGTTGTTGGAAAGATACATGTGAGAATAGCCGTTGTTACCTCTGAGTTTCCTCCAATTAATGCAGCCGCTTCTGCAAGAATAGGACCTTGGGTTCATGAACTCGATTCTCGTGGACATCAAATAAATGTCTTTTCTTCCAGAGGCTCAAAGCAAATGGGAAGAACTAAGCATTATGAGTCGAGGTTAGCAGTCCCCTCAAATAGAGTGGGGATTATACGAAGATTTTATCAGGAAATGAGGCTTGCATGTGATTTGGGATCGAGGATAACGAAGATCAATGATGTTTTAGATGGCGTCGTAATTACTTCTCCCCCCTTTTTTTTAGCAACCTATATTGCAAAGGTATCAAAAAAGAAAAAAATACCTTATCTTTTTGATGTTCGTGATAGATATCCCGCAGTGCTGTTTGATTTAAACATTGTTTCTAAAAAAAATCTTTTAGGAAAAATCCTACAATGGAGAGAGAAATCTTGTTATGAGAAAAGTGCAATGGTCTCAACAGTGACGAAGGGACTTAATGCTGAAATGCAATCTTTTAAAGTTCTTAATAAGCATGTTCCCAATGGATATGATGGTGAATTTTTCGACCCAACTTTGTTTAAGAAAAAAGATAAAATTTTCAGAGTGGTTTACCATGGTCGCTTCAGTCGTCTGCACGACATTAACTCTTTGCGTCAAATATCGCTCAAGGTAAAAGCATTGGATCCGGAGATTGAGTTTATAATTATCGGACCGATTCCAGACTCCGAAAGGTTGAAAGATTGGGGCAATGTTAATTTTACTGGTGAAAAAGATCGGATTGAGATTCCATCTTTATTGTCGGATGCATCAGTTGGAATCAGCCTAATGCAAAGAATGAACTCCACCAAAGTTGCGATGCCTGCTAAGGTCTACGAGTACTTGGGGATGGGATTACCTTTGCTTGTGGCACCAGACGGAGAGTTGAACGATTTTGTTAAACTTAATCAAATAGGTTTGGCTTTCGAAAAAACAGATCATGTAATAATAGCAGAATCCATTGTCATGTTGAAATCAAACAGGCTGAGATATGAAAATTTACAGGAACAAGTTTATTCTATTCGATCGAAGTTTGACAGACGATTACAGTCAATTGAGTTTGTGGATTTGATAGAATCTACTTTCGCACCTTTTAAAAAAAATATTTAGCTGATGGATTCAAATTTAGGTAAATCCTGTAAACTGATTCTTGATTTGATCATCGCTTTTGCGATTTCAATTGCCGTACCTGTTTTTTTCTCCCCTGAGAGTGAAACATTGTCATTAGTTTCTCAAGAACGTCTTTTCCTCTACGCTCTTGTTTTTAGCTTATCTTATTTGTTTTTTGGTGAAGTCATTGGATCGAGGGAAAGAAATCCTCAATTTGGAATAGCTGGAATTTTTCTTCTCCCTGGAATAAGTTCTTTTTTTGCTGTACTTCCACTTTTGTTGTCCGTTTGGGTTGTGGAATATTCTTTTATTGGGAGGTTTGCAGTTGGAAAGATTATCATCTGTAATGCCCTTGGCTCATCTCTCAGCCTTTTTTGTGTAAATCTTTTTCTTTCAACACACCCTACTAAATGCCTATTGTTGCTGTCATCTCGAAGAAAAAAAACAATCATCGATAATATTGAAAAGGGGAGTAACATTTTTCGCTGGGTGAGTACTGAGGAGGAAAGTGACATGACTAACTCAAATGTTCAAAAATTGTGTGAAGATCAAAAAATTGATCTGCTGGTTATTGATGAAAGTAAGTCACAAAACAGCCTCGACATCGTAGGTATTTTATCAAAAGGCACACAGGTCATTGGCTTACTTGAATTCTGGCAGAGGTATCTTGGATGTGTTCCACCTTCTGAATTGAATCAAGCATGGTTAGCAAAATTGGATTTAAGGATAAGAAATCCAGTTGCCCACAAGCTCAAGCGAGCCTTTGATATTCTCTTCGCTTCCGTTGCTCTAGTTTTCTGCTTGCCGCTCATGCTGCTCTGCTTCATTGGGGTGACCTTGGAATCTGGTTTTCCTTTTATTTTTTCTCAAAATAGAACTGGCTACTTAGGCAACACATTTATACTGCACAAAATCAGAACTATGTGCAGTGACGCAGAAAAAGATGGAGACCTTTCGCGAGGAACTCAGCAAAGCGGTTGACGATCCTTTCAGTGTAGTGATCAAGCAAAGTCCAAGAAAGGAATATAAATATATCACTTTTGTAACTAATTTTTCCTGCTGGAAGG
>NHDJ01000041.1 GCA_002167265.1 Verrucomicrobia bacterium TMED56 | reverse complement strand
TGCCATTGCTGCCCGTTATGCACAGGAAAAATATAAAGTCGGCAAAGTTCTGATAGTGGATTGGGATGTGCATCATGGGAATGGGACACAGGATACATTTTATGAAGATGAGTCCGTATTCTTTTTCAGCACCCACCAATCTCCCTGGTATCCGGGAACAGGCACCTCGGATGAAAAAGGGCGAGGCAAAGCTCTCGGTACCACATTGAATGTTCCCTTGCCTGCTGGTAGCGGGAGAGAAGAGGTCGTGGAAGGAGCATTCGGGCAGGACTTAGCCAATAAAATTGAGTCTTACAGACCCGAGTTAATTCTGATCTCTGCAGGATTTGATTCCAGAGCAAATGATCCCCTCGGCCTATTCACCCTGTCCGATCAAGATTTTTTCGACCTCACTACCATGCTCATGCGAACAGCAAAGGAATTTTGTAATGGTCATCTCATCTCAGTACTTGAAGGCGGCTATAACCTAGATGGATTAGCCCGTGCCTGTACCAGTCACTTGAGGGCTTTAACTGCTTGAAAATGCAACCGCGAAATTTTTTTAAGAAAAAAATTGGAATTTCAATAAAAGTGGAATTACCTTGGGTTATTACTAAGATATTTCCAGTTAATGACCTGCACCTTCTTCACATAAAACAATAACTACCCGTAAAGGTAAGGATTGCAGCTTAATTTCAAATAATCTTCAAAGCACCGGAAATCCGGTGCTTTTTTTTGGTCCCTTCAAAATGCCGAACACTTGACGTTCTCATCCTCTGCAAGTAATTCCAATAAGTATATGCTACGCGGAATATCACCCTTACTCAGCCCTAAATTATTAGAAACCCTTTACCGGATGGGTCATCACGATGAAATCATCTTCGGAGATGCCCATTTTCCCGGTGAGAGTTGTAACGACAACATCATCCGTGCAGACGGCCTTCGAATTGATGATCTACTCGATGCGGTTCTCCCACTCTTTGTCCTGGATCATGTAATCGATCAACCGGTCATGATGATGGGTCCTCTGCCTGAAGATAAGGCCGACCCTAAGATTGCAGCTGATTATCAAAAAGTACATGACGGATACGATGAGATTGTGAAAAAGCATTATCCGGACACTGCCCCGATCGCCCAAGTTGATAAATATGACTTCTATGACCGTACGCGCAAAGCCTTCGCCGTGGTAATGACGGGAGATACCCGAATCTACGCCAACCTTATCCTCGCTAAAGGGGTTACGACTTGGTAGGCAAATCAATGCTGAAAAGACTTTATGCCCTTTGCTTAACCCCTCTCATTTCATTTTGGAGTGGATGTCTTGATGAAACTTTTGATCTAACGGAGGCTGCTGATCTAATCAACCCTCAGGAGTATAACTCGAACCAAATATTCTTTAAATACCCAAAAAACTGGGAGATTTCCGCAGATAGCAACACGACTGCATTTCATAACATCTACATGCAAACTCAGGGTGAAGCTATGGTTATTTACCAATCCTATCCATCAGATGTGGCAGAAAGTCTAACAACTTTTTCGAAAGATTTTTCTGAAAAAATGACGCAGACTGAAATTCCTTTAGGAGAAATTTCGAAATCCGAATTAAAAGCGATTCCCAAGGTGGCAGGGTTCGAAGGTATCGAAGAGACATTTGATATTTCCATAATTGGCATCTCAGTTCCCCATAAACGTATTTTCCTATCCAAGAAGATAGCTGACCAACAGGTTTTCCTAATTTATCAGGCTGCTATTGAGGATCATCCCCAAACAGAATCAGGCTTTAATTTAATTAGGGATACCCTCAAAGAATCGGAGGGAAGTTAGCTTTTACCCGCGGGATTTTCCTCCGGAAATATTTACGGTCGTGCCGTGCAAATAACTTGCACGTTTAGATGCAAGAAACACGACCAAATCGGCCACTTCACTTAATTTACCGGAACGCCCCAAGGGAATAGAAGAGGTACTTCCGTACTTAGAGCGTAATTCATCGACGGAAATCCCTCTAGTGTAGGCAAGTGATTGCTCGTAGGCTTCGCTTCGCATGCCCGTGGTCTCCATAATACCGGGAGCAACACCAATTACTCGTACACCCTGTGTGCCGAGCTCTTTTGCCCAGGAACGGGTCACATTCTGATTGGCCGCCTTAGTCGCAGCGTACACACTTTGCCCTTCACTTCCTTCAAGACCTGATTCAGAAGACATGTTGATTAGGACTCCTCCATTCGCTTGTTTCAACATCACCCTTGCAGCGGCCTGAGCGCATAGGAATTGGCCTTTCACATTGACCGCAAAAACCTTATCCCAAATATCCTCGGTCAATTCCTCTTTGCCTGCCGGGTCCACCAACAAACGGGGAACATTAATTCCGGCGTTGTTCACCAAAGCATCTACGGAACCAAATGCGTCCAAGGTAGACTGAATCATTTGGTCCACATCTGCTTTTTGAGTAACATCACAACGGGCAAAGCGGGCTTCCCCTGGGCCCACTTCTGATGCTTCGTCTGCTGCCTTCTGCCCGGCTTCTGCCGAGAAATCTGCAATCATAACTCTTGCACCTACTTCCACAAAACCCTTGGCCACAGCCAATCCGATTCCGGCGGCACCTCCCGTAATGACTACCACTTTGTGCTCCAAATCAGTCCATTCCATAATAAATCTCCTTGAATTTTAAATTAAGTTAAATTGAAAGGGTGTGGTAAACCGTACCCTTGATAAAGAGCCTCTTCCACGTTTCTTGTCCAACATTCTCCATTTGAATCGAGTTCCCTGGCGGCATCCGTTAAAGCACAGACCACATGTTCCGGCTTACCTTCAGCGGCTTCCCTGAATGCTTCAGCAGAAATCTCAACATAAGGCAGATCTTCGAGTTCGGTAAAAGAATAGAAGGACCCAAAAGGTTGCTCAGATTCCACTTTTTCCATCATTTGTGGCACACCGGATAGTCCACAAATTCCTTTAACCATCCAATCAAAGCTCACAGGGTTATTTGCCTGTTCAATCATATCATCCGAATGAGGCTCAGAAGTATTTGTCATATGCCATGGTACATTACTTCCGCAGATCTGGTGACGGGAGACATAATGGGCATGCCGGGAACGAATCGGAACAGTTAGATCTCCATCCACAAAATTAACCGCCGCTGATCTTGCAAGACGAGACTCGATATCAGCATAGCAGGAAGCAGCTTTCTCACCACTACCAGCAATAAATACATCGGTAAGCAAATCATCTTTCTTTACCTGCCTGTATCCATCTGTCAACGAGTCATCCCCATCAAGAAAAACACATGCTCCTTCACGAAGATGAGATAAATAGGCTTGAAGGCGGGTTCTATTCCCATCAAAACCTATTAGCCCAACCTTAGGCTCTTTGGCAAGTCCCCGAAAACGTTTTGGGTTATTGGGGCTTTCGTTATGGTGCATTTCGTTAATGTGGCATAAAACTTCTTCATCTAAGCTGCTAAATGCACCGGCAACTGAAACAGGCAACTCAATGAGTAAATCTGGGTCCACTGCACCCGCATAGCTGTTTAGATTTCCTCCATCGGCTAATATTGCAACTGCCTGATTGTAAGTTTCCTGAGATGCGTAGTTTGTCCACACCACATCTGACTTTCCAAATTCAGTCAATTTATTGAGAATATCAGGATCTTTACGATCCACTAAGACAACGCGGGTTCCTCTATTACGTAAATCATTAACCAAAGCATAATTTTCCATTTCGTCCAGCTTGGACTTNGAACCTGTCACATAAACCACATTAGGCAAATCTTCATCCGCGACACTTGCGACAATAGTCAAATTAATCATCGCCATCCGTGCAGTGCCGGATAAATAAGTAACAATCGACCGCGGAGGAACTCCATAAATAAAGTTCCCATTTTCATCCAAAGTAAAAATGTGTTTATTCGTCCCATAGTTACAGGCGAACGGCTCAGCATGGGCCAGAGAAATCAAACTTGTATTCTCTTTGGGTGAAACTGGATTAAACAAATTGCCAAAGCCTTGTGAACGAACAAATTCAGGAGCGGCTGATGGTATACGATTAAATTGACGTAGTCCTCCAAGAAAGCGGTAAGAATAGCCCAAGGCAGCAAGTACCCCATCACTGACTGTTTTAAATTCAAGCGGATCAATCGGCTCACTAGAATGTCCCGGAGTGATCACAACCAGTTCACCTTTCTTCAAATTTGACCCTTCGGGAGCCTGTAATATTATCTGCAATGTCTCATGCCCCAGTGCAATACGGTCCGCACCTGACGGAACACGAGCATGAGCGTCAAACTGACGAATCGCCTTGGCATCCGATGCACATCGGCAATTCCCTAAACTTGCAGTGATAAAATAATCACCTTCAAAACTCGACTCAGGTAATTCATCTGTAAGGATTTCTATCTTATTTGGACCTGTCAAAAAAACTCCCCGATGAGATTTACGGGCTTCTTTTAGAAGCTGTTCTGACCTATGGTAAACGGATTGAGCAGATTGTTCGCTCATAATTTCAACTTTGGTATATAAATTAGTAAAAATCAAGAATGCCCTACACACCTCCCCGCTGGCGCTTAAGGAGCTCACCGGTGCTTGGGTTGGTGGTCAACTGGTGACCAGGTAAAGGAAGAATACGGTCATGGATGGCATCAATTATCCATGCAGGCTGAGGGAAGAAATCACTCTCAACTTCAGCACAAGGAGTGATCCAGTTGCGTGACCCCACGACTACGGGAGGAGCGTCCAAATCATCAAATGCAAGTTGGCTAATCTTTGATCCAATATCATGCAAAACTGAACCTCTCTCACAAGCATCCGAAGAAAGCAGTACTTTTCCAGTTTTTTGAACCGATGAAATCAGAGGGTCATAATCTAGAGGACTAATTGAACGGCAATCAAAAACATCACAGGTTACACCATATTTTTGCTCTAAAATATCAGCCGCTTCTAGAGCCCTGTACATGGTAGCTCCCACAGTTATTAAAGTTATATCCTTTCCAGCCCTGCGCTGAGCTGGTGGTCCAAAGGGAACCTCGTAATATTCAGCTGGTACTTCTTTTTCGAAGAGTTCTCCAATATCATAAAGCCTTTGGCTTTCAAAAAAGATAACAGGGTCGCTGCCAGCAAGGGCCGTGTTAAGCATGCCCTTTGCATCGTAAGGGGTAGAGGGAAAAACCACCTTCAATCCAGGAATATGATTGACTAATGCGCACCAGTCCTGGGAGTGCTGGGCTCCATATTTCGATCCAACAGATACCCGTAAAGTAACAGGCATTTCCAGAATACAGGCGGACATACTTTGCCACTTAGCCAGCTGGTTAAAAATTTCATCTCCGGCCCGACCCATGAAGTCACAGTACATGAGTTCAACTAAAACACGCCCGCCTTCGAGTGCATACCCACAAGCAGTACCCACAATCGCGGCTTCCGAAATGGGTGAATTGAAAAGGCGGTGATAGGGAAGAGATTCAGTCAGGCCACGATAACAGGCAAAGGCTCCACCCCAGTCACGGTTTTCCTCCCCNTAAGCTACCATCGTGGGATCCGTTTCAAAACGGTGAAGAGCCGCTTCAAATATAGCATCACGGTACTGAAAAACTTTGTTTTTAGAAACAGGCTTCCCATCGATTACACCGGCTCGAGATTTCTTAGCCAAGGCTTGTACCCTTGGGTTTTCATCGTGTTTAAGAAGAAGTTCAGGCTCACGGTCCGAATCATAACTTTCACGCTTACGACTCGAGAACATTAGGCCAGCTATTTTTTCAGATGGAAGTCTTGGAGAGACTTCCAAGTCTGATGCCAGACCAAATGCCTTAGTCATTGCAGATACCACATCACTCTTTCTGGATGCAATCGCCTCTTCGGTCAACATTCCAGCATCACTTAATTCTTTGGCATAAGAATTAATTGGATCAAAAGATTGCCAAGCTTCAATCTCCTCTTTGATTCGGTACGACGAAGCATCTGATGGGGAGTGCCCGGAATACCGGTAAGTGACGGTTTCAAGCAAAATAGGACCATCACCTTTTTCTAGAAGTTCCCTTTTCCTGCGAATAGCATCAGCCACCGCCAATGGGTTATATCCATCTACTCTTTCCGCGTGCATNGACTGTGGATTAACTCCTGCTCCTACTCGTGCGAGGTAATCAAATGCCATAGTTTCTCCAGCCGTTTGACCACCCATACCGTAAAAATTATTCATGAAATTNAANATGATAGGCAAACCACCCTGAATCGATTCATCCCAAAGTTCGTGAAACTGTCTCATGGAAGCAAAATTCATGGCTTCCCATGTTGGACCGCATCCCATAGAAGCATCCCCAATATTTGAGATCACCAATCCTTTCTTTCGGTTAACCTTTTTAAAAAGTGCTGCTCCCGTTGCAATATCAGCCGACCCTCCAACAATCGCATTGTTGGGTAATATACCAAACGGAGGAAAAAAGGCATGCATCGAGCCGCCAAGTCCGCGGTTGAATCCATTTTCACGACCAAAAATTTCAGCCAATGCTCCGTACAAAAGAAAATCTCTTGCCAACTGCTTAACATCAGAAGCTCCATCTTTTTCGACTACCCGGAAGCAATCGCCTCCTAGAAAGTCTTTCATAATGGTAAGNAGGCTGTCATCATCTAGCTTACGAATGGCTGACATCCCCTTGGCAAGGATTTCCCCGTGGGAACGGTGAGATCCCAGNATATGATCATCCACATCCAAAAGAAAAGCCTGTCCAACTGCGGAAGCCTCCTGTCCGATCGATAGGTGGGCGGGTCCCTTGTGGTCATATTCGATACCCTCATAAGAACCTTGCGTTTTGATGCTTTGCAGCATGCTTTCAAACTCCCTGATCAGAAGCATATCTTCATAGATTCCGATTAGGGCCTCCTCGCCATAAGTTTCTTTCTCCTTGGCAAGGTCTTGTTGATATTGATTCAGGGGAACTTCCGCAAAAGCAATGCTCCCAGCTTGGCGTTCTTTGGTAGGTTCTACAATTTGTGACTTCGGCATAGCGAAATGGAATAATGGATTATAAACAGAATTAGTTAGCGAACGGCCATGAACACATCTTTGATGATTTCGGAGGTCGTTGGGTGAGGGAAGACAATTTCTTCGATCTCTTCTTCNCGGAGTTCAGTTTCAAGCATAGCCGTGGCTCCAAAGATCATCTCTGAACAGGCACCGCCGACCATATGAACTCCAATTAATTTTCGGGTATCGGCTTCAAGAACAACTTTACAGAATCCAGTTTCATCCGGATTCTCAGCAATGTAACGGGCATTGATCGCCATCGGAATACGACCAACTTTAACCTTAGTTCCGCGTGCCTCTGCCTCTTCCTTAGTNAGCCCAACAACTGCAACCTCNGGACTGGTGTAAACAACCGCGGGCATAGTGTCATAACGCATGTGATCCTTACGACCAGTGATGTTATTTACCACCACTTCTGCCATTCGGCTTGCTGCATGCGCCAACCAAGCCTGCCCGGTGACATCGCCTGCGGCCCAAAGCCCTGGAATATTTGTCGCACCTCGAGCATCCACCCGCACCCCACCCCGGTCATCAATATCCAGACCAAGATCTTCCAGCCCCAAGTTTTTGATATTAGGTCTGCGGCCAGTGGCCACGAGGACAAGATCAGATTCAATGTCATAGGAACCGGACTCTTTCGAATAGCTGACTTTTTCAGCACTAATCGATTCGACTTTGGCACCAAGTTGAAAACTGACTCCTTTTTTAGTGAGTCCTTCGCGCAAGCTTTCAGAGACTTCCGAATCGAGATTAGGGCAGATTTCCGACATCGCTTCCAATACGGTAACCTTAACTCCAACGGATGCATACATGCAGGCAAACTCACATCCAATTACACCACCACCCACAACTACAAGATGATTTGGCAAAACTTCTCTTTCCAAAATTCCTGTGGAGTCAACCACATGCTCAAGATCAACCCCGCTAATTGGTGGGATGGCAGGCGAGGAACCAGTACAAAGAAGGATGTCAGTCGCTTCGTGAGTGTTACCATTAATTTCAAGCTGACAGTTGGGTAAGAGCTTGGCTTCCCCTTCAATGACATCAACCCTGTATTTTTTCATCAACCCGGCAATACCATCACGCATCTTATTCATAACATTATTCTTATGCGCATGGGCTTTGTGGAAATCAAAGGTTACTCCCTCAACTTCAACTCCAAAAATAGCACCGTGCTTGGCGTGATAGTAAGTCTTCGCTGCCTGAAGTAAGGTTTTAGATGGTACACACCCTTCGTTTAGGCAAACTCCCCCAAGTTTACTTTTTTCAACAAGTAAAACCTTCTTTCCCGCAGAAGCGGCTTTTTTGGCGGCAATATACCCGGCGGGTCCTGCACCGATTACGGCAAAATCATATTTCATTGGATCAATCTATTCGTTGGTGGTTGAAATTGGTTGGCCGGGATAATCTTCAAGCTGGCTAATCAAAGTCTGCAGAAAGCGTGCGGCTGGTGCTCCGTCCACGGCCTGATGATCAATCGTCAAACTCAAAGGGAGGAATTCTACATATTCAATTTCTCCAGATTCCAGACGTTTAGGTTTAAGTTCGATCCCTCCCACTCCAAGAATGGCCACTTCAGGAACATTGAGAACCGGAGTAAAAGTAGAAANACCTAGCATACCAAGGTTTGTGAGGGTACAGGAACCTCCAGAAAGATCATCGGGTTGAATTGTTCCCTCCCGACAAGCAACAGCTTTTCTTTTTATCTCGTTAGAAAGTGCTTCAAGAGAAAGATCTGAAGCATCCTTTACCACAGGCACCATCAATCCCCTCGGTGAATCGACTGCAATTCCCAAATGCACTTCATCAAATACAGCAAGTCGATCGCCAAGAAAGTGAGCGTTCAACTCTGGATGTTCACTCAGTGACTGAACTTGCGCGAAGGCAATCAAATCGTTAATCGAAACCTTACTCTTTCCCTGATCCACCCTTTCCTTACGATAGGCTTGGGATGCGGTAAGTTCAAATTGAGCGTTCAAGGTTAACTGAGCAGATGTTTGTAGGGATTGGATCATCCTTTCAGCGACCAATTTTCGAATCCCTTTAACTGGTTNCACCTTAGCACCTAAAATAGCTCCGGGTTCCATCATATCGGAAGCGAGAGCCATTCCAGCCAACCCTTTTCCACGCGGAGGAGGCTCCAAGCCTTCCCGGGAACTGGCAACTGCACTAGCGGACAAGCGAGGTCGACCAGATATAACAGACTGAACATCTCTTTCAATCACCCGACCGNTGGGACCGGTTCCTTCTATTGTTTCAGGATCAACTCCATGCCGGAAAGCAATCTTACGGGCTCGCGGGCTTACTCCCGCACTGACNCCGCCTACTGAGACCACATTTGATGAAGCAGCAGATGGTACAGCAGCCTGTTCAGTTGTATCCCCTTGATTTGGGGGCGATATNTCCGGTGCATCTGCTAAGGGAACTTNTGTCACATCTCCAGTATCCGGACGAAACTCGTCCACATCGTCTCCTTCGTTACCTACTACGGCAACATTGGCAAGAACAGGCACATCATCATCCGGTTCCCAGAAAAGTGCGAGCACTGTTCCGGATGAAGTCGATTCCAGATCAAAACTTGCTTTGTCGGTCTCAATTACGGCAAGTTCATCACCCTCCGCAACTTGGTCACCAACTTTTACTTTCCATTCGGTTAGAATACAACTTTCAACCGATTGTCCTTGGCGGGGCATAATAATTGGTTCAGCCATAAGTATTTTCTCTTCGTATTAATTTATTTCAGATCAAACGAACTTTGATACCTCGTTTGCGTAAAGTTTTAGTGAAATCTTTGGGAATAGCAGGATCAGAGATCANAATATCAATTGGATCCCAATCAGACACACGGGCAAAAGAAACTTTTTCCGCCTTACTGGAATCTGCCAAGAGGATTACCTGATTTGCATGTTCAGTCACCTGCCTCTTAACATACGCTTCGTTTGGATCTGTGGTAGTGATTCCGTTCTTCAAGCAAAAACCCATGGTACCCATAAAAGCTTTATCCACCCGGATTTGTTCGAGTACTGCAGAGCATAAAGGTCCCACCATTGTCTGACTAATTTTTCGGAGTTCTCCGCCAGTAAAAATAACTCGCGGACCAGCATCTGCAAGTTCCTGAACCGCACGCAGCGAATTAGTAACCACCGTAATATCCGTACGTTGGTGAAGAAGCCTGGCTAAGAAGAGGGTGGTACTTCCTCCATCCAGAAAAACTGACTCTTCTTGTCCAACCAATTTGTAAGCATCTTCTGCAATTTTCTTCTTCTGCTTGGTTGCCTGAGTGGTTTTATCATCAAAAACTGACTCCTCCAATCGACTCTCCGTGGAAACTGCTCCTCCATGAACTCTTTTAATCTTGCCCTCGTCTTCGAGAATTTCCAAATCTCTCCTGATCGTAGCCACTGAAACATTCAAGTTTTTCCGCAAATCTTCTACCCTGGCAACCCCTCCATCCCGCACAAGAGTGCGTATGCGATTCCTTCTTTCAGGAGCAAGGGCTGGATGGGCTTCTTGAATCATTATGAGCGATTTCGATTGATTTTGATCGTTTCTGAATGAAACGCAACCCCCAATGGGCAAATTTAACAGAATTTATGAANCTAAGANAAAGCNCTAAGNATGATACNNCGAATAGATTCCATCTCTTCCATCCCTGGCTCACCTTGCCAAGCTAAGTCCAATGCAGACTGAAGGTTTTGGGTATTTTTCATTTCCCTAATTTCCTCCAACCCCTTTTGTGCGGCCTCCACCATTTTTTGGGGATGAACGCCCGCTTTTACCGCATATCGGATCGATCCAACCAAACGGTCATCCCATCCAAGCTTACGGATGGGATCACGGGTAACCCGCTCGATCGGATCCCGTAGATAAGGATTAACCATTCGGTTAAGAGCGTCCTCCGCATATTCAGCAAACCCTCTTTCAGAAAATAAATCATCTGGAAATCCGGTAAATTGATTTCGAAGACCCACACCCGCTTCATTTACAAAAGCCTTCCTTGCCCAGTCCATCAGTCCAGGGTTCCGCCCTGCCTCGTGCATAAAGCTCATCCCCTGTTCCCTCGCCTTGATACCCAGGCAGTAATGGATTGCGTTATGACCATGAAATTTGGTTAAGGCAAAAGGATCCAAATCTGGCTTAGGGATAAACCGGGTTATTCCACGATCAAACCCACTGGGCGTTTTCTTCTCAATCAAAATTTGATCAAATGCTTCAACCAAAAATGATTTCGAGGAACCAGGAGTGACTTCCGCTAATTTCTCTTCGGCAATTCTTTTCGAATCCGTCACCACCGAGCACATCTTGGCGATCACGGTTTCCGAAAAGCTTACCTTCCCATCCAAAGATGTTGAAACATACTTATTGCAGGCTTCCTGTAAGCGGGCTGCAGCCCGTCCGTCATTTTCAGCGGCATAGACCACCGCCGGGGGCCTATCTGTGCTATGCAGTTTTTTCTGCAAGCCTTCCGCAAGCAGGGAAGCGACTGATGCCTGCCCTCCTGCATCATAAAGGGTATAACTGGGGAGAGCGGTACATAGTTCATTGGCGGAAGCAATCGCATCCACCATTTTTTCCCTATCCTCAGGGATCAAAGGATTAAGAATTTCCAATCCCGATACTCCCACCAAGCGGACATGATCCGGCTCGGCGACATTGCAGGCATAATTTCCCGTAGACTTCCGAATCTGCTCAACGGAAGTGGAATCGATTTCAGAAACCACCAAACGGGAAAAATTCCCTGATCTGTAAGCTTCAGGAAGAAAAAGACCTCCCTGAATAGCCCCAAAACCGAAGCCTACGAAAGTCTTGCCCACGACAAGCCAGTCCTATTCAGTCATCACCCGCTCGGCCAACGAAATCACTTCCCCACTACCGAGACTGTCTGACAGATCATTTTGCAAAGCTTCGTCTCCACGGGGAGAAAAGATTTCCCCAAAACGGGCATAAAATTCATTTTTGGCTGACACGCTGGCGAACTGATCATCCGCCCAAGGGCTCAAATAACCCATGCCGGCATGTCTTTGCAGAGTGGAATGGGCGTGCAAAATTCTCGATCCTTCCAAAAAGTATGGATGCATAGGCTTGAGCTCCTCCGACTCAAAGTCGTCGACAAATTTTTGTCCCGGGCTGTTCATCTCAGTACCACCAAGAAGGGGCATATTCAAATCCTTACAGATCTCGACCACCTTTTGAAGGTTGGCCAATTTTTGGTCCTTTGTCCCGGGAGTGTAGTTTCGGTCAGGAATAATGTTAAACACAACGACGCCAGTTGAACGACCCACNTCNANNAGTTCTTCTATNGNNTCNTCCCCTGCNGAACATCCATCCAACCAGGTCATGGTNGGAAGAGCTCCGCATTGCAGAACAAATTGATTCATTTCCGACATCTTTGGAAAAGACCCCGAATCTGGCTGGACATATCCTGCACCCCCCTGCTTCATAGTTTTTGCCCTAATTAAGTCCGTCATTCCCCGACCATCCGGGACATCCTTTAAATCTTCGGATAATACTCCCAACTTTTCACTCCAGTAGTTACGCAGGGAGTTTTCATCCGAAAATTCAGTGGCCGCCTTGCGGGCATAAGCCAAACATAAATGTCTTTCAGTGGCATTTCCCATAGGAACCAGGGGCATGACATCGCTGTCATAATCGAGTTGAAGAGGGGATAGAAATACATTGACTCTTTCAACCATTGCCCGATTCCTTTGTTCTGAAGTTTGCCTCATACTATCAAGAAAAGACTGGGCTTTGTCGGGGATATCGGTGGTGGTAAAACCCGTGCCCATATGATAACTGATTCCAGGCTCACCCGGAGAATTTATTACCCGGTCTGAGAATTCCGGCACGAACACACGTGATTCAATGCCCACGCATGCCTTTAAGTCAAGTAATCGACTGGCCTGCCAAAATTCCTCCAGTCCATCGAGTACATCAAAATCCACGATCCCACCCATTTCGAGACCTTGTTTTTTCGCCTCCAAAGCAAAACGACTTGGAGAATACCCTTTGTAGTTAAAGGAGAAAAAAGTGTGAGCGTGAGCATTCACAGATGTAGTAGCAGGTGGAAAACTGGCAGCAGCAGCCTCTTTTCGCAAGGCTTCCGCCCGGACGTTTGAATCAAAGTGACTACATGGATCTTCCGAATTCATAATATACTTCTCTTGATCATGGAAAATGAGTCGAAGCTCAAGGACGAAAAGGTTTCTTAGGCTTCGTCCTCTCCTATTCCAAACTTTTCTGCAAGGGCCAGACACTCATCCAAAGATCTCAAGCCATCGGTACAGGTCGGGTCGGACATACAGGCAGTGGCCGCACAGGTTCCAGTAAGTAAAGATTTTTCAAGGGACCAGTTTTCATGTACTCCATAGAGTACTCCAGCACAAAAAGCGTCACCCGCTCCTGCGGCGCCTTTAATATAACCTTTAGGTAAAGCAAGGGACCCGTGCCATACCTTTTCCCCCTCCTTGGACTGGGCAAACGAACCTTCCGGGAAATGGATCGCAATCAATTCACCGACTCCAAGTTCGAACAGCTTAGTCGCAATCTCTTCGATTCCATCGGTTAAGAGTTTTCCATTTTCCCGCACCTGAACACCAGTGACTTTACTGCCCTCCACTTCATTTAGAATGCAATAATCTACCTGTTTTAAAGCTGGACTTATAATTTTTGCAAAACGGTCACTGTCTTCGCTTACAACATCAATACTTGTCTTCATACCCACCGCTCGTGCCTTAGCTAAAAGAGCTGCACCGACCGTACCATATTCTGGTTCATCCTGATCAATCGCATCAAGAAGTAATAAATATCCTAAATGAAAAATCCTCGCAGAACTGGCTGTAAAATCAATTTCAGACCCGTCCCATGTAGCATTGGCTCCGCGGTTGTGAAAAAATGTACGGCGCCCACCTTCCTGTTCAGTCATGACATCCGTGTAAGATGTACTCGTGCCAGGGGATACTGAAATAAATTTGGGATCAATATTATTTCTCCGGCAATCTTCCAAAATGTATTTACCCAGAGCATCCTGCCCTACCAATCCGGCTCCCTGTAAAGGAAAGCCTGCTCCCATTTTGGCAAGATCCAGTAATACATTGTAGGGGGATCCGCCGGTACCTTGGGACTGATCGAAGATATTGGCGAGTTGTTCGTGCTTGGGATAAACATCAATGATCTTCACTTGAACAATGATCCAATTTCCACCGGCAAGCATTCCTCGGGCTGGGTGTTGGGTATCTAGCGTCATAGTTTTTCTTATAAAGGAGGTTACAGGAAAAAGGGATATGCTTTTATAGGAAGGGCTTTTTTCTTTCCATGGCAAGGAAAACAAACTTTGACCTTTAGTTTACTCTGGAGCAGAAAACCTTTTACATTGTACTTTTCAGAATTAGGCATCACCCCGAACATTAAGTAAGAACAGCTCGTAAACCATGCAGGATAGTTGAAAGATCAGTTTTACATCGGGGGTGCAAGATTAAAACCAACACCCATCAAACCTGTTGCCCATAGATCGAAATAGGGTGATTTAAGTATTTATGAGTATTCTTTTATTTACAAAAGATGGATCCGGGACTTTATGGTTTCGTAAAGTACAAAGCCCAAACTTGCTTTTTCAAAAGGGTTACCACCGAAAAATGACCCTCCCGGAATGGCAGGGATTTAGAAATCATGAACATCGGTAGTCTCAAGGTCATTCGGGGAGTACAGGGAGGAATTTCTCTTTACGACAATGGACATCTAATAGGAGCCATTGGTTTGAGCCGTGTAAAACTGGACATAGACACTAACTCAAAAAGGAATTGAAAACATTAAAGAGTTAAACGAACAAAAAATTAAATAATTTTATCCAGTCTCATCATTATTATCTACAATTCCTGTTTTGGGAGTGATGCCCTAGTAAATTAAAACAGATTGATAGATAGTTACTTTGACTTTTGAGCAATCTTTTTTTCGATGGCAGCTATGGTTACATCCAATGTCTTAATCCGGGCATACCTTTTGCAATTCCCTTCAATCACAGTCCAGGGAGCGTACTGAGTATGAGTACGCAAAAACATTTCCTCCACGGCTTCTTTATAGGGTTCCCACTTATCACGGTTGCGCCAGTCTTCATCATGTAATTTCCATCTCTTCTTTGGATTTTCCTGACGTGACTGAAAGCGTCGAAGCTGTTCGTCCCGATCGATATGAATCCAAAATTTCACGATGGCCGTACCGAAGTGATCAAAATTCTCTTCCATCTCATTAATTTCACGATAAGCCCTTTTCCAATCCTGCTCAGTACAAAAGCCTTCCACCCGTTCAACCAAAACCCTTCCATACCAGGAGCGATCAAAAATCGTTACATGTCCAGCCTTGGGAAATTCGGTCCAAAATCTCCATAAATAATGATGGGCCTTTTCCACATCATTTGGAGCAGCTGTGGGAATTACTTCATACCCGCGGGGGTCCATTTCTTCGGTCAGTCTGCGTATATTACCACCTTTTCCCGAAGCATCCCATCCCTCATAGACAATAACCATCGGTAGACGTTGCCTGTACAGTTCATGATGTAAATATTCGATCCGCTCTTGTCTAACCGTGAGCATTTCCCGGTAGGTATCTTTGGATAATGTTAAAGATAAATCAGCATTTTTTAGGGAAGGAGCTGAACGAAAGGCGGGTAAACGTCTAACCGAGTGTAAAGCACTTGGGTTGGCTTGCTCCTGACTGACCCGTTTAGACAGGCCATTAACAATTCGGCTAATAGCCTGTGCTGCAGCTTTGCGACCATCCTTGGCACTAATTTTTATCCATTTGGAATCATTAAGATCATCGGTCTCTTCGAACATCGTCTCCACCGCTTTCTTATAGTCAGTGTAGCGAGTATGACGGGCAAGAACGGCATCGTTTACTCTCCAAGCGGTGGCAGGATTACCCTGCATGGCTGCAAGCCGAGAGGCTTGCTCCTTTTTGCTGATATCGAGAAATATTTTAAAAAAAACTGTTCCTCCATCCCGTAGCTGCCTTTCAAAAGCCCGTACATCCGCATAAGCTTTTATTAATTCATCTTCCTGAAGGGTTCGATTAATAGTCGAATCCAGAAGATTGCGGTACCAACTCCGATCAAAAATCGCCATTCGGTCGGCAGAAGGGGTTCGTCTCCAGAATCTCCAAAGAAAGGGCCGCAATTGTTCATCCCGATTAGGAGAGGCAATACAGGATACTTTGAAGCCACGGGGATCAAGCGGCTGAATGATACGGTTGATCAAGGTACCTTTCCCTGCAGCACTTAGACCTTCAACAATGATTAATACAGGTATGCCGAGCTCCCTGCTTTTTCTTTGCAAATATGCGAGCTCTTCTCCAAGTTCATCAATCTTTTTACGGACTGATTTATCGGATTTTTCAGATTTCTTATCACCCACTGTACTCATGTAAAATAATTAATCATATCCATGCCGAAAATACATGGGGTTGGCAAGGATGGAGAATGGGGTTGGCATTAAAAAAACCCTGCCGATAAATCGACAGGGTTTAAGTCTAAAGAACTAAAATAATTTAGAAAGTAAAAAGCCCTTCGATGTATAACTCTTCAGCATCATCATCTCCACCGGTCATATCCAACTCAGTGTGACTGAATTCAAAATTAATGAAAAGATTATCCGTGAGGGTGAAAAGTAAGGCCAATGTGAACCGATCTGCATTTGATTCTGCACCACCAAATTCTTCTAAATCTTCGTGAGAATATCTAAAAGTTGCTCCAAACCAGTCAACAAACTGATAATTAGCGAGAAACATTATATCCCAAAGCTCGTCACCGTAGATATCAAAAATGTCGAATTCTAAAGCCAAAGTAAGGTCTCCTGGTTTGTAAGCAAGCCAAGCATTGAACTGGTCAATATTATCATCGCCAGGTCCTGTAACTTCGCCATCTTCATGTGCGTAGCCTAAGCGAGCCTCGAGTCCAGGCACGATCATGACAGAGGCGGCAATATCAATTGCAAAATGATCATTAAATGCAGTGTCGCTATCTTCAGCCCAGTAAGAATCGTGTAAACCAAATGTGAAACCAAACTGGCCGTTGTTGAAGTTTGCCCTTATACCGTCTGCGTAATTTCCTTGGCTTCCATGTTTGCCGCTACCTAAAGTGTAAGCTGGAGTAACAGCATACAAACCTGGTGCTTCATCTGCATCAAACCCAAGGGCTGTCAATTGACGACCAAAACTAATATTAAAGTCTTGATTGAAGCTGTAACGACCAAAGGCTTGCTCGAGTGTTACCTCGTCCTCACCTGGCTCTGGGTTAGGATTCAAAGAGAGATGAGCTTCACCAGTAACTGGAGAAAAGTCGAATAAGAAGTCAACATCACCTGCAGTTGTAAATCTCGCATCGTCTCCTGTTGCATCGTCCTTGTAGTTATAGATAAAGTCGACATAGCCACGGAGTTTTACGCGGTTGCCGAGAGCGATACCATCATAAGCAATGGTTTCGTTGGCTCCGAGTGATGTACCTTCAAGAGGCTGGGCGGAGGGCATTGACATCATGCCTGGAATCTGTGCAACTGACGCAGTCACACCCATTGCAAGGGCAAGAATGGATGAAAGAATGTATTTCATAGTTTTTAAGCGGGGGTGAATGTGTATATCAAAGAGAATTATCAAATAGATATATCAAACATTCGTCAATCTTTGAAACCTCCTACCCCACGAGCACAAAAAAAGCCCGCCAAGTGGCGGGCTTTTTAAAATCATGAATATTCTAACTCTTAAAAAGAAAAGATGGTTTCAGCGTAGAGCTCATCGACGCTTGTATCACCCGTATTTGTCGAATCAAGTTCAGCATGACTATACTCGATACCAACCGTGAGGTTATCAGTAACACTAAAGATCGGACCGATAGTAAAGCGATTACTGCTTCCTTCTCCACCTCCAGGAACATCGTCCTCCATTTCGAAATTTTCGTGCGAATAACGGAAAGTAAGTCCGAACACATCATTAAACTGATAGTTCGCAAGCATCATGATATTCCACATATCAATTACATAAACATCCCACATGTCCCACTCAAATGCGAGGGTCAACCCACCTGTTTGGTAAGAAACCTGTAGATTGACCTGGCTAATATCATCAGATTCAGGAAACAAGAATACACCCTTAGCAAACTTAGCATAGAAATCATGTCCGGTTAGGGAAGGTCTATTGGCACGGTCGGCGTTGACCGCAGATGTAAAATTAGAAGCCCATCTATTGTATCCCGAGATTGACCGGTTGTACGCATCATTTTTCTCGTATCCATAACCAAGACGCAACTCAAGTCCAGGAATGAGCATAAAGGAAGCAGCGAGATCCAAACCGATATTCCCATTATTCTGGTGATTGCTGTCGGTAAAGTATCCATTGTGAAGTCCGGCAACATAGCCGATTCTTCCGTTGTTGTAGTTAAACCGGACGCCGTCCACATAGTTTCTACGAAATCCAGGCAGTTCAAACTCTCTCTCTTCATCGATTCCAACTATAGGATAATTGTCGAGATAGTCGGATGTAATTTCAAATTTTTCGTCAAAGAGGGTTGATGCCATATCTGTAATTTTCTTACGTTCCGCAACTAAACCTTTTGACACTTGCTCGCCCGTATTTTTGATTTTGGTTACCCCTACAAAATCCTCCAACGCCTTACCTCCCTCTCTCACATCTGCCATTACATCCGTAATGTAGGCGTAGGATGTTTGGTACATACTGGGGGATTCGTCTTTCTCATAACTGAGAGCAGTCAACTGACGACCAGCAGTCAAATTAAAGTTTTTGTTAAAACTATATCGTAAGAAAGCCTGCTCAAGATCGACACCCTCGTTGCTGAAGCCAAAATGAATTTCACCGGAAACGGGAGAGAAATCCATGAGAAAATCAATATCAGCAAATGTTCTAAAGCGAGTGTCATCGTCTGAGATTAGACTGTCAAAATTGGTGTAGTCTAAA
>NHDJ01000040.1 GCA_002167265.1 Verrucomicrobia bacterium TMED56 | reverse complement strand
CTCTTCTTCTCGAATTTGACCATTATCCCACCATCTTGTTTTTACTCCTGAAAGCACCCCTTCATCAAAGGTGGCTTCCAGTGCCCTCACGCCACTCTCAAAGTACTTAATTTGCAGACCATGTGGCAATCCGTCCAGATAGCTTGATTCCAAAGAGGTTTGCCCGTTTGAAAAATAGTCAGTTACTCTGCCGGTAAATGGATCTTCAATACCATCCCGAAAAGTAATACCTGACTGGTCTGTGTAGGACTCCGCGGAAGTTATTCGTGGAAATGTCTCGATCGGTTTATCGAAATCGACAAGGATTTCATCTAGTTTCCTGTCTTTTGAATCAAATGTCACAGGAATTACTTCTGTTGCATTACTTCTGTTCGAATCAATCTCCTTATCAATTTCCGATTCCGAATTTTTTTGATCACTGCATCCAATCACAATAAAAAATACTCCGAACTTGAAACTCCGCTTTAGAAAAAATAGAATGTACATTTGAAGGAGGTTCTTTATGACAAATGAATTACCAGTCAACATTATGTATTAGTTTTGATGCCAATAATTCATCGGCGTCTACTTCAGGAGAATTTACATACTTTAGGATACCACAAGAAGAAGAATTATCCTCAGGAAGCAATAGAATTTTCTTAATCAGGGAATTCACTTCCTCATCTAAAGAGGTTTGAGTGACACCTGACATTACTGAAAGATTTCCAATTTGCTGAATCTCCTGATTGAAGGGAACAGGTTTAACTTTTGAGTTTTTAATGTTTGAACCTGAATGGAAGTCGTTAAATTTAATCACGATTAAGAATATTTGATAAATTGATTCAAGCCGACCTCCTGTGGGAATGAATCTATAAGAAGAAGTCACATCCTTGTGACATAAACCATAATCGGCAAGTCCAGGAAAGAATTTAACAATTTTGAGTTTTTTTTTGCAGAACTAGCAACTGTGTAGAATGATCAGCCTATGAAACCTGAAATATTCAAAGCATATAATAATAAAAGTTTCCTCAACAGTCATGCAGCCAGACCCATTAGAGTCTTGTGTGAACTTATTGAGCCGGAAACCAGACTTAAAAATTTGGAAATTGAGAATTCCATCGTTTTTTTTGGATCCGCCCGGCCTAAAGATCCTGAAATTGCTCAACGGGAACTCAATGACTTTGAGTCAGAAAATGCAGATGTATCGCCATCCTCTGGGGATAATAATGAAGAGTGGACAAGATTAAAAAGAATAGTAAGACTCTCAAAATACTACGAGGAAGCCTCTTTGCTTGCTGAGAAAATTGCACTATGGTCGAAGGGAAAGGAAGGACCTGAAAAGCACTTCATCTGCTCGGGAGGTGGACCAGGGATCATGGAGGCAGCAAACAGGGGTGCATCAAATGCCAATGAAAAATCAATAGCCCTTGGAATAAGTCTCCCATTTGAGCAGGGTGTAAATAAGTATGCTGACCCAGATCTTTCCTTTGAGTTTCATTATTTTTTTGTAAGAAAATTTTATTTTTTATATCATGCAAAGGCGGTTTTTGTTTTCCCGGGTGGATTTGGAACGATGGATGAGTTATTCGAAACACTTACCTTGATTCAAACCAATAAACTAAATAAAAAAATTCCGATCTATTTATATGGCAGCGAGTTCTGGAATGGACTGATCAATTTTGATCAGTTTGTTAAATGGGGCGTCATTTCTCCAAAGGATAAAAACTTGTTCGTTGTGGTAGATACGGTTGAAGAAGCCTACAATACAATGATAACTGATCTGGAGGGATCCTTATGACTTTTTTTGATATCCGCCCTTAAGATTATTAATAAAGTCTTTAAAATCTTTATGCAAGGGAGCCTCAAGGGTAATTGTTTCTTTTGTTCGGGGATGCATAAAACTAAGTAAAGAAGCATGCAGCATGATCCGTGGAGGTGCTGAAAAACCATATTTATTAGGATTGTACCCATAACTAATGTCACCGACCAATGAATGCCCGGCATTTGAAAAATGAACCCGTATCTGATGTGTCCGCCCACTCCTAATAGAGCATTCCATAAATGTAACCTCTTTGCTTAAGCGCTCAACCACCTTCCAATCAGTGTATGCATCCTTCCCCTTATCACTTACACACATCTTGACTCTTATTTTAGGATGCCGCCCGATGGGAGAATCAAAGAATCCGGAATCTAATTCTGTAGTTCCCGTAACTAAGGCATGGTATTTTTTCTTAACCGTGCGTTCCGCAAATTGTTTAGCTAGACCATGGTGTGAACCTTCATTTTTCGCAACAACCATAACTCCTGTAGTTTCCTTATCCAGTCTATGAACAATCCCTGGTCTGTCTGGAGATCCCACAGGACAGTATTCNCCATTCAAGTGATGAAGTAATGCATGAACCAATGTCTTATTGTCAGTCCCGTCCCCTGGATGCACCACCATTCCCGAAAATTTGTTCACGACAATTAAATCACCATCTTCATATAATATATCTAATTTAATATCAAAAGGATCATGTGATTTCGATATAGGTCGAGTAATATTTAAAAGTAAAGTTTCTCCTGGAAAGAGCTTGGTCTTTGGNTCTATCCTTCTTCCGTCCGACATGGTTATTGANCCGTCAATTATGCATTGTTTAATCAGTGACCTACTTGTTTCAGGAAAATTTGCCGCAATTACTTTATCAGCTCTTTCAGGAGAACCCGATGGTACCGTGAAATCATCTTCAATTGAACTCATTTTTAAGTTTTGCNCTTAAACTATTGATTTCCACAATTGATTCTTTCTTTCGGATTGCATCAAGGTCAGCAACTCTGAAACCATTCTCAGCCAAAATTAAAAGGTCAGTCCAGTCCATCTCCATCTTTTCAATACAAGCCATATACTCATCTTTCAGGCTATTATTGAATGAGAGTGGATCATCCGTGCTTATAGTGCAGCAAATTCCTTCAGAAAGAAACTGCTTGAGGGGATGCTTGATCCAGTCGCTTACGACATTAAGTTTATAATTACTGATTGGACACATGTCCAAACAGATGTCGTATTCTTTCAGCATGCGAATCAACCTATCGGACTCGCTACACCTAACACCATGCTGAATCCTCCTTACACCAAGTTCTCTGATTGCAAATTCGATATTACTTGGAGGACCAAATTCCCCAGCGTGTGCTTTCAGGATCATACCATTTGACTTCGCTTTTCGCCAAAGAGGAACTGTCCACCCTTCGATCGGTAGATCTTCTGGACCATGAAGGTCAATTCCCGATAAGCCCTTCCATGAGGTGACAGCTTCTTCAAGTTTTGGAGCAAGGTAATCCGTGTATGCATTCCGACTGATTCCCAAAAATACGCGAACCTCTAGTCCATCTGGCACAGCTGACAAGATCGCATCAAGAATTTCCTGGCCTGGCAAACGAAGAAACTCAATCATGCCTGCATGAAAGCTGGTCTCTAGATAACGGACATTGTTAAGAATTGCGTCTCTAAATATCGACCTTGCTACATCATGATAATCCTGAGCTGTCTTAAATATCTCCAGTGCATGTTCAATAAGAATGGACTCAAATTGAGAAAAATCCTTATACCTAAATGAAGGTTTCCGGAATTCAGGCTGTACACTGAACTTAGTTGGGTTTTTTTTAACTAAAAAATCCCAAGGCAACGCACCNTCAATATGCAAGTGCGTCTCAGTTTTGGGGATTGTAGCTATAAATTCTGTTAAGTCCAAAGATCTTGAGGAGGAGGACAATAATTATCAGCTTGAGAGCAAATATTCAGGATTCAATTTTGTAAGATCTGTTGGAATGAAAACTCCGTCTTTTCTTATTAGTTCACCATCGAACCAAATCTCTCCCCCACCCCAGTCTTCCCGCTGAATGGATACCATGTCCCAGTGAACTTGGGACTCATTCCCATTATTTGCTTCTTCGTAAGCTTGTCCCGGAGTAAAATGAAATGACCCTGAAATTTTCTCATCGAAAAGAATGTCCAACATGGGTTCACGGATCATGGGATTAAATGCAATTGCAAATTCACCTACAAANCTTGCCCCAGCATCAGAATCTAGGATTTCATTTAACACATTTTCATTCGATGAGGATGTGGATTCAACTATTTTACCTTTCTCAAATTTAAGGCAGATGTCAGAGAATGCCGTGCCTTGGTATATAGTGTCTGCATTGAAAGAAACAATCCCCTCGACACTATCTTTCACTGGACAAGAAAAGACTTCACCATCCGGAATATTATGAACTCCACCACATGCAACCGCACCAATTCCTTTGATAGAAAATTTTAAATCGGTAGCGGGACCCTTAATCCAAACCTGATCTGTGTTCTTCATTCTATGTTCGAGAGCCTTCATGCCGTCATTCATTTTTGCATAATCCATGCAACAAGCATCAAAATAGAAATTCTCAAAAGCCTCTGTACTTTTCTTGGCTTGCTGGGCCATAGAAGGCGTAGGCCAACGTAAGACGCACCATTTCGTTTTTTTAACCCTCCAGTCGAGTACGGGCTTTAATATCTTCATTGCTCGTTTCATGTCAGAAGATGGTAGGTCTGAATTCTCAAATACATTCTCAGCCCCTCTTAAGGCGATGTAAGCGTCCATTTTCTTCATACGCTCAAGCTCCCAAAGAGATGATGCCTCGAATTGTTTCTCTGTTCCATGAAGAATGCATTCACGATCAAGCCGGGCATTTTGCAATTGAACAAATGGAACAGCATTGCGTTCCCGCACGGCCCTAATTAAGGCCAGTGTCATTGAGGTAGGGACATCAAAAGCATGTATGAGTACATTCTCACCGGATTGTAAATTCGTAGAATGACTTACAAGATTTTTTGCCAATTTTGTGTATCTTGAATCCATTATAAGTTGTGTTTANTGAAATTTAAAATCATTTTCATCCTCTTCTTATTTTAGAACCTGAAAAGTTGATTCTTACGCGATATACTTTTTTCACACGATTGATAATTTCATAACTTTTAGGGTCGATACGGGAAGGAACCTCCATCCTCCTTATATCTACTACTGCAGTAAAACCTCTTTCTGTAAAAACATCGATTAGAATTGCAATGGCAAGCGGATCATCAAAAACAGAATCCTCAGAATTAATGTATGCCAGTCCAGAAATTGAATGCTTCTCCACAATTGGAACAAACTTAGATTTAATCAGGCGTACGACCCGTTCGAAAAGTTCAGAATGGAATTTCTCATAAGAATCAAGTCGATGAACCAGCAATTGGCGAGCATGCAGAGAAAGCTTGTCAGCAAGTGGAATTGAAGAAATACGATCGTAAGTGGATTCATCTAACTCTAATGAGCTTTGATACTTCAACTCTTGTATAATTCTTTGCTGCACCTCAATAACAGTGCCGTGAGCATTAATAAAATGGTAATGAAACAATTCACGCAAAGTCGTCAAGGAGTCATAAGTAGACTCTTTGAAAGTCTTATAACGACGATGAGCAGCTTCATCATCCAAGTCGGTTTTTCTTACTTCCCACTTATCACCTACACCTGAAGCTTCGACCTCGGCATTATGAGCTATAGATCTTTGACCCCTGAGGAGTTGTCGCCGAACACTCTCTTCTTCATCAATAAATAGCATAATAATGTGAAAACGAGGCTTTGGAAACTGGGTCTCCTGCAGTGTGCCAAGATATTTACCTCTAAGCTCGCTGAGTCTATTATGAAATAACTTCAAACATTCTACCTGTGTTTTAGTTCGCGGGTAACCATCAACAATTGCACCACTCTCGTATTCTGGGTTTAAAAGTGCACCAAGAACGAGTTTAGTTACCTCTCGGTCGCCTGCCAGCATGCCAGCGTCTATTTTCTTTCTAGCTTCTGGTGACTTAAGTAACTCACTGACAATAATTGGCTTTTCGGTCAAATCCCTAAACTCCATAATAAATGCAGTTTGTGTTCCCTTACCTGCACCCGGTGCACCATTAAGCCAAAAAATCTCAGCTGGAAATCTGAGGTTTTCCGCCCCCATTTCCTGTTCAAGCTCATGCCATATTGTCTGAAAAATAAGCTGTGCATCCTTAACTTCCAAGTCTTCAACCTTTTTGGATGAATTACCTTTCTTCTGGGCAACCAGAATATTCTCTTCGGATTCAATATGGGAACCTTGGGAGTTTAAATCTTTAAGATCTTGGTCCGTGATAGACATAATCGTACAATCTAGATAATGGTGTTCACCTGGTCAACCCTCAGCGTAACCACATCAGACTTATATTCCACCACCTGACTCATACTCCCTGAGACTGTTCATGGTATGATTCATGTCGAGGGAGGGAGAAATCTCATCGGCAAATTCACCTACTATCCGGGAAGGCACACCAGCAACAGAAACATTGGNGGGTACATCAGTGAGGACAACACTGCTNGCNCCGACTCTAGCACCTTCGCCTATCTCAACATTTCCAAGAATTTTAGCACCTGCACCTATAAGGACACCAGAACGAATCTTTGGGTGGCGGTCGCCTCTTTCCTTGCCGGTGCCACCAAGAGTGACTTCGTGAAGTATAGAAACATCATTCTCAATAACTGTTGTTTCCCCGGCAACAAAACCAGTTGCATGGTCAAGAAGGATACCCTTGCCAATCTTGGCAGCGGGATGAATATCCACCGAATAAACAATTGATATCAAACTTTGTAAATAAAGAGCAATTTCCTGCCTGCCTACCGACCACAGATGATGAGATACCCTGTATGCACACAGGGCCTGGAAACCCTTAAAGTAAAGGAATGGATTAATAAAATTATCGCATGCTGGATCTCTTTCCTTGACTGCTTGCAAGTCTGCTTCAATTTGCATCAGTATTGAATCTGAACTTATGAAGCTTACCAAAAGGAGTTCTCTCACGTCGTTTGCAGGTACTGAACCTTTAGCCAGGCGATTTGAAAGCCTCCAACTCAAAGCATCTGCAAATGAATCTCTTTCCAAGACACATTCAGTTAAGACCTTAGATAGAATTCTTTCCTTTGCAGCAATTACTTTTGCCTCATCACATAATTCCCTCCAAACAATACTCATAACATAAGAGGTAAAAGTGCTCTAGAACTAATCATTATCACCATAATATTTTTCCCCAATTTTAACTTTCTTCCTACCTTGAGACATCCTCCACTTATTTGTGTCTCTTAGTGAATAAACACAACCGCAGTACTCCTGCTGATAAAAGCCTTCTTCCTTGGAAATCTCAATCATTCTTTGAGAACCACCAAACTTACGCCAATTATAGGTCCAATAGATCAAATTTTCATACCTCGATGCGGCTCTTTCACCGCAACCATTTATTTGATCCATATTCTTCCATCTTGATATCCCAAGACTGCTTGAAAACACCTCGAATCCATTTTCATGTGCGTACAATGCGGTCCTTTCAAACCTAAAGTCAAAGCATGCGGTGCATCGTGCTCCTCTTTCTGGCTCCCACTCTAATCCTTTTATTCGTTTAAACCAACTCATGGGATCATAATCAGCATCAACATGCTTAACCCCTATCTTCTCGCAAAACTTCTTATCTTCATTCTTGCGGATTTCATATTCCTTTTTGGGGTGTATATTAGGATTATAAAAAAACACAGTCGGCTTAATTTCTGAAAGAAGTAAAGTCTCCAAAACTTCACCCTCACATGGTGCACAACAAGAGTGAAGAAGGATTTCCCTCTTTTCTCCCGGTGTTTTTAAAACAGGTCTTTCAGCAGAATTCACCCGTCTCTCTTATTGAAATTAAATACTTTAGGCAATTGGTTAATACTGCATCGATTCCGCCTTTAATTGACGACTCATTAAATCCTCCAGAGCATCTGCAGGCTTTTTCCCTTCATAGAGAATTTTGTAAATTTCCTTCAGTATTGGCATCTCGGACTTCATACCTACACATTTATCATAAAAGCATCGTGTTGCCCAGTATCCTTCCACAACACCACTACCAATCTCACTCGCACCCTCTGGTGATTCACCTTTAGCTATTCTCAAACCGAAGTTACGGTTACGGCTCCAGGCACCCATGCATGTTCCAATAAGGTCCCCAAAACCACTAAGTCCAAAAAAGGTCTCTTGTCTTCCCCCTAATTCGGTTCCAAGTGAAATCATTTCGCTCATACTACGCGTGAGTAAAGCGGCTCTTGCATTATCACCAAATTTCAATCCGTCCGATATACCTGTTGCAATAGCATAGACATTTTTCAAGCAACTACCCAAAGCGACTCCTAACAAATCATTTGTGCTGTAAATTCTTAGTCTTGCTGAGCTCAGAGCATCTCTTAGTGATTCGGTTTGAACTTCAGTCCCATCATTCGCCAATGACATTGCGGCTGGCATGCCGACAGCGATGTCATGAGCGTGGCTTGGCCCAGTCAGATAACCAACAGACACAGCTTGTCCCAGTTCCTCTCGCATGACCTCATGAGCAAAAAGGTTACTCTGAGGGTCAAGTCCCTTGCATAAGGCAATTGATCCGAGCAATTTCCATGATGATTGCCTATACTTGGCTACGGCCCTGCAGGTGCTCCGCAAGGCATGCGAAGGGCATGCGAAGAAAACAAAATCACATTCCATCAATGCAGGCTTCAGGCTGCACCCGATCTGTAAATCCAAGGGGAAATCAACCCCTTCCAAGTAATCATTATTTCGGCGAGAAGAAGAAAGCTTTAACGCATGCTCATAACGACGCGGCACCAANGTAGTTGAGTGTCCATTGTTGGCAAGGTGAACTGCGACGGCAGTGCCCCATGCGCCTGCTCCCACTACACAGAAATTCACTTACTTACCTTCAATCTTAGAAGTACGAACATCCTGCACATAACGACGGAGGCCATCAGCCACCACTTTATTCAAATTAACATATGGACGAACGAATTTAGGAACCCCACCGTTAGACCAACCCAATAAATCCGTTGTGACAAGAATTTGTCCATCGCAATTAGATCCGCTCCCTATTCCAATTAAGGGAGGCATGATCTGGCGGGCCAATTCGGTNGCTACAGTATCTTCAAGCATTTCTGCTACAATTGCAAAACATCCGGCTTCTTCAAGCGAGATCGCATCTGTATAAATACTTTCTGCTTCTTGCTTACTGCCTCCAAATTTACGATATCCACCAATGGCTTTTACTGTCTGAGGTAAAAGGCCAATGTGCCCAAGCACGGGAATTCCTGTTGCGACCAATTTCTCTATGTCATCAGCAACATCTCTTCCGCCTTCAATCTTTATGGCGTCCGCACCTCCATCTTGCATCAATCGACGTGAGGATTCGAGAAGCCTGTCAAAAGAGAGGCTGGCTTCGCCAAAAGGTAGATCAGCCACTAAAAGGCATTTCGGTTGAATCCTTCTTACAGCCGAGGTGTGTCTGACCATGTCGTCCATGGTAACTCCAATTGTTGTTTCATGTCCGAGCAGTGTAGTTCCAAGTGAATCACCAACCAGAATAAAGTCTACATCCGCATTAGAAACAGCACTTCCGAGAATAGCATCATAAGCAGTTAAGCCAACAATAGGACGCTTACCTTTTAAACCAGAGATNTATGATGTAGTGGGCTCTACTGGATAAGGNACCCTGGCTTTAACTCTCGAATTAATTTGATCAGCACCCCGTGTGGAAGATCTTGCTGGTGACTTAACTTTTGCGTACCTTGGAGTAGCTTTTTTTGCATGCGACTTATGAGTGTTTTCGCTTACAGGCTCTTCTTTAGGCGTTTCCTTTGATTTGCTTTCTGACATTAGATTTTACTTTTGTATATACTTAATGCCTGCTCAATATCTGCAAGCTCATTGTCGAGAATGGGGTTGATGGAAGCATTTACGATTTGTGAAATTTGACCAGCTTTTCTGGCCCCCACGATGGCAGAAGTAATTCCTCTGCCACCCAAGACCCATGCAACGGCAAGTTCCCCCAGGCTTCGTCCAGACTGACCAGCAATATCCTGAAGAGAAGTTTGCAATTCCAAAAACGAAGTCATCCCGTTATCAGTATGCAATGGACTAACCACCGGATGATCAACCTTGTGCTTCCTCCAGTCATTAGGCGGAAGAGAACTCAACCACTCTCTTGAAACCTTCCCAGTTAGAAGACCAGACTGCATGGGACTGTAGGCAAGTATCCCAACTGAATTTTCTTCACACCAAGATATAACTTCGTTCTCAATACTCCTTTCCAGCATGCTATACATTGGTTGATTTGATGCCAAAGAAGCGTGATCATTTAGAACTTCAAGTTCTTTAATCATACAATTACATACTCCAATATTCTTTGCCTTACCCTCTTCCTTCAATTTAATCATGGTACTCCATGAGTCTTCAAGATTTTCAAGCGGATAAGGCCAATGGATTTGATACAAGTCGATCGACTCTACTCGTAGTCTTCTCAAAGAGGCCTCAATCTCTTCTTTGATAGTGGCGGGAGAGATGAATCTTCTTGGAGCGTTATTACCCTGAGGCAAAACGCCGCATTTAGTAGCAACAATGATTTCATCCTTCCACTCTGCCAAAACTCTCCCGACTGCTTCTTCAGCTACGCCAAATCCATACGCATGTGCAGTGTCAATCCAATTTACTCCAACCTCTAAAGCTTCCAACATTGCCGCCCGTGAATCTCTCTCGGATTGATCACCCCAACCCATACCCCAGTCACCTCCGCCAATAGCCCATGTCCCCAGCCCTATTTCACTTAGTAGAAGATTAGAGTTCCCTAATTTTCGAAATCTCATTGTGGGGACATGAAATCTTAAATGTGCGATGGAATAAAGCGAAAATAGTGAATGACTTGAGTTGAAGGAAAAATTCAGGTACTCATCACGAATGAAATTTGTTCTTATTACAGGCGCCAATCGGGGTATAGGGTTTGAACTCACAAAGCAATGCCTTTCCCTGGGGCATACAGTAATTGCAACAATGCGGTCTACATTAAAAAATGAGTTGTTTTCTAACTTGCCAAATTCTCAAAACTTGATTCTCGAAACATTGGATGTGAACTCGTGCGAATCGGTAAGTACTCTATTTTCAAAAGTTAGAAGTTATAACTTAAAAATCGACTGGATTTTCAATAACGCAGGAATAATAGACTGGAGCTCGATTCATGAAGTAGACGCAGAATCATTTCGGGATATTTATGAAACCAATGTCATTGGTGCTTTTCGTGTGTTACGAGGGGCAATCAAGGTCATGAATGGAAATAACAACTCCCTCATCATCAATCTGTCCTCACGGTTAGGCTCGATTCATTTGCGCGGAGAAACACAACTCGGAGGTGCCATTGCTTATCAATGCTCGAAGGCATCCTTAAACATGCTCACCAAACAAGCATCCATTGATCTTGCCGAGCATGGGATAAAGGTGATTTCAGTAAGTCCCGGATGGGTTAGGACGGATATGGGTGGTTCTGATGCTAAATACGAAGTAGAGGAATCCGTAAAACTTCTTTTGGCACAGATTAATCAACTTCCTAAAAATTCAAACGGAATATTTTTGGGTGAAGATGGAAACGAAATACCTTGGTAAAAAAATTATTTCCTGTACTGTGAACAGTCCCCAAGTTTCGATTTCATTATGAAGAAAAAAACCATAGTTAATGCACTTATTTTACTTTTCTCTACCTTATTTGGAATTGCCGCTGAAGTAGGTTCAATAGCACCTTCAATCACCCTGCCTGATGCAAATGGGAAAATGTGGAATTCCAGTGAATTTATTAATAAAAAGAACCTGCTAATATTTTTTTATCCCGCAGCAATGACCGGTGGTTGCACGAAGCAAGCATGTTCATATAAGGAAGAATATAAAAACTGGAAGGATATTAATTTTGAGGTAATTGGTATAAGCGGCGACAAAAAGGAAAACCTTAAACTTTTCAAGGAATCCGAAGAGCTAAACTTCACCTTATTATCTGATTATAAGGGCACCGTAGCTAAAGCATTCGGCGTTCCTACAGCTAAAGGCGGTAATATCCAAAAGTTTGTTTCAGGGGAACGCTTTACATTAGAGCGAGGTGTCACAACAAAAAGATGGACATTCATGATTTCAAGAACTGGTAAGATTCTCTACAAAAAGGAGAATACACAAGCTACTCAAGACAGTGAGCAAGCTATGAAGTTCTTCTCCAAGCTTAAACAATGATTGCCTTAATCCAATGTCGATAAGCGGAAGAGAACGCAGAAAACTAAAAGCGGTAGCGAAAGTCCGCACCGTTGATTTGAAAATTGGCAAAAACGGCTTTTCACAAAACTTTGCAGAGGAAGCCAAATTAATAATTAACCGGGACGGTATGATTAAGTTTTCCCATCAAGGTTCAAAACAGCAGAGAGATAGTACCATACAAATCATTTCTGAAGACCTCAATATTACACTTATTGAGCATGTGGGGAAAACGATGACATTTGTTAAGTACCCTTAATGAAATACAATCCCATCGCAGAGGGCGAAACTGTACCATATTTCAAAACCACAGATGAAAAAGGAAAAACCTTTTCATCAGCAGATTTAATGGGCAAAAAATATCTCCTGTATTTTTACCCCAGAGATAATACCCCAGGTTGTATTATTCAAGCTTGTGGTATTAAAGATGAAATGAATGAATTTTCCAAAAAAAATATAATCGTCCTCGGAGTATCAGGAGGTTCTTTCAAATCACACCAGAAATTTAAGGAAAAATACACCCTATCCTTTCCACTACTGATGGATCAGGACCACGCTTTGGCAAAGTCTTTTGGAGTATGGGGAGAAAAAAAGTTTATGGGTCGCACGTTTGATGGCATTCACAGAACAAGTTTTCTGATTGGAGAAAACGGCTTGGTGTTAAAAACTTTTTTGAAAGTTAAACCTAAATTGCATACCTCCTTGATTCTGGAATATATTCAGAGCAGATAGTTAGCAAACTTGAGTTTGCTCAAAATTAGGGTGAAATCAGGAATTGATCGAAGCTTCTACAATAGAACAAAATGATTTTGCACTCAAAGAAGCACCACCAATTAATCCACCGTCTACATCGGTTTGAGAAAGTAATCCCTTTGCGTTCTCAGGTTTCATAGACCCACCATAAAGAATTCTGACGCTGGAAGCAGGTGCATCTCCAAATAGTTCAGATAAGAGCGTCCGGGTAAAAGCATGAACTTCTTGAGCCATCTCATCAGTTGCTGTCTTCCCAGTACCAATAGCCCAAACCGGTTCATAAGCCATGACAAGGTTATCGATTTCACTGACCGGATAGCTCTCAAGGCCTTCACGAACTTGGCTTCTAACTACATCGAGTGTCTTTCCTGATTCCCTTTCTTCAAGTGTTTCACCTATGCAGTAAATAGGCTTGAGATTATTTTGGGTGGCAGCCAGAACTTTTTTATTAATGGTTTGGTTTGTTTCACCGAAATACTGACGCCTTTCACTGTGCCCAAGTATAACATAGGAAACATACAGGTCGCGTAGCATAGATGCCGAAATCTCACCCGTAAAGGCACCAGAAGGTTCAGCGGACATATTTTGTGCACCCAAGCTAACAGCGGATTGCTCAACTAAGCCTGAAGCTTTCTGCAGAGAAGTAAAAGGTGGGCAAATACAAACCTGTGTGTGCGTCTGCTGACCTACAATGGAATTTATTTCATTAATCAAATCGACAGATTCCGAGGCTGTCGTATTCATCTTCCAGTTACCTGCAATTAAATTTTTTCTAGACATGAGAAAACTTGTAATGATTTTAATTTTGATCGAGAACTGAAACGCCAGGCAGTTCTTTACCCTCAAGGAACTCCAATGATGCTCCGCCACCGGTACTCATAAATGTAACATCAGAGGAAAAACCGCTTTGATTAATGGCTTTTACACTGTCTCCACCTCCAATGATTGAAAGAGAAGAACTTTTCGCGACCGCTTCTGCCATTGCGAAAGTGCCTTTACTCGAATCAGGGATTTCAAAAACTCCCATAGGGCCATTCCAAAGGATAGTTTTAGCCTCGTTAACCGTATTTTGAAAAACTTCAATCGTCTTTGGACCAATATCCACACCTTCCCAACCAATAGGGATGTCTCCCTCTACAACTCTTGAATTCCCAAGCTTTTTAGAGCCAAAATCCAAATTATCCGTAATAAGAGTGTCCAAAGGTAAAAGAAACTTAACTCCTTTATGCTCAGCTTTAGCGAGTGCATCTTTTGCTAAATCAATCTTGTCTGGCTCACACAAACTATCACCGACACCCATACCATTGGCTAGGGCAAAAGTGTAAGCCATTGCGCCTCCAATGATAATGACATCCGCTTTATCTAATAATTTATCGATTACAGTTATTTTGTCACTAACCTTAGCCCCTCCGAGTATTACAACGAAGGGTCTTTCCGGTGAAGAAGTTTTACTTCCGAGAAATTCTAATTCTTTCGCAATCAAATAACCCGAGACTTTCTGATTAAGCAACTTGGCAACCCCAAAAGTCGAAGCATGGGCACGATGTGCAGTTCCAAAAGCATCGTTAACAAAAACATCACATAATTTTGCCAGCTCTAAAGAAAAGCTTGGATCGTTTTCTGTCTCCCCCTTGTGAAATCTTAAGTTTTCCAAAAGAGCTACTTGTCCGTCTGCCAAAGAATTCACTGCATTCTCAATTTCCTCACCAATACAGTCATTTAAAAACAAAACAGGGCAACCAAGTTTACTCGCTAAAACTGGTGCAACTGGGGCCAAACTCATGGACTCTTGCCGAATACCCTTTGGCCGACCCAGATGACTTGCCAAGATTACTTTTGCCCCACCTTCTTGCAGCTTTTTAATAGTCGGCAAAGCAGCATTTATCCTGGACTCGTCTGTAACTGAACCGTCGGAATCCAGTGGCACATTAAAGTCAACCCGCACGAACACTCTTTGACCATGAACGGACAGGTCTTCAATTGTCTTAACGCTTAGCATGAGAGGGCTATGTAAGGATCTACTCCTTAAACTTTTAAATTTAAGTTATAAGTGAGAGGAAACTTTTTTCAAAAGATCAACGCAGCGGTTACTGTAGCCCCATTCGTTATCGTACCAAGAAACCAATTTAAAAAAAGTATCACTTAGTCCCATTCCAGATCCAGCATCAAAAATTGAGGAAGCTGGACAGTGAATAAAATCAGCACTTACAACTTCATCTTCCGTATACTCCAAAATGCCGTTCAATGAACCACCTGCTGCCTCTTGCATTTTCTGACAAATTTCTTCGTAGGAAGTAGATTTTTCAGTCTTTACTGTTAAGTCTACAACAGAAACTGTAGGCGTTGGAACCCGAAAAGCCATTCCAGTAAGTTTTCCCTGAACTTCTGGAAGAACAAGACCAACAGCCTTTGCCGCTCCAGTGGTTGATGGAATTATGTTTATGGCAGCCCCTCTCCCACCTTTCCAATCCTTAACGGATGGTGCGTCGACAGGCTTTTGCGTGGCGGTGTAACTATGCACTGTGGTCATCAATCCTTCTGCGATACCAAAATTTTCCAAGACTACCTTGACCATGGGTGCAAGACAGTTTGTGGTGCAGGATGCATTTGAAACGACGTGATCTTCTGAAGTCAGTGCATCATCATTTACTCCTAGAACAATTGTCTTCACATCACCCTTTGCCGTAGCGGAGATGATCACTTTCTTAGCTCCAGCCTGCAAGTGTCCTTCTGCAGCTTCTTTCTGAACAAAAAGTCCCGTTGATTCGATAACTACATCAACACCTAACTCACCCCATGGCAGTGCTGAAGGTCCTTCTCTTACAGCGAGGCACTTAATGGTATGACCGTTCACAACTAAACTGTCCGTACTTGGAGCTTCTACAGTACCTGAGAAACGACCCTGAGTGGAGTCGTATTTAAGCAGATAAGCCAAGTTATCTGACGGGACCAAGTCGTTGATAGCGACGACTTCAAACTCGTCACCAAGCAATCCTTGATCCACAAGTGCGCGAAAAACTAAGCGTCCAATACGCCCGAATCCATTAATACCAATTTTTGTAGCCATTTGTATCTGTATTTAATTTGTATGAAATGTGGTGAAATACCTTGAAATGAAGAAATTAGGACAAATGGCAAGGTAATTTAAAAAACAGCATAAAATAGTGCTGTTTTAAACAAACTCTAATTCACGAGTCCAACAAGTCACAGAACTCTTTGGTTTCTTCTAAAGTAGAAGAGACTTGCTCCTGTAAAAGGTTTAAATGATTTTGGTTAATGTTGAGACGGCTCAACAGTGCCTCTGAAGGTACATCCACTGTTTCATGACCACTGAACCCAAACTTGTTATGATGTGCCAACCAATTCGCAACGATTACAATGTCAACCAATGAGTGACATTCTGCAGATGGAACCCCCTGTCTCTTTTCCAAATTGTGTTCGTGGTGCCACATGACAACACTCTCAACCCAGGAGGACAAACCCCAATTTTTACAAAGTAAATAACCCAAATAATCATGCCTTGCACTTTGGTTAACTAATTCTGCATTGAAGAAGCTGATTGATTTTTTAACAGCAAGCTTTGAATCCTTAAGGAAAAACTCTGTATTATCCAACTCGTCTAACTTATATCTAGCCACTTTTCCAATATCATGAACCAAACCGCATGTGTATGCTGTTTCGTGCCAGGGCTTGCCTAGGAATTTTGCAATTTCCCGAGAAATTGAACCTACTCCAAGACTGTGTTTCCAAAGGCCAGTTAAGCTAAACTGTTCCTCATCCTTATCTTTAAAAAGTTTAAACACTGAATTATTCAAAACAACATCCTTTACTTTATCGAATCCAACATTACCAATCGCTTGATTTACATCTTTGACTCGATCACCAGCCCCCCTAAAGAAAGTAGTATTAGCGACGCGAAGAATTTTGGCTGACATAGCCTGGTCGGCCGTGACGATGTCCTCAACCATGGTTGTTGCAGCATTTTGATCCTCAAGAATATTAGTCAATTCATTAACAATCGTAGGAAGGGTGGGCAAGTCGCGCCTAATTTGGTGAATTAAAAAATCGTAGTTGATTTGAGTCATAATCTTTTAGAAAGAAGTTTTGTTATTTTGCAATATCTTGAAAATATTTTCTCAAAGTAAAAGAGCTCAATATGACAAAAACGAAACACAATGCTACAAAATAATTCCCGTTTTTTTTGTAAAATGTAGAGACTAGAGGATCAACCTCCAAGTTCAAAACAGAAGCACCCCTGAAATAAACACTTTTGTCCTCATCAAGCAAAACAGTTCGAATTGAACCCTTTGGAGTTATCCAGCCCGACCAGCCGGCATTCCCGCATCTCAAAACAGGCATACCGCATTCAAGAGCTCTCATAACTGAATGAGCCGCATGCTGTTCAGCGCAACCCTCTTCACCAAACCATGCGTCATTAGTGGTAACAAATAACATTGTGTGAGAAGACGACGGAAGATCTTTAAATAAATCCGGGAAAATATCCTCGTAACAAATAATTGGAATAATTGATAAGGTTTCATTTTTGTCGTTTTGAAATGTGAAGGATTTCAAACTTTTACCTGAAGAGAACTCTCCCACAGGACCCACCAAACGCTTAATGCCAGGAATGTAGTTAAAGGGAAAAGGTATAAATTCTCCAAATGGTACGAGGATTTGTTTAGAATATCTCTTTGAGTCCAGTCCTGTATCGGGATTTATTTTTACAACACAATTGTAACTTGCTTCGGGTTCCTTCACTATTGCACCAGCTAAAATGGGAGCTGAAACTTCTTTGCTTAAATCCTCAACCCATTGACGGTCCAAATTGACCGCATAGGGAGTGGAGGCTTCCGGCCAAACGATTAAATCGGGAGACAATGAGCCAAGGAGTTTTGTCTGTTCGATAAGGGTTTGTTTATTTTTTTTGATGTTTTCAGGGGACCATTTTTCAAGAAGATACGGCTGGCAAATACCAACTCGAATCGAAACCTTGTCGCTTCCGTTCGAATATGTGTTCTTGAAAAGAATCGGACTAAGCATACCAAGGAAAAAAAACATACAAAGGTAAAACTCCGGACACATTGAAGTAAAGGCACCCTTGCTTTTGGCGGAGTGTCGGCGAACCAGCAAATGGTGAAGATAAGACGCAAGAGATAGGTTAAAGAAAACTAGAAAAAATGACACTATCCAACCGCCTGCAAAAGGAACTAATTGAAGGATTGCAGGTCTTTCCCATTGAGAAACGGAAAGCGGGCACCAAGGAAAGCCCAAGGTAAAACTGCTCCTCATCCATTCAACTAAAACCCACAACGAAGAAAGCCCAAGTAAGCAAGAAAGGCGGATTGCCAATGATCCATGACTGGCAGCCCTAATCCATCGGCTTGTCAAATAGAACCAGGGGAAATAGTAACCTCCAATAACGATAGATGCTAAAAGCATACCACTTAATGAAACATGACGAATCCAACCAACCAGCCCAACGGAATATAGGAACGCACAGACAAAGACTGTCAGAAGAATTTTGCCTTTATCCGGTTGCGAATAAAGCCATAGCAAACAGGGTATTAAAAAAAAGTAAGCCGCTTCAGGAAAATGATTTGGAGGTTGGGCCCACCATAAAAGGAGAAAACTAGCTCCTGTTGCAAAAAAACCTGGAAGCCAATTTCTCATAAAACTTTCCAAGTGCCCTCTTAACAAATTTAATGGAGTCATGATTTCAGAGCAAATGCTGATTGCCTCCTGCTAGGCGAACTGTAAGGTATCGGCATACATGATTGCCCATCGGTAGTAAGGTGCTTTGAAAAGGTAGAAAAAAGTTCTTTTTTAGAAGTTGATCTCCTCATTTCATCAAGAAAAGACCCCTTCCCCTCCAGCGACATTCCAATGTAATTAAGAAATTTTTTCATTCTAGATACTCGCTTTTCTTCGTGCATAGAAGGCCGTGCCAATTCCTCATACAGTTCTACAAGGTATCCAAATAAATCACCAAGCTTTGGCTCAAAAGCCTTTTGACCATCTCTCAATTCTTTAATCTGTCTAAAAATCCAAGGATTCGCAATCGCAGCCCTACCAATCATGACTCCCCTTGATCCATGAAATGAATTGAGTTCAATTCCATCTCTGGCAGAAGAGACATTACCATTTAAAAATACCGGACAAGTTTCATTTAATTGAACAGCAGCTTCTGAAACATAACCATACTCTGGATCAGATTTGTAGCCACCCCGAACGGTTCTTGCATGCAGACTCAACAAATCAATCTGATGGGAGATTAGGATGTGCAAAATATCCTGAAAATGCTGGTCATCCTGAAATCCAAATCTCATTTTAACAGACAAATTTCCAAATGTAGACTTTCTTAGGACAGACAAAATTTCGTCAATTCTATCAGGATCCCTCAACAATCCACCACCGACATTCTTTTTGTATACTCTTGGGGCTGGACAGCCTAAATTTAAGTCAATACCAGCTATGGGAAATTCAAGTATTTCGTCGATGGTTCTCTTTAAATCCTCTAAACTTTCTCCTATAAGTTGGGCGAAAACTGGTCGATCGGTAGGATTCTCAGTAATTGAACGGAGTATTTCAGGGTCTAACCTTGAGTGTCCATGAACTCTAAAGAATTCGGTAAAGAAAAGATCAGGAGCACCTCNTTTGGCAATCACTCGCATAAACGCAAGCCCGGTAACATCCTGCATCGGAGCCAGTGCCGTTGCACAAGGATTATGTGCCTCTATTCCAAGGTCACCCCTATCTCTAATCGGCAATTTTTTTTTGCCGCTGAAATTCATAACAGTAGAAGATTAAAACACTAATCTTGTTTTTTCAGAATACGCTCCAAGATTTCCGACATATCCTCGACATTTTCGATAACTTTGTTCGCAACAAAAATAGGTTTTTTCATTTGAAGTGCTAATACGATTGAATCGCTTGGCCGAGCATCAAGCTCAATGATTTTCTTCCCAAGCTCATTCTCCATTCGTAAAATAATTCTCGCAAAAAAAGTGCCTTCATCCACATCATTTATTAAAATCCGCTCAATCGAGGCNTCAAGCCCCTTCAGGATCAATCCTATTAAATCATGAGTAAGGGGCCTTTCTTTTTTAACTTGATTGATCGTCATGTTAATCGCATTGCCAATCGCTGGATCAACATAAATGACAAATGCTTTCTGATCGTTTCCAAGGAAAATGGCACAACCGTTAGATGTGGGCATAACCCCACGAACTGTAACCTCACTAGAATCAATATTCATCTTGTAATTATTCACGGAATGGATTTCGTTCGCAAGAACTTATGAATCTTTGTTTTTTCACTTTCGTAAACAAATTTATTTAAAATGAACCTGCCTAATCTTTATTTGATAGGAATGATGGGCACTGGAAAATCAACAGTTGGTAAATTACTCTCAACTAAATTAGGCATGGATTTCATTGATTCCGATAATGCGATAGAGGATGATACCGGAAAAACTATTTCAGAAATCTTTTCAACTGAAGGAGAGGATAAATTCCGGCAACTTGAAAAAGATTTTGTTAATTCAGGTCATCCATCCAAAAACTGTATTATTTCTTGCGGCGGCGGTCTCCCAATAATTGATGGAGTCATGGATCAGCTCAAAGAAAAGGGGATGGTCGTATGTTTGTGGGCTGAGCCAGAGACAATCATAGAAAGAGTTGGCGAGAACACAGCTCGTCCATTGCTACATGTTGAAAGCCCACTCTTGGAGATGAAAAGTATATTGGCCACTAGAAAAATGATATACCTAGAAGCAGATTCCTGCATCCCGACTGATGGACTTTCCCCAGATGAGGTTGCGGATAGGTTGATTGAACTTAGGGATTTGAGTAATATCTAGGAAAACTCCGTTAAATTAAATTTCATGTTTTGATCCTGCGAACAAAATCTTTTGGGGGACGGGTTACNGATCCACTTGAATCAACAAACGCATGGGTTGTATTTGCTTCCGCCAAGCAATCATCATCTTTGAGGATGATNTAATGCAAAGTCATTCGAACTTGCCTGAATTCCTGAACAGAAACCTCAACGCTTAATCGATCATCAAACTTGGCTGGTTTCTTAAAGCTACATGAACAANGTAGTACCGGCAGGAAGTAGCCCTGTTTTTCGAGTTCTGTATAGGGAAAATTTATATAATCAAGTAATTCAATTCTCGCCACTTCAAGCCATGTAAAGTAATTAGCATGATATGCTATTCCCATCTTATCAGTTTCTTGATATCTGACCCTAATCTTTGCCGTATTTGAAATCATTGACTTTTTAAAGCTAAATTCCAGAACAGATTCAAGCCTTCATAAATGTCCTTAACTAAACCTGAGCGCCGTACTTCCATATGGATTGGAATTGTCATTGGAGTCACCCTATCTTCAATGTTATTCAAGTATGCAATAGAAAAAAAAAATGAAAAAGCTGCTCTTAGAAATGGTGCTTACGATTCAAACATTACTGCGGCCGGATCCTATTCTTTCAGCCCACTCCCTGAATTAGTCGGGGATGTTATACCAAACGGAATTGTAATACATTACGAACGAAATAGCACTGTAACTCCTGAATTTAAAAATTTCCCCACGCATAGTTGGGTAATTGAAAGTGTAGGTTCTTTTCGATCTGAAAGNCTGTTCATTTTAGTCGAGCAAAACATTCATGAAACAGATGAGATTTTTTTCTACCGAGCGAGTGAAATCTATATTAAAACAGAGCCCGGTTTGGTACAATCTCAAATCGATGATCAATTGCCTCCATCTAGATTTCGTGTTATTGGANAAAATAGTGAAAGTTCTGAATTCATAGTCCAAATCAAGGAATTTTCACCCCTGCAAATCATCCAATCGCTAAAAGAACTGCCCGAGAAATATAGAATCATCAAACAAGCGCGTCCAATTCCCTGGATTCCTTGAAGTGATGTATCTATTTGACCATTTATTATCCCAAGGATAGTCTGAAGACTTTAATTTATTCATACTATGTTTAATAATTATCCATTGTGAACCTTGAATTCAAAGACGCAGGCACTGCCCGTAAAGTAGCTACAGTAACCTTTGACTCCGATGAGATCGAAGCCAAACAAAATGAAACTTGTAAGGAATTTGGCAAATTAGCAAATATCCCTGGCTTTCGAAAAGGAAAAGCACCTGCCAGTGTCATCCGTAAGAGATTTTCAAAGGAATTGAAAGAGGAATTAACGCGGAAGCTTTCAACTGATGCTTACCAATCAGTTTTAGACAGCAAAGACATAAAAGTATATTCCATACTGAAGGTCGATGCTGGCGAATTAGACCCACAATCTGGAACCTCAGTTGAGGTAACCATTGATTTGGAACCTGATTTCGACCTCCCTGATTATGAGAACTTTGAAGTCACGATTAATGCGACAGATGTCAGTGATGAAGAGATCGAAAAGGAACTTCAGAATCTCCGTGACCAAAGAGCTTCTTTTGACGAAGTTGATAGAGCGGTTCAATCGGGTGATTATGTTAAGTGCAGTTATGAAGGTACTTTAGAAGAATCTCCCGTTGCTGATATCCTGCCCGACAAACCGATGTACGGAAAGCAAACCAATACATGGGAGGAAGCTGGGCAAGAAAAAGGCATGGGAGTAAAAGCCATTGCTGAATGTCTCGTAGGCATGGGAGTTGGAGAAAAAAAAGTAACTGAAGCATCCTTCGATGATGACTTTGAAGTTCCACCACTTGCAGGAAAAACCGTTTCTTATGAGGTGGAAGTTCATGAGGTTCGCGAGAAAAAATCACCTGAAATAAATGATGAGTTTTTTAAATCCTTAAAAGTTGAGAACATGGAAGAACTTAAGGATCGGATCCTGACAGATTTAGAGGCTAAGAAAGAAAGAGACAATCAAAATTCGAAAAGGAGCCAAATCACACAGAAGATACTTGAATTACCAGATTTTCCCCTTCCTCAACAGGCAGTTGAAGATGAATCTAACTCAGTTTTTCAATCTCGTGCCCAGCAAGCTCTCCAGCAAGGTACAAAACAGGAAGATATTGAAAGCAAGAAAGATGACCTTTGGAAAGAAGCGAAAAAACAAGCAGAAGCTCGAATTAAGCTAACCATAACTCTCTCTAAAATAGCCGAAATTGAAAAAGTCGAAGTCAATAATGAGGATTTGGCAAGGGCGGCATCTCAGGAAGCCATGATGCTAAGAAAAGATCCGACAGCTTATGTGAAGGAATTATCCGGTAATCGACAGCAACTGCAAAGACTTAGACAAGATATTTTATATGATAAGACACTCGAACTGGTTGCCTCAAAGGCAAAAGAGAATATCAGTGATGTCGAAAGCGATAAATCTTAATATATTTAAATCATTAAAAACTAGAGAAATGGGAGCATATTTACCTTTACCATATGTATATGAACGAGAAGGCCGACAAGAGCGTGCCTGGGATATTTACAGTAGATTATTGCGTGACAGAATAGTTTTCGTAGGTACCCCCATTGATGATTATGTTGCAAATTCAATTATTGCACAGCTTCTTTTCCTTCAGATGGAGGATCCAAAAAAAGACATTCATGTCTACATAAACTCACCTGGTGGAAGCGTCTCCGATGGAATGGCTATTTACGATACACTAAATTTCATGCAATGTGACATCGTAACCTATTGTATTGGAATGGCTGCCAGCATGAGTACCGTTCTCCTTGCTGCAGGTACACCCGGTAAAAGATATGCCCTTCCCAACAGTCGAGTCATGATCCACCAACCCAGCGGCGGTGCAGGTGGTCAAACTTCTGACATTTCTATTGCAGCAAAAGAAATTTTAAGATGGAGGCAAACTATCAATAAGATTCTTTCTCAACACAGCGGGAAGTCGATTGAGCAGCTTGAAAAGGATTCTGATCGTGACTACTACATGTCTGCTGAAGAAGCGAAAAATTATGGTATTGTGGATGAAGTAATTTCACAAAAGCCAACTGATTAGGAATCTTACATGGCTAAGCCGACTAAGATCAATTTTTGTTCATTTTGTGGTAAACCCCAAGGTGAAGTCAAAAAAATGATTGCCGGTCCAGCGAGTGTATTCATTTGCGATTCTTGTGTTCGGGTATGTAAAACAATTATCGATAGAGAGCTTGGTGAAAAAGAATCCAAATCTTCTCAAGCAAGTGAAAAACCGGTTTTTAACCTACTAAAACCCGCAGCCATTAAGGAGCACTTGGATGAACATGTAATTGGTCAGGATCACGCGAAAAGAGTCTTATCGGTTGGAGTTCACAACCATTACAAGCGCCTCGCCTGCGAAATGGGTATCAATACTGCAGGCAAAACTCATAATCTCTTTTCATCCGAAGATTTTGATGGAGTGGAAATAGAAAAAAGTAATGTTTTGCTGATTGGTCCTACAGGTAGCGGCAAAACATATCTTGCCCGAACCTTAGCTAATCTTCTTGATGTACCTTTCGCAATTGCGGACGCGACAACTTTAACCGAAGCAGGTTATGTAGGTGATGATGTTGAGAATATTGTACTACGTCTGCTCCAATCTGCTGACCAAAATGTCGAACGTGCTCAATGTGGGATCATTTATGTTGATGAAATTGATAAGATTGGGAGAAAAACGGACAATGTATCAATCACCCGCGATGTTTCTGGCGAAGGTGTCCAACAAGCTCTTTTGAAAATCCTAGAGGGAACCATATGCAATGTGCCGCCGCAAGGAGGCAGGAAGCATCCGAACCAAGACTATATACAACTTGACACTTCCAATGTTTTATTTATCTGCGGGGGAGCTTTTGTTGATCTAGATCAAATTGTGGAGCAAAGGGTTGGCAACAGAATGGTTGGTTTTAATTCTGATGATCGCAAGGAACCTAAAGAGTTGTTAAGTGAAGTTCGTCCCGAAGATTTAGTTAAATATGGTCTTATTCCAGAATTCATTGGAAGGCTTCCGATAGTTTCAGTTCTGGAAGAACTCAATAAAGATGAATTAGTTAGAGTATTAAAGGAAACTAAAAATTCGCTTCTTAAACAGTACAAAAAGCTTTTCATGATGGAAGGTGCAGAACTTCATTTTACGAGGGAAGCAGTTTATGAAATTTGCGAGCAAGCCATATCCATGAAAACTGGTGCTCGAGCCCTTCGTTCCATAATGGAAACCATCATGCTTGATGTTATGTATGACCTTCCCGCCATAGATGAACCGGTACGTGTTTCAATTAACGCTGCAGTGGCTAGGGGAAAAGGAAAAGCAAAGATTTCCCAACTTCCTCAAGTAAAAAGATCAGCAGCATGATCATTTTAAGGAAGGGTTAGTAAGCTTTTCCTTTTATTGTTCTTCAAGTAGGAATCTTCTTTTCCAATAATAGAAACCTCAGAGTTCACAGACAGGCTACTCCCTTTATCCGCATCGAAATACAATGTTTCGCTCCGAACCTCTCCCGGTTCTAGATTGCCGATAAGAAAATTTTTATTCAAACCTTTGTACTGAACACTTAAACTTGTTCTTTGAATCCACTCCGTCCCTTGGTTTTGAACCGTGACCAAAAATGGCTTTGTTCCCTCTGATGAAATATGAATAGGGTCAAAGTAATACCCAACAATTGCTGCGTCATATATGCCTTTTTCATTTCGCTGCTCTACTCTTCGAAGATTTAAAATCCCTTTCCCTGACCATTTATCTACTCCCGGTTCCTCTGTTTCATCAGCATTATTATACAGTGCATCCATAACATTATTTGAATCATTACTTCGAACCCGTGAAATCTCTGAAGCAATCGCACCAGTGACAAAAGCAGTGGCAATAGAAGTCCCACTAAAAAGTACCTGCTCTTGACTACTCCAGGCTGAAAGAACCCCAACACCAGGTGCTGCGATATCAACTCCTGTTCCATAATTCGAAAAAGAAGAGACTCGAGAGTTCGCGTCAACAGATGCTACACCAACAACCTCTGAATACCGAGCAGGGTAAGCCAAACCTTCACCTCCTTCATTGCCAGCAGAAGAGACTAAAACAACATTTTTTTCGCGTGCATATTTTATCGAACTTTCCAAAACTGCTGAAGGGTTAATTCCACCCAGACTAAGATTGATTATATCTACCCCTTCATCGACTGCTTTAACTATTCCTCTTGCCACAGTAAAAGCATCTCCTTTACCCATTTCGTCAAGAACCCTAATGGAAACTATTTCACAGGAAGGAGCAACTCCAAGAAGTTCGTCTTTTTGACCTGCTATAATAGACGCAATTCCTGTTCCATGTCCATGAGTTAGATCTGAGTCCTCAGGAAGCATTGAGAAATGTGAAATTTTAAGTCCTTCTAAAGCAGGATGAGATGAATCAACTCCACTATCGAGGATGGCAACTTTGACACCAGTCCCTCTATCTTTGCGATTTTTATTGGCACCTATCCACTCCATTGCACTACCCCTAAAAGGCTCCTCTTGTTCCAGAATCCTTTCATCCGGAAATTCAGGCAAGTCAAAACCTACATTCCGCTCCAATGAAATCTTCCCATCAAGACTCCCTGTCTCTATTGCAAATTTATTAGGTTTAAGTATCTTCACCCGAAGCGAATTCAAGGAAGGTAACTCTTCAATGATTTCAATTCCAAATGTACGAGCATTTCTAGATAGCATATCGAAATCATGAATATTGTCTAAATTCAAAAGAACATCATTAAATTTAAATAATGAAGGGTTATCAAAAAATAAAAATTCGCCCAAATCATTAAATTTTTTATTATTTAAGAATTTAATTTTCCTTTCTTCGTTAGCTTTTGAAGGAAATTGATTCACAGAACTATTCTTCTTTTCAATTATATCTGATGATCTTGCTTTGTTATTCAGAATACTTCTGAATAAAATGACAAACATGATTAAAATCATTACCAATGAGATGTTGAAAAAAATCCTCACAAGAATAATTTCACATGAAATGCACATTCTCGCAATTGGAAAGAATCATGTTTTAAGGTGAAAAAAGCTCTTGTTGTAGGACACGGGCTAGCTGGTTCCATTATTACACATACTTTATCCCAAAATGGTATCGAAACTGCATGTATTGATTCAGATGTTCCAAATTCCGCAAGCAAGGTAGGCACTGGTTTAATCAATCCTTTCATTGGACCAAAACTGAACATACCCAATAATTTAGAGTGTTGCCTCATCGCAAATAACGCCTTTTTCGACCCATGGAATAAATTAAGCGATATTCAACTCTATTTCAAAGAACCTCTCTTTAGATTATTCAAATCCAATATTCAAAAAAAAAGATGGCATGAACTTTCGAATCTGACTTCCAGTAAAAAATATACCCATTCATTTCTCCCAAGCGAATACCTGGAAAAGGAAGGGATTCTATGCATTCATGGAGGCGGACACACCCATGCCATGCGCCTTGACATTCCAAGATTTCTAAAATTATCGAAGGAAGTAATTTCTAATCAAGGTAAATTGGAGAACCGTGAGTTTTGTGAAGAAGACATTAAAGATTTTGATATTATTGTCTTTGCTGAAGGCTACAATGTTATCAATAATCCTTGGTTTAATCATTTACATTTTGCTCCAGCTCAAGGGGAAATTATGGAATTCACTGGTTCCCCTACTCCATCATGTAGTAATGGTACTTGGTTTATTCGATCTCTTCGGGAATCTTTTCTAGCAGGTTCAACCTGGAAGCATGAAGATTTTGAAAGCGGTCCAAGTAAAACTGGGGAAATTCAGATCTGTGAAAATCTCAAATATCTTGATTTAAAAAAATTCCGAAAAATCGGACATACTAGCGGCATAAGATCTTGTACAATTGACCGGAATCCTATCATTGGCGAGCATCCAACTCACAAGAATTTACTTATTTTCAATGGATTTGGTTCTAGGGGAACAACCACAATTAACTATTGTGCAAAGCTACTTCTAGAATTGATTACCCAAAATAAACCAATACCAGGGCATTTGAATATAAACAGGTTTGCCAGTTATAAAAATGAAATTAACAGATACCGCACATACTTTCATTAAAAAACACTTAAACGAAGGTGGGATTTGCCTAGATGCAACCGCTGGCAATGGATGGGACGCCCTTTTCATGGCTCAAATAATTACCTCAAAGGGAAAGCTCTTTTGTTTCGATATTCAAAAAGAAGCCATCCAATCAACAAAACAACTGTTATCAAAGCATAATTGCTTAAGGCAAACTCGGTTGATTCAATCCTGCCACACAAAAATTGAGAGTGTGATTGATAACTGCTTTAAAGGAAAATTGAGTGTTGCGACCTTTAATCTTGGATATTTACCAACCGGGGACCATTCAATCACCACAACTGGTGACAAAGCAGTAGAGGCTATTAAAATAGCTTTTAACTGGTTAAATCCAGACGGCGTAATGAGTATCGTAGCTTACAGGGGGCATTCAGGTGGTGAACTCGAAGCGAGAATAGTAGAAAACCACATTGAAAATAATTCATGGAAATACACCACCGTGAGATGCAGCGAAAAAAGTACATCACCTATCCTCTTCTTAATTAAAAAATCAGAACGGGTTAACTAGATCTACATCTTCTTCATAATCAACTCCTTCAATCCCAAAGCCAAATAATTTCAGAAATTCCTTTTGATATTCCTCAAAATTAGTTTTGGATCGAAGCGTTTCAGTGGTAATCCCTGCCCAATTACTCACGATCTCATCCTGAACTTCAGGAGCCATCTCCCAGTCATCGAGACGAATACGGCCCAATTCGTCAGTCTCAATTTCTTCACCCTCAGAATACAGTCTGTCTTTAAACATACGAACTATTTGCTCTATGCAACCCTCGTGAGTGCCCCTTTCCCGCATAACACGAAATAGTAGAGATACATAGAGGGGAACAACAGGTATTGCAGAACTGGCTTGTGTTACAACTGCTTTATTTACAGATATAAGTGCTTTACCACCACATGTATCCTGCATTTGAATACTTAATGAATTTGCCATTTCTTCCAAATGCTCTTTTGCAAGGCCAATCGTCCCGTTGCGGTAAATTGGACGAGTTACTTCGGGACCTACATATGAATAAGCAATGTTCAGGCAACCATCAGCAAGAAGATTTTCACGGAGCAGTAATTCAGTCCAACTTGCCCAGTCCTCCCCCCCCATAACTTTTATTGTACTGTCGATGTCATCTTGACTGGCAGGTTCAAGGGTAATTTCTTTAATTTCTTCCTTATCTGTATCTAGTGATTTGTTGCGATAAACTGCTCCGATAGGCTTTAGGCATGCACGGTATGACTTACCATCTATTGGGTCGGTTCTCCTCGGGGATGCCAAACTGTAAATGATAAGATCAAATTTCCCCCCAAATTCTTTGGCTTTGTCAATGACAGTACTCTTACATTCTGTTGAAAAAGCATCACCGTTTATGTCTTCATGCCTTGACTTTAGATTCGCCGCAAGAGTTTGGAAGGCCAAGGTATTGTAATAACCGGCACTGGCAGGTTTTTCCTCTTTGGGTGGTCTTTCAAAAAAAACTCCTAAAGTATCGGCATTTGTACCAAATGCAGCAGCAACTCTGGATGAGAGACCATACCCCGTAGAAGAACCAATTATTAAAACACGCTTGGGAGCTTTGCTGACTGATATGGGGTTGGATTGAGCATACTCCATCTGTTGTTTAACATTGGCAAAGCAACCTTTAGGGTGTGATGTGATACACACAAAACCTTTTATTTTTGGTTTAATTATCATTTAATTTTACAAATATTTAATGTTTTTATTACCATAGTATTTAAATGAATCAAAATATTTATTTCATTAATAAATTTTTAATTAATAAATTGTATAGTTTATGAATAGACGCGATCAAAGACTTTTATCAAATTTCATAGGTTTGCCAATTGCTGAAGATCCAAGGAAGAACCGCCCTCCTAAAGAAATTAAAGATATAATCGAAAAAGCTTGGGGTGATTGGAAAATAGGATCCATAAGCAGTCCTGAAAAAATTATATCAGAAAATTGGAGCAAATTAGTTGGTCTAAAGCTAGCGGCAAAGTGTGCTCCTGAAAAAATAGATACTACAAGAGGATTGTTAATTGTTAGAACATCTAGTGGTGCGGTGAAGCAAGAATTATCATTTGCCAAAAAGATGATTCTTAAGAAAATAACTCAACTCGGCACTTCATTGCCAATTAATGACATAAGACTCCTTTAAATTATTCAGATTCGTGGAGGTATTCTTGAGGTTTGTAAGATCTTGAAACGAAGATGAAAGCAAACGCTGCAATTAAGACAATTATTGTCCAAAACCAAAATTCTTGAACTCTCGATAACCAAGATGTCCCATCATCCATAATCAGGAGAAACTTAACTTGAGATGTTAAAAAATTACCCAGTGAGACTGTAAGTAAATATAACGCCATAACTAATGATTTCATACTTTTGGGTGCTTGCGTATATGCAAATTCCAAGCAGGTAATCGAAATCATTACTTCGGATGCTGTAAGAAAAAAACAGGCCACAACCTGCCAGCCCACAGATAGAATTTCGCCCGAATCTATAAAATACTGGATAATTGAAACCATCCCAAAAGCTAATCCCATAATCCAAAAACCAATTGACATCTTGCGTAGTGGAGTGACTTTAAAAAATCTACTTAAAAATGGATAAATCCCAAAGGAAAATATTGGAATTAGTAAAAGAATAAACAATGGGTTCCAAATAGCAGCCACTTGTGATGCAAGCATCTCGCTTCCTCCAAAAATTGGAAGCCATGACGGCAGAGACCGATCAAGACTGCGTGCTTGGATTTGCCAGGATGTCCCAATCTGATCAAACAAAGCCCAAAATATCACCACAAAAGAAAAAATTATGCTTAAACGCAACACTGGCTTCAGATTTTCAGAAGAAAAGGTTTCAGTGAAATAACGCTTTCCAAGGGGAGGTATATGGGCAAATTCTTTCCTTCCCAACCAAAAAGCAAAAGTAGCGATTGCCATAAGTATTCCTGGTAACCCAAAAGCATAATGTGGTCCAAACAAAATCTCATCCTTCCCCCTTTCACCGATGATAAACTCGACAAAAGGATAAATCAACGCCCCCAAAGAACCGCTTGCATTTCTTGCTTCTAAAAGAAAAGGAGTTAGGAGTCCCGATAAGAACGCACCAAAGTTTATTGCAAAATAAAACCAACCAAATACTTGAGAAAGCAAATGCTTGTTTCTCCTACAGAACTGGTCTCCAACATGAGATGAAACGCAAGGTTTAATTCCTCCTGAGCCTACCGCGATGAATGCTAAACCGGCAAACAACCACATTCTAGTGTCGCCAACAAAACCCATGAACGCCATGAAACCATGACCCATACAGTAAATAACAGATAAAATAATGATTGTTTTATACTTGCCCAGGAAAGCATCAGCTAAAATCCCTCCAAATATTGGGAAAAAATAAGCTGAAGCTACAAAAAGGTGATTCCAAGCCTGTGCTTCATTATCTGAAAAAAAGTCAGAACTTCCATTTGGTTGTACAAGATATGAAGTCATGTAGACCAAAAGAATGCTTTTCATACCATAAAATGAAAACCTTTCAGCTACCTCATTACTTATTATGTAAGGAATGCCTGGTGGTAAGGACGATTGGGAAATAGGTTTTAGCCTGTACTCTGTCACTTCAGTTTTTTTCTATGTCGCGTTGTGCCTTTCTGCGATTCAATTCTTCATCTAAATCCTGTAATATTTCTTTATTATGTGTTTCCAATGTAGAATCCTGCCCCAATACTTCACTTGTCCTTCGGTTTGACTTTTCTAAAGAAATCAGAAACCAAATAAGCAAATTTGAAAATAAGAGCAAAGCAGACAGGGAAAGCTGAATTTTATGACTTTCAGCACCTGACAAAATAAAACACAAAAACATGCATAAAATAACATTTATTACGATAGCACTCTTTGTGATGACACCTAGATTTGATCTTATGAAATTCATTCGAGATTAAAAATTTAAACAAATCCTCTTGCATAGACGACAAATTTCCCGAAAAAAAGACTGTATGAAATTTATTTGTATTTTCATTTCATTTTGTTTTTTACTCTTGTCCTCGTGTGAGCAATTAAAAAATTCCCAGTCCGTTAATAAGGAAGATGCTTCTCCCAAAGAAGGAAATGTTGGTGAAATAGCTGAAACAAACGAAACTAATAAAAATCTTCTCGCAACAAAGGAAGACAGTAAAATTCAAGATATTAAAGTCTTGCCCCCACCCCTACCTCCACCTCTGCCGCCGAGCATCCCTTCCTTATCTGAGACTCCAATTCAACCAGAATTTAGTAATGAGTTGTTAAAAGCTGTCAAAAACTGGACATCTATCCCAAAATCCGTATTCCCACTTCCCGCAGTAACAATTCTACAACCTGTAAAATTTACAGCGAAATCAAAAAGCGGAGAAATCATAGCTGAATCTACCCTTCCGGCGGGAAAGGAAGTTGTTGCAGTAACCGCAAGCGGGCAAGTCTTATCTGTATCCCCTTCTAAAGACTCTAAATTACGAGGACAGATAGGCATGCTGAATACTGACTTCAAGCAAGGGGTTGCATTTCTATTTGAGACAAGGAAAAGGCAAATGGAACTATACAAACAACAAAAGCTTGAAAGACAAAAACTAGCTCTTAAAGATTCGAGATCAAAAGAAGAAAATGTTTCTAGTCAGAGGAGTTTAGATTCCGAAAATTCGCTTTTTGAGGACTTACCTATCCCTGGTGACTTCGGTCATGGAAAGTTCTGTATTTGCAATGATTGTAGAACTAAGCGACTAGCTGCTACTGGATCAATGAAGTGAAATAATGTTGCCTAATGAAACCCAAGAAAAAGAAAAAGAATATCCGCGATGTTGAGATTGGTGACCATGTTAAGCAAACCGTTTCCTCCGGAGGAAAGAAAAAATGCGGCGAAGTTCTTATGATTCTACAGGACAATCCTGGAGATCCGACACTCGAGTGCGTTGAAGTTAACCCAGATGACTTAACTCCGCTGGACAAAGGCTCTGACGGAATTAGAACTTTCAAAGCCCGACGCTCTAAACTTAAACTTTACACTCCCAGAAAGAAACTTTTTGCAAAAAAGACTTTCGAAAAAGGTGATGTGATCCAGCACAGACGTGGTGGTACTCTAAGATACGGGAGGATTGTATGCTTCGTCCACCCGGATGGTTTATACTCATCCTCTCATGAAGAGGGATACAATGGAAAAGACCTGCTTGAATGTGTAGAAATTGACAAGAAACCTGGATTACTTCAAAAAATGTCCCCTGACGGAGAACCAAAAAGGTTTCAGGCTCAGGGAAAAGACTGTAAAATTATAAAAGTAATTAAGGTGAATGCAAAAGGTGAACCAACGACAATGCACAGGCTGGATATTCCCGAAGAGGAAGAGTAAGGTAATTATCTAATTCACAAGCGAAAAATGCTTATCAATATCAAATTTATTTAGTCTTACATTTGAACTATTTTTACATCTAAAGGCAGTAAATTTCCCACTACCCCTACCTAATCTAGTCTCATAATTAATTCTTATTAAATTTCTCTCCCACTTCGTAACACACCACTTTACATCATAGGCAAATGTGATATATTCCATGGCTTCTGTTCGGGACAAAAAATATTCACCATCTATTTTTTTAACCATGAAAGTTTATGAACATAATGACAGAAAAAATATCAGGAATCATAGTCTCCTTTTTTGATTTTCTGACATGTCGCAACAGAAACACCAACTGTTGATGCTGCCTTCGATAAGGTACTGCCTTGAGAAATTAGTTCCTTAACCTCCCTTATAACATCAGTGGTAATCTTGGTCCTCTTGCCCTCCATGCCAAATTTTTTGTAGAAAGCACCCTTGGCAACCGGTGGCAGTCCGTTCACATAACACTCCAAGTAGTCAACGACTCCACGAAAAACTTTTCTACCATCATCCCTTCTATGCTTTTCGTGATCTTTTTTAATTAAATTATAGAGAACAGAATTATCTTGCCGAGTAGATTTCTTTGCCTCTATTTGCTTTTCAATTTTACGCTTTAAACGTTCTAATTCTTTTAAAGAATGGTTTTCATTAATATTCATAATATATACTTAAATAATAATCATTTATTTTAAAGATTTTTTGTAAAGTTTTTATTATAAATAATCAAACATTTCTATCTAAACTTCTATACTGAATTGCCTCTAAAAGATGATTATTCTGAATCTTTAATGAGGTTTCTAGATCAGCAATAGTGCGGGCTAGCTTTAATATTTTAGAATAAGCACGCGCTGAAAGAGAAAGTTGCTCCATCGCCTTTTTTAATAAATCCTTGTCTGTATTGTTTATTTGGCAGACCTCATCCATGAGTCTTTCCGGAATATTAGCATTAGTTAATGAAGAATGGCCATATTCGGTAAACCTGGATTCTTGCACCTTCCGGCAAGATTGAATGCGTCCTCTTATGTCCGCTGAAGGTTCTCCTCTCTGAAGATTTTGGAGTTCATCAATATTCACGGCAGGAGTTTCAATATGGATATCTATTCGGTCGAGTAATGGCCCACTAATTTTAGCTCTGTATTTTTGAATTTGTGGTATTGAACATCGGCAGGAATTTTTTTCATCTCCCATGAATCCACAAGGGCAGGGATTCATGGCGGCAACCAACATGAAATCACTTGGTAAAGTAATTTTTCCTGCACTTCTGGATATGGTGACTTTTCCATCCTCTAGTGGTTGCCTCAGAACTTCCAACGCTGACCTTTTAAATTCAGGCAACTCATCAAGAAATAAAACACCATTATGAGCCAGGGAAATTTCTCCTGGACCAGGAATAGTGCCACCTCCTAATAACCCAACATCACTAATTGTATGATGAGGGGTTCTAACTGGACGGAGTAATCCTTTACCCTTACTCAAGGGAGAATCGCCTTGAATCGAATATATGTTTAAAATCTCTAATAATTCATCCCCTCTAAGATCGGGTAATATAGTGGGGATTCTTTTGGCAATCATAGATTTACCTGCACCTGGCGGTCCAATGATTAACAGATTATGACCGCCAGCTACTGCTATCTCAACAGCCCGCCTTAATCCATACTGTCCTTTAATCTCAGAAAAATCTTCATTGAAATTTAATTCCGTATTTTTAAGAAATGGACTTCTCTGTTTTTCTAGCGGACTAAAACTTGACCTTTCTTCAAAAAAACAAATTGCTTCAGACAAGCTATTAATAGCGTAAACCTCGATTCCCTCGACAAGACAGGCTTCTTGTGCCGATTCAGGGGGTAAGAGCACTCCTCTCTTTCCCATTCGCTGTGCTAGCATTCCTATTGCTAGCCCTCCACGGACTTTCCTGATCTCACCAGATAAACCTAGTTCCCCTGCCACTACAAAGTCAGATAAATCATTGCCTTCAAATTGTTTTGTTGCCGCCAGTAGAGTCAGGGCAATTGGCAAATCAAATGATGAGCCTTCCTTCCTCAAGTCAGCAGGTGCCAAATTTATTGTCACATGAGTTCGAGGCTTCGAATAACCGTTATTGCTTAAGCTCGAAAATACTCGATCCATGGATTCCTTGACCGATGCATCAGGCAAACCGACCAAAACACATTTGGGTTCTCCACGTTCTCCACTGTTTGCTTCAACAGTAACTGCTAAAGCGTTAACACCAAACAAAGTGGCGGAATTAGTAGTCGCAAGCATACCGATTAATTAGTATCCCGGCTTCTCACTATAGACGAAACATCTCTAAAGCTGTCATGTTCAGAATTATCCATCATTGAATAAATCAATGTTTCTACAGGAAGAGCACAACACCCAAATGCCCTTAATTGATCTAGGGCAACTTTTGAATCAAGGACTCTACGGGAACCCAGGCAATCGACAAGCAAAGTTACTGCAATGCCTCGATGCAGGGCATCTACGCAAGTTTGATAGATACAGATTGGTGTTTCTATACCACAAACAATTAAATTCTGGATTCTCCTTCGATCTACCCAATCAACAAAATCTGAGCATCCAAAAGCAGAAAAACTTTTCTTTGAAAAACATTCAAATGATGAGGATGCACTGAGGATTGTGTCATTTGTATTGCCCAATTTTCCAGGAACTTGCTCAGTGAAACAGATGGGTAACTTAAGTAAGTCGAAAGCTTTTAAGGAAAATACGATAGCTTCCTCCAACTCATGATTATTGTTAATCATGCTGAGTAAAGAGTCCTGCATGTCCATGACGAGCAATCCAGGTTGACCAACGGTTTCTTTTCCTTCTGATTTTGGATTTTTTTTTATATCAATGCTCATTGCCAAAATGTTTGTGATTTTTATAAGCTATTGCTGAATTCGGATAATTCATTTATTGCTTATGCAATTTAATCAACCATGAAAAATTTTGCACATATTGGCACGACCATAGTTCTTTCCTTAGTTATAGTGCAATTTATTGGTTGCAGGAAATTTCGTTCAGACCCAAGTAAAATAACCATGCGCCCTCGCGTCTTTATTCAAGATTCTGCACCGGTACCGATAATTGACGAGTACGATTTCACTGGAGTACAGATTGGAACAATTGCTAATATCTTCACTGACGACCCCAAGGATCGAACCTATGCATTTTGGTTCTCGGTAGACCGCCGAAGCGCAATAACCTTACAGACGCAATCAATTCGGCGAAAAGGGCAAACCCTGCAACTTGTAATTGCCGGTAAAGTGGTTGGTTTTCATTATATAGAAAGTGCGATAACAAACGGGGTTTTACCTTTTGTCCTCAATCAGAATTTAACCGAAGAAAATGCCATGATCCTCTTCAATGAATTAAATCAATCCATTATTCATTTGCGAGCGGAACTCGAGGAGCTAAAAGGCTAAAATCAGAAAAATGCTCAAGTCATTCATCTTACTTTTTTCTATATGCTGTTCGTTGAGAGGTGAAAATTACCTCCCGAAATTCTTACTCTCATGGCCCACTCCCAATCCTGCTTTTGCAAAAGGAATGGGATATTCGGCTTTTCTCCAAAAAACCGGCCCAGCAAAGGAATTTAGTTCTGGATCTTTTGGATGTGTCAGGAACAACGGCTACAAATTTCATGAGGGAATTGACCTCTACCCAGTAAAGCGAGATGGGAAGGGTCAAGCGATTGATACAATCTACGCAGCCATGTCCGGGAAGGTAAGTTATGTTAACAATGTGTCCAGTCACAGTGCTTACGGTCGCTACTTGGTCATAGAACACCTGGGCATTCAGCCAGCAATGTACTCACTTTACGGACACCTTGCATCCATTAATTCAAGAGTTAAAAAAGGGGATACAATAAAGGTCGCTCAACCAATTGGAAAAATGGGCAACAGTGCTTCCTACTCCATTCCCCTCAGTCGATCTCATTTGCATTTTGAAATTGGGCTCAGACTTACCGATAAATTCCAAAGCTGGTATGACCGAAAATCTTACAAGTCACCTAATCGGCATGGTAATTTCAGTGGTTTCAATCTAGTTGGATTCGATCCTCTCCCATTTTTCTCAAAATATCAGGCACAAAAATTTGAAACCCCATTACAATATTTACGGATGCTGACTCCAGAGGCTAAAATTAGAATCAAAACTAAATACACACCTGACTTTGCCAAAAGATACCCTTCCCTTTGCCGATTTTTACCTGATAATAATGGGAACGGATGGGATGTTATTCTAGGCCCCTATGGACTTCCGGTTTCCTTACAACAAACAAATCTCTGCCAAAAAAATGACCCTCTAGTAACAATTATCAGTTACGATCAGCAGAATGATCACAGGAAATGCAGAAGATTAATATCCAAGGAAAATGGAAAGCTTGTTTTGACTGAACAACTCAAGGTATACATTGAACTACTCTTCGGAATAAAAGTTGTCTAAAACTAAAAATATTGCGGTTTTTATTTCCGGTCATGGTTTCGGGCATGGAACAAGAACTTGTGCAGTTATACAGAAACTTAATGAAAAGGTTATCTGTCAATTCGATATCTTCACGAATATTCCTAAGTGGTTTTTCTTACAAAACCTTGGATCTGAGATAAAATACAATTTTCATTTTGTTAAAACTGATATTGGTTTATTACAGAAAGATGCTTTTTCGCATGACTTAAACGAAACCCTCAAGGAATTGGAGCAATTTTTAGATTTCAAGGGAGATGATTACGGATATTGCCTAAGAATTTTAAGTGAGAAAAAGTTCAATATTATTATCTGTGATATCTCACCAATGGGGATTTATTTGTCTGAAAAAACTGGAATTCCCTGTGCCCTAATTGAGAACTTTACATGGGATTGGATTTATCAGGAATATATAGAATCTCATTCATGCTTTTCAGCAATTATCAGTAAACTTTCAGGAATCTACAAATCTGCTGATCTGAGAATTCAAACGGTGCCTTTTTGTAAAAAATCAAGTACAGGTAAAGAAGTGCCACCAATTTTTAGATTATCCAGGCAGTCTTCGCAAAAAATTAAGCGAAACCTGGTTGGCAACTTAGATCATCCAATGATTCTTTTAACAACAGGTGGAATCTCTACCACTTATGCTTTTCATCAAAAATTAAATGAATCCGCTAACATCACCTTTGTCCTGTCAGGAAATTATTCTGACTTTAAGAAGAAAAAAAACATTATCGAACTACCAATGAACTCATCGTTCAATTATCCGGATTTGGTGAACGCGAGCGACTTGGTTATTGGGAAGATTGGTTATGGAACCTTAGCAGAATGCTGGGGATTCCATACCCCACTCATGGGGTGCTTCCGAAAAAACTTTCGTGAATCATTTAAATTGAGGGAATTTGCAGAAACTCATTCGCTAAATCATGAAATTTCTCAAGAAAATTTCATGAGTGCAGAGTGGCTAACAGATATCAAGAATGTCCCAATCAAGACTAACTTCTTTCCTGAAAGAAAAAGTGGTGCCAATCAAGCAAGTAGTGCAATCATTAACCTCATGGATGGATAAATCTTTTCCTGGAAAGAAATTCAGTTCGTAATTCAAACAAATTTCTGAGCTAATCAAAATCATGATTAAATCATGTATAACATTATCTCTAGTGCCCTCTCTAAAAGGAGGACCCTGGGTACTTTGGGATGACTTGGAAACTAGTCTCATAGAGGCATCTAAACTGGGGTTTGACGGTGTGGAGTTATTCACCGAGGGTCCAGCGGTTGAATCCAAACACTCTTTGGCCTCATTACTCAATAAGTTCAATTTGTCTCTTGGTGCAGTGGGAACTGGAGCAGGAAAAGTACTGCACGGTTTAACTCTAACCCATGAAGATACAGANGTACGAAAAAAGGCTATAAGTTTTGTGAAAGAAATGATCGCTTTTGGTGCCGAACATGGTGCACCAGCAATTCTCGGGTCTATGCAGGGTAATTCAACCTCAAGAGTATCTAGAGAAACAGCCCTAAAGTACTTGAGCGAGTGCCTTGAAGACTTTGGGGAGACCGCCAATTCACTCGGTACTTTTTTCATATATGAACCTCTGAATAGATATGAAACCAACTTGTTCAATCATTTTGGAAGCGCTTCAGATTTCCTCAATGGATTATCTACAAATGGCGTCAAACTACTTGCTGACCTTTTTCACATGAATATTGAGGAGGAAAATATTGCAGAGAGCATTAAGGCCAATGCTAACAAACTTGGTCATGTTCATTTTGCAGACAGTAATCGTCGACCAATAGGATACGGACATACTGAAATTGAGCCGATTTCCAGATGTATCAAAGAAATAGGCTATTCTGGTTATGTATCGGCAGAGGCATTTGCCTGGCCGGANCCAGTTGCCGCTGCCCAAAAGACTATCGATTCATTTCGTAAGTTTTTTCAATAAAGCGACATTATAAACTCATGAAAAAGCCTAACATCATACTTATCATAACAGATCAGCAAAGATATGACACAATCAGTGCGTTCGGTTTTAAACATTGTATAACTCCAAACTTAGACTCCCTAGTTGAAAAAGGAACCACATTTGAGCAGTGTCATGTAACTGCCGCATCTTGTGCTCCAGCAAGAGCTAGCCTATTTACTGGTTTCTACCCACATTCCACTGGCATTCTTAAAAACGCCGACGACTGGACGCGCAGTTGGGTAGAAATCCTCTCAGGGAATGGCTATCATTGTACTAACATTGGGAAAATGCACACATGGCCGTTTACCACGCCATGTGGTTTTAACGAGAGACATGTCGTCGAAAATAAAGACAGATTTCTTGAAGGAGCTGATTTTACAGACGAGTGGGAGCATTTCATGCTGAATCAAGGGATTGAAAAGCAAAGACGTGAATTATACAGAAATAGATCAGACTACAAAGAATGCTTGGGGGCATTCCCCTGGGAGCAACCAGCAGAATCACACGCTGATTTCTTTACGGGAAAAAAGGCTAGTAACTGGTTAAATAAATATGACAGTGAAAAACCATTTTTTCTGGAGGTTGGNTTCCCCGGACCGCACCCACCGTATGACCCAACCCCTCAATTTCTTGAAATGTACGATGATGTAGATGTCNCTTTAGANCCTGTCTGTTTAGAAGATATAGAATCTCAACCTTCTGCTTTGAAAGCTTTGCGTAGGCATAATGCTGAAATAGACCATGACTCAATTGTTCATCAACTTAACCCCAACGAAGAAAGTAGACTAAGGCAAAGAAAACATTATCTAGCCAATGTAACAATGATAGATCATGCAGTCGGACAAATTTATAAATGTTTAACAGAGAAAAAGCTCATTGAAAATACTGTGGTTATTTTTACAAGTGATCATGGTGATTGCCTGACTGATCATGGACATAGTCAAAAATGGACAATGTTTGAACAAGTTACTCGGGTACCACTCATAATTTCCGGTCCCATGGTCAAAGCTGGAAATACCACTACAGAGCTCGTTCAATGGATGGATCTTGGGCCTACTATTCTTGACTTAGCAGGATGTGCCAAGCCTCATATGGAGGCATTATCATTCAGTCCTGCACTTTCTGAAAGCGCATGGAAAGGAAGGGATTTCCTCTTCTGTGAACAAGTTGGCGACATGGTGCTTACAGATGTAGAGTTCATGAGCATGATAAGGAGCAATAAATGGAAAGTGATTCATTTCCTAAACGATAACGAAGGACAAATGTATGACCTTGAAAATGATCCGACAGAAAAGATAAACCTTTGGAATAGAACTGAATTCCTGGAAAAGAGGAATGAACTTATCGGAAACCTTCTTGATTGGCGTATTAAAAGCCAATTAAATCATCCTAATTGTTGGATTTATGAGAATTAGGCATTTTTGAAATCGGCAAATTAAAATATTAGCATTTTAAAAACAGATATTAGAACACCTCCTAAAAGTTTTCGGGGTATCTTAAAAAACTTAGGGCCTGGGCTCATCTTAGCCGGATCAATTGTTGGTTCTGGAGAACTAATCGCCACAACGAGAACTGGTGCAGAAGCCCATTTCGATTTTTTATGGTTAATCATTATTGGTTGTGTGATAAAAGTTTTTGCTCAGATAGAGTTTGGTAGGCATGTTATAACCCACGGGAAAACTTCACTTGAGTCGTTAAATGAACTTCCTGGTCCACATTTCACTATTGAAAGAAATGGAAAGCATATCCGGGCCAATTGGATTTTAGTTTTTTGGACGATCATGTTTCTCACCATTATGGCTCAACAAGGTGGTATAGTCGGAGGGGTCGGGCAAGCTCTTGCAATAGCTGTGCCTATTACCCAAGAGGGTGAGNTGCGGAATGAAATGCTCAGCAAGAAAGTTGCTTTAACTTTAAAACTAAGNGAATTGAATGCTGATAAAAATTCTGAAATGGTTGCAAATATATCCGCTAAACTTGAAGCACTCGATCCATTACCAAAATCAAAAGACGACCTATATTGGTCAATAATCATTACTGCTTTTACCATAATTCTTTTACTTAACGGGAAATTTTCATTTATAGAAAATTTTTGCATAATTTTAGTCTCAAGTTTTACATTAATTACCATTTTGAATCTTGTTGCTCTCCAATCAACAGATTCGTGGTCAATAAAAGCAGAAGAAATCATTCACGGGTTAAGTTTTTCATTTCCTGAGAAATCAGATAATTCCAACCCCGTACTCACTGCTCTTGCTACATTTGGAATAATTGGAGTTGGTGCATCTGAAATCCTNGTATATCCTTATTGGTGCATGGAAAAAGGCTATGCTTCGTATAGTGGGAAACGAGACAAAAGTGCGGAATGGCTCAGCAGAGCTTCAGGTTGGATTAGAGTAATGAAATGGGATGCTTGGGGCTCCATGATCGTATACACATTTTGCACTATTGCCTTCTATTTATTAGGTGCATCAGTTTTGGGTAGAACTGGGCTTGTCCCTGAGGGATCGGAGATGATTCAAACTCTGTCCTCTATGTATTCCCCGGTATTTGGAAAATGGGCACAAAATATATTTCTGACTGGGGCAATTGCAGTATTGTTTTCCACTTTCTTTGTAGCTCTTGCAGGTCAAGCCAGAATGGTGGTTGATGCAATGATCATATCAGGAATACTTCCAGATAAGAAAACTTACAGAATTAATATTATTAAAACCCTTGGTGTCCTTCTGCCTATTGTTTGCGTCACTTGTTATGCTTTTTTTCCTAAACCAGTATACCTCATCCTGATCTCTGGTTCCATGCAGGCATTAATGCTACCGATAGTTGGTTTTGCTGTACTATATTTTAGGTATAAAAAATCTGACGCTCGGTTGGGTCACTCAATGATATGGGATTTAATGCTTTGGGCTTCATTTATCAGTTTCCTCGTGCTCGGAGCTTATCAACTTTACTCAAAAATATTTAGCTGAACTTTTTTGTTAAAATAACGGATCGAATGAATACTGCCCCTACTTCAGGAAATTTACAGTCTCATATTTTTGCTTGTTCAATAACTACTTTGATTTGCATGTCATTATATTTGAACTCCAGTACTTTGTGGAGTTTTCAGGTAATAAACGGAAACAGTGAAATTAAAGATCTTAAAATCCAATGGACTTCAATTGAAAAGGAAGTTCATAATGATAAGGAAAGATTTGTCGAAGCTAACCCAAGTGCACCTACAAATAAGCCAGATGAAACTAAGAATTTTTCATTTCAAGATCAACAGGCAGCTCAAGAAGAAAATTCACATGAAGCTATTGTATCTGATTCGCCTGAATTAGATGGTAAAACCAATTCCAATAAAATATTAAGCTCACCAAGCAAAGAAAAACAAACGAAACAAATACCCAAGATTCCTCCCCTCCCAAAAAATGAAAAACTTGCAAAAAAAATTGACCTTAGCTCCACAATCTCAGCAACTCCATCTTTGTTCGAGCAAAAAGCCGCAATTAAGAACAACCCGGATGGAATAACTTTAGATCAAGAAAATATTGCAAATGAAAGAGAGAATCGATTGATCAATTTGTTAAAAAGGGAAAGAAAACATGAAAATAAGTTGGATTTTCAAAAAGAAAACCTTGCAAGGTTAGATCCCCAACCTGCCCTACCCTTTGCAAATAGAACAAGGCCTAAGATTTCCCCTGAAATCCTACATGGACCAATCATGAAAACAACTTCCAATGCTCCTCGCATCGGTAAACTAGCTATTGAATGTAGACTCCATCCTTACGGAATTTATATACAACAAATGCTTAGATCAATTGAAGATCAGTGGCATCAGTTGACTGCAGGGTCATTACGCTACATCCAAAGGGATAAACTACGATCAAAGATAACATTTCGCTTTGCCCTATCTGCTGATGGGACGATCAAAGATCTAAAGGAAATAAGCGGAGGAGATAATTCCATTGCAGCAGAAATCTGCAGACAGGCAATTGCGTCGAGGGTTCCTTATGGTGAATGGTCACAAAAAATGGTCGAAGACTTTGGGTTAAGTGATGTAATAACAATACATTTTAATTATTTGTAAATTGCATAATTTAAAAGACATACCCTTAGAAAGAAGTTGCAGCTTAATTCACCAAGATGAGTGGGGTGTTTGTATTATTGACAAATCTCCCGGTGTCTTGAGTCACCCTAACAAAGTACAAAATCCCGAAAAAAAGCAAAGAACCTTATTGAATTCAAAGTTTTCTTCTGTAGACGAATGCTATGAATGGACAACTGATCAGGGTGAACTAAAGAGGTTTCATCTTTGCCATAGATTAGATTCTGCTACCTCAGGAATAATTGTTGGATGCCTTAATAAAGAACTAGCTGTATCCATCCGTGAAGCATTTAAGAAAAGAGAAGTCCAAAAAACTTACATGGCGATTACCTCCGGGTACCTTAAGTCCAAAAGAGGTACCTGGAAGGATTCGCTCGTAGAAAAAAAAATTAATGGAAAGCTGCGTGTTTGTAAAGGAAACGGACAGGCTGCCATCACTAAATTTCAGAAGATTAGAAATAACGCAGGTAAACTAAATCTTCAATTACTCGAACTCCAACCAGTTACTGGTCGAACTCATCAGTTAAGGGTTCAATGCATGCTTCGAAACATACCAATATCTGGCGATAATACTTACGGCGACTTTTCCACTAACAGATTGATCGCAAAAACTACCAAAGTAAAACGACTGTGCTTGCATGCTTCGAAAATTGAATTTGAGATTAAACATCTTGGGGAAATAATTTCAATTAATCTTGAAGCACCATTCCCTAGATTAATGGGAAGGATATTATTGTGATTCAGATTCTCAAAAGGTAAACAGCTGGGAACCCTTCAATTATAAGTCATAAGTTGCGGATAGTAGTAATAAATGGCTCTCTATCCTGTCATACTCATCTCCTGCAGCTGTCAAAAAGTAGCGGTAGTCAAGATTGAAAGACCATTCATCATTGAGTCGGTATCCACCGCCTAACAAAAAGTCATAAGCAAAGCCTACTCCTGAATAACTACTTACTTGATCAAAGTCTATAAAAGCGAAGCCCATACCTATTCCAGTACGAAAATCCGCTCGCTCGCCAAGCTCAAATTCAAATATCAATCGGGCTAATAAATCATGCGAACTGACTTCATAGCCATTAGTTCCGCCAAAGCTCAAATAATTATACTCAACTTCACTTTTAATATTCCCAAAGTCCCTGCCATACTGGAATCCTAAAATATAACCTGTTTCCGACTCAAAATTATCTTTACTGGTCGTTTTCCTAACAGCACCGTCATTTGGAAAAGCAAATCCAAATAGTGTACCGAAATAATATCCTTGGTGGCGGTTCGGTATATTTGGCATGTAAAGTTCATCATAAGCATCCACCAATTGCTCATCGCTAGCTGCAGTTGTGTTAGTATCAATCTCTCCATTGATTCTTTGTCCTGGATCAACAACTAGATCATTCAAGGAAGGAGGTGGAGCAGTTTCCCCAGTGTCATTAGAGTCCAATTTAATCGTTTCAAAATATTCAGGAATGGGAGGGGTTGGAGTGGAGCTAACATTTCTAAGCTGAATCGGTTTAAAAACTTTAGGCTCTGGTAGCTTCGGCATCGTTATTTTGGTCTGCACTATTTTAGGACGTGACAAAAGCAAGTTTACATTTTCTTCATGCAAATCGGATTTCGCTTTAATGTCTGCAACCCTCTTCTTTAAAGCCAGCATACTTGCGGAATTGGATTGAGCGAAAACATCGAATCCCAAAAGCAATAATAGAGTAACTCTTAATATATCTCTCAGCATATAAAGACTATAATTAGTAATTCAGCCAAAAATGAAAGCTATAAATGAAAACAAAAAAGCGCCGGGCGGTAGATTGGCGGGAACCGCCCGGCGCGGGTGTGGTGGATGGGAAATAAAGTTATTAACAATGTAGCCTTTTGTTATTCAATGCAATATAAATTTTCATTGGTTCTAATGTACAAATTTCGATCAGAAATAGCTATAGATGAGCGGGTGTTGTCATCATAAGTNCCCCCCATTTCTGAACGGTTTATAATCTTACCACTTTCAGATGAGACAACCAAAACTGTGCCATTATGATTCATGAGGTAAATTTTACCATCACCAGCGGTGGGAGAACCACGCCACTTATATTTCCCTGGCAACTCAAGGCTCCATTTGCTTTTACCGGTTTTCGGATTTACACACGCAAGAATTTTGCGAAGGTCGCTCAGAACAAAAAACATTTTGCGGTAAAAAAGTGGAGTTGGTACATCAGAAGTAAGCATGGGGTCTTCAGCTGTGTTCCAGCGTAATCCATTTGCGCCAGAGGAAACTTGCTTCTGGTCAAGCTTTACAGCAAATATTGGTGCACGTTTGGGAGCGCACACNAAGCATACTCCATCTCCAATAACAGGTGAAGGCACCAATCTCCACCACTGCTCCTTATGACCAGGGTTCCAAGTGCCCCAACGCCAAAGTTCTTTACCATTCAGTGGATCATGTCCAGTGAGCACATCACCACCTGCAACTATAAGTTGGTTATTATGAGGAATTATGGTGCCAAAAGATTCAAGGGATTCCTTCTGAGCCGGTGATTTCCTTACATGTTTCCAAATCGTTTTCCCATCTGAAGGATTAATACAGACCAAAAAGGAAGGTGCAGAATCTAAACCACGACCATGAACTTTTTCATCTCTTTGTAAAATAGGCAGGTANAACATACCCTTGTAGAAGGTTGGGGATGCAGAAAATGTCCATTGAAAGCAAAAATCCCCATAATCTTGCTGCAAATTCCTTCTCCAATTTTCTTTTCCCTTAAGACTGTAGCAAATCAAATCTCCGTTTCCAAAAAAGAAAAAAACGGAATCTCCACCAATTACTGGGGATGGACTGGCATAGTTCGACCGATCATGAAGTTGGTAGTCGAAACCATCGGATTCTCCGGGCTTGTAACCGCTCCCCGCACTTTTCTGCCATAATATCTTGCCATCTTCTGCACTCAGGCAGAGAGCAAATAACTCTCCCTTTCCTCTGGAAGAAGAATTCGTGGAGACTTTTACGGAAGGCAGGAAGACTAAACCGTCATGAACGATTGGAGTCGCAGCAGAAGCACCCGGTAACTTAGCCTTCCATTTCACCCCCTTGGATTTGTCAAAGTGTGCAGGTAAAGAAGATGTAGTCGAAGATGAACCGTTAAAATTAGGTCCGCGCCAATTTGTCCAGGAACCAAATAAAGCTTGGTTCAGAGNCCACAAACAAAGTGTAGAAATCGCAAATGCACGGGAAAACTTAAAACTATTTATTAATTTCATTTGAAATTAGTAGTTGAGGTGTCGGAATGGATCGAGAAAAAATTGANCAATTAGAAAAATTTAATATTGGAAATCATATAAAATATTCAAAACTCAATGAGCGTAGATTCAACCTTTATCGTTTATTCGATCTCTAAGTTGTTCCTCCTCCAACCATCTGACCAAACTATCCAAATCACCTCCATCACCCGACTCAATATTTTCCGGGGAAAGTTGAAACTCCTCTAGAATGTCATTTTGAATTTCGTCTTCAAGTTTCTCAGAGTCATGTTTTGCAAACTTTTCTCTAAAAAAATAAGCAAAACATAAAACTAAAGTAATGAATACAAATACAAATAATATATCCAAAATCTATTGCAGTTGAAAAATTATACCTGTTTCTGAAAAATTTAGTTTACTACTCATTAATCTAGAAAGCGAAACAACTGCGTCGTATAAGGATACATCTTTTTCAACATAACTAACCTTCTCATCACTTTTACCGGATAAACTGAAATGAAAGGAATTTGGATCTGATGTTTTGAATGGTACTTTTGAATAAATCTTATTTAAATCAGAAATGACAGCCTCATGGGTTACATCCTGATAATTGAAATGCCTAATTAATTTCATTTTAATTTCAGTTAAAGGCAAACCACGGATTTCCTTGGCAACATTATAGCTCAAAGCAGCAAGACCTTTGGAGAGTGCCGAGATTTCATCAATTGCAAGATTTCCCATAATTTCCTGTCTCTCAGAAAAATGAATTTGAGAGACAATTTGATTGTAATGAGAAATTTCAATTATTGCATCAATACGAACGCTGTTATCCCTAATTTTCTCAAACCTTTCAATTGATAATGATATCTCATAAAAACTGTCTGACCTTGGGCGATTAGGAAAAGAAGAATAGCTCAAGGTTTGAAAAATAGTGGACAAATTAATCCCAATAACCCTTGCTATCCCCTCGCCTATTGGCTCAGCCCAGCGAGTGCTTTCGCGATAACCAACTTCTGACTTACCAGACCGGAATATGAAACGCGAATCATCCAAGTAAGGCGGAAGGCTAACTTCTTGGATATAAAAAGATAATTGTGGCAACGAAATACTCTTGTTGANATCAAATTCAGAGGTTGAGAGCAAATGGTACTTAGGTTCTACATGATTCGATTCAGGNATCACGCAACCCGTAGAAATAAGCAAAGAAATGAATAATGTGGTAATGAGAAATCTTTTCATTCTTTTGCAGCTGCAGGTTTACCAATTAAAAAAGCTTGGGGATTTCTTTCCAGAAGGTCGGCTAGTCGCTTAAGGGATTTCGACATTAAGCTTACTTCTCGCATGGTATCAGAAAATTGAAACCTCAATTCAGAGTTAGGTTGTACCATTAAATTGATCGAGTAAGATAATTTTGAAATATCTTTCATTAAAGATGTAGCTTCAATAGAAGCTTGAGACAAATTAGGTCCAAGTTCAGAGTAATTAACCGAGAACTCATTAATAAACTCCCTGACAACCTTATTAGTTTGGGCAAATTCACCCTGCAGTTTTGAAAAATCAATTTCTTCAAGTCGTATTGTAGCAAGTTCTAACAGTCGACTAATTTGCTTACTCATTTTATCGAAATTAATACTTTCACTTAACTCAGTTAAAATTGAATTCTTAGTGCGCAATTCCGGGTATCCATGTAAGGTAGTGACCGTACTGTCAGAGAGTTTTCCCTTGTCTTCGTCAGTAGTTAAATTGACATAAAGAATTCCTGTAACGAAACTTTCCTGAATAAGTTGCCCAACTAAAGTGGGAATAATTTCTTCCTTAAATTTACCCTCTTCATCAAATATCTTATTATCAGAGTCTACCATGTGGCGGCGAACAAGTTTTCTGTTAATTTCAACAAGTACAGGAACAGGTCCGTCTTCGATAGCATCTCCGAGGAAGAACCTTTCCACCCTTCCAATTCTCACCCCATTCAAAGTAACCTTACCTCCTTCATAAAGACCGTACATATTCTCGTGAAAAACCATAACAAACCTTTCATTCTGATTCCTGAATGAAGAGAAACCACCCGTAAAAACTGTAAAGCCTAAGAGCAAAACCAGAGCGCCTACAGTAAAAGCACCTACCAAAAATCTATTGCCTGTTTTTTTCAAGAACTTCCTTAATCATGGCATTATTTACAAAACAATCAATGCTCAATCGAATGACAGGTTAAGCATTGCGAGTCAAAAAATCTACAACTTTAGGGTTATTACTATTATAAACTAGCGATTTCGGGTCACCAGATTCCAAAAGTGTCCTTTCTTCTGCATCAAGAAAGATGGAATGATCCGCAATTTCAAAAATACTTGCTAACTCATGGGTGACAACGACAAAACTTATTCCTGAGCTTTCCTTTAGTTCATTGATTAAGTCATCTAGCCTTTTTGATGTAATCGGGTCCAATCCAGCGGACGGTTCGTCAAAAAATAAAATCTCAGGATCCAATGCCATAGCTCTTGCCAGACCTGCTCTTTTTCTCATCCCACCACTGAGCTCTGATGGATAGAAACTCTCAAAACCACCTAAACCAACCAAACTTAATTTATATCTTACAATTTCCCGCACCTCACCTTCCTTCAAATCAGTGTATGTCTCTAATGGAAGAGCTACATTTTCAAAAACCGTCATCGAACTCCATAAAGCACCGCCTTGAAAAAGAACGCCAAACTTTCTCAAGATTGTAGCTCTCTCGGTATGATTACTATCCCACAAATCCTTACCTGCTATAAATACTTTTCCATCTACAGGAGCAAGGAGACCAACCATTGCCTTCAATAAGGTGCTCTTACCACAACCGCTACCTCCCATTACCACCAGGCAAGTACCTTTGATCAACTGAAATGAGACTTGTTTCAAAACAAGATTTTCCCCGTAAGCCAACTCCAGATCCTCAACTTGTATAAGACCCTCGCTCTTTTGGTGCATACTCACTAACGAAGTTCCAAATAACTGAAGGTAGTTTCAAAAATTGCGTCTGCTATAATAATCAATGTAACTGAAACCACGACCGCAGAGGTTACTGCCTTGCCCAAAGAAGCAGAATCTCTACCGGAGTTCATGCCTTTATAGCAACCAACTAAGCCTATTATTAAACCAAAAATTAGACTCTTGCACACACCAGAATAAACTTCCCACATACTAGTAAGAGCTGCTTGAGTTTGCTCAAGGTAGTGCAAGGCTGAAAAACCCATCACTGTAGTACCAACGGTCAGTCCTCCAAGAATACCAACCGCATCCGCGTACAAGGTAAGTAGAGGTGTCATAACAAACAACGCCATGGTTCTCGGTAATACCAAAAAAGCAATCGGCGAGATCCCAAATGTTCTTAATGAATCAATTTCTTCGTTAAGTTTCATATTCCCAATTTCTGCAGCAAAGGAAGCCCCAGTTCTACCTGCCATAATAATGCCAACCATCAATGCTCCCATCTCACGCACCATAGCCAAACTCACTAAATCTGCCACATATATCTTAGCGTTAAACTTTTCCAGTTGAACGCTGCCCACAAAAGCCAAAGTCAGTCCAGTTAAGAAGCTAATCAGGGTCACTATGGGCAATGCAGATGCACCGGAATTTCTGGCACTCTCGATAAAATCACGCCATCTCATTACAGACCTGCCTGAACAAAGTTCAATAAACGAAATCACTAGGGCACCCCAATATTCGAGCGGTTTGTAAATATAATGGTATGGATTTAAATATTTTACCAGTGAACCCACCTCTTCTTGGTCGCTGGGGACAAAGGTTGATTTTGCATCACTTAATGTCAAGAGACGATTCAAACCTACAGGCAAGGTTTTGAACGAAAATTCTTTCCCGCTTTTCACAAAAGTACAATTCGCATTCTGAAGAAAAACTACTAATGAAGAATCCCATTTTATAGAATCATCGCAAGATATCTCAAATTTCTTCTGATCTTTCCACTGCTTCAACCAGGACTGCCACCTTCGTAAAACCATAGGCCTTTCTGGGCAGGAAATATTCCAGTAACCAGAAACCTTAATGCGGACAACATCTCCCTCCTGATTATATTCAACTAAAGGAATTTTCTCTTCGCCACTCATTGAATTTGGAGTATAATTACAATATTCATTAATCGATTTAAAAAACTATAGTAAACTTATGACGCCTCGGGCAATACTCTTTGACTTGGACGGCACATTGATCGATCAATTCAAAGCCATCCATAAATCTTTTTCACTGACTCTTGAAAAAATGGGTTACCCGGCACCTGAATTCGAAACAGTTAAGCGGGCGGTCGGTGGTGCATCTGAAACAACAATGAGTAAACTCATAGGTCCCGAAAAAGCAAAAGAAGCGGTACAGATTTTACGACCAATATTTGAAAAAGAAATGTTTAATGGATTGGAACCGTTAGAAGGTTCAATTGAAATTTTATCCGCCTGCTCAAAGCATGGAATCAAAACTGGCGTCCTGACAAATAAATATGGCCCCCATGCACGGAAAGCATGCTCTTTCTTGGGCTTTGATAAATACTTGGAGTTTACAATCGGAGTCAGCGACACCGAATGGAAAAAGCCTGAATCGCTTCTTTCACAATATGCCCTCAAGAAAATAGGCCACTCCAGTCAAGACACTCTCTACATTGGCGATTCTCCATATGACTATAAAACTGCTGTAAATGCAGGTATGGATTGTCTGCTCGTTTCAACTGGAACCCATTCTCATAATGAACTTACAAAATTAGCCAGTGGCTTAAAAGTTGAAAAAAATCTACTTTCACTTCTTCCACTTATAGGAATTTCTTAGTTTTTGCCAAAGTTACACGGGCTATCATAGTTGACAAAAGAAATCAGCGGTCACATTGTAAAGAATCCCCTAATTTAAATAACCTATGTATTACCCCAAATCTCCAGACTCCGTGCTTGGAATAGTTACTGATGAAGATTTCCGTACTCTTAAATCCTCTGTTTCTAAGCAACCCACTAAGATAAGGCAAAAAATACTGATCATTGATGCGAAAGATCCAAGAAGTTGGCACGCGCTGAATTGCCTTAAAGGCTTTGATCTTTGTTTTGGCACCTCTGTTCATTATTTACTCCGTACAGGTCTGTTTCAAGATTTCTCTATATTCGCAATCTCGGAAAACTCTGCTTTTATCAGCAGAAATGATTTGGAGACTTTACTTGCGGCTAGATGTACAGGAGCATATTCAGTCTTTGATTATTCTTATCTTTCAAAAATTTCTTCAAGCGATTTTCTCGCTCTGTTTGACGAACTTACAGCGAAAGACAAAATCCATTCTGCGGTATCAACTTTTTTGGAGCAGAGAAATAAGGAAAGTAAGTCCTCCGCTTCAATTTCGTGCTCTTACAGGTTGGACTCAAACGAATTATCTGAAAAACACACCCAACTCTCTTTACTTCTTCGTGAAACCGTTATGCGAAACGAAAACTCTCCCGAAGAAATTCTTCGTAGCACAATTAAGTTAATCCGTGAATCAAATAAGGGTGATTAATCAATCAAACTGATTTACGCGTTGATCCTTAAGCGAAAAAGAATCTTTGTTTTCTAGATTTTCAAATTGGACATTTAGAGGGAAATTTCTCTCAGCAACTCTTTTGCTCAGTTTACTTGTGCCCTCTCTCGGTGGACTTTATCTGGCTAATGAGACAAGTATTTCCCATAAAAGTCTTATCTTGGCCAACACTAATGAATTAGCTAATATATTATCTAGGCAAGTTCTACCAACCATTGAATTTGATGACCCAGAAACTGCAGTTGAATTCATAGATGCGATCACTGAAAACTCAGAAATTATCGCTATTCAAATATGGAAAGAAGATATTTTTTCAACCGAATCCAAACCATCTTTATTTGCAGAAAGCAAAGATTTGCACATGTTAAAAAATAAGTGGCCGCAAATAACAAATAAGTCCGAAGTAAATAACCTTAAATCAAATAGTGACTTCCTAGTAATAACGAGAGCAGTAAAATCATTTGAACAAACTCTTGGGGAAGTTATTCTCATTCGTTCGCTTCAAGACTTAAACACCATAAAGGATTCTTTCTGGAGACTCAGTCTAGTAATTTGGATCATTATTTTATTTTTAGTTTTACTCATTGCTATTGAGTTTGAAAGAAGCCTAAGCCGTCCCCTTTTAGAACTCGTATCAGTAGCTGAGAAGATTTCATCGCAAAAGAACTTAAAGGTTCGGGCAAAGCAAATAAGTGAAGACGAATTTGGCCGATTGACAAAAGTATTTAACAACATGCTTGATTCCATTAATGAAACCAATATGGAATTGTTGGAAAGCAAAGCTATAGTTGAACAACGAGTGCAGGAAAGAACTGACGATTTGGCAAAGACTAACCACTTGCTTCAGGATGAAATTAATGAGAAAGAAAAGAAGAATCAAGAACTACTGATGCTCCAACAGCAACTTGCAAGACAGGAAAGGCTTGCTAGCGTTGGCCAAGTTTCATCAAATATTGCTCANGAACTGCGAAATCCCATGGCTGCAATCAGGAACTCCGTTTATTTCCTGCGCAAAAACCTACACGCCGAGGGTAAAACAAAGGAACATCTCGACATTATAGATCAACAACTTTCTGCAAGTGATCAAGTGATTGAGCGATTACTTGACATCACAAAAGGGAAGGAACTTTTGCTAAAATCAATTAATCTAGAAAAAGCTTGCGTAGAGGCTATTGAAGTCATCGATTCGACCAATCAAATAGATTTTTCTTTTAAATCATCTTTGGGTAAAGTCAGACCCCGCGTCGACAAATTGCTCTTTAGGCAAATTTTAGCCAATATTTTCCTGAATTCCGTACAATCCACGCCAGAAAACTCACTCACCAAGATACAAGTTCAAGCCATGGTAAAATCCGAACAAATTGAAGTTCGCATTACTGACAATGGAGAAGGTATTTCAAAAGACATTATCGCAAGAGTTTTCAATCCTTTATTTACTACTAAGAAGGATGGTTTTGGACTAGGATTATCACTTTGTAAAGATTTGATCTCAAGACATGGCGGCGAAATTGCTATCACAGAAAGTTCTAGTTCTGGAACTGTCATTCAGATTAAAATTCCAATTATTGATAATTATCTTAAGACCTAAGCTTACATGGAAACAAAAATTCTTGTCGTCGATGATCACCCAGCAATTCGCTCAACTATGCTTGATGTTTTGGAGAGTGAAGGTTTCTGCACATTTGTGGCAAGCAATGGAATAGAAGCCAATAATCTTTATGTGGAGCATGAATTTGATTTTGTCCTAATGGATATGCAAATGCCTGATATAAAGGGGGTAGACTTGTTTAGAAAGATGCAAGTCCTCAGAAAAAAATCTGCTGAATTTATTTTCATCAGTGCTTTCTCAGCACCAGAACTTGAAAATGAAGCAAGAGAACTCGGTTGTATTGCATTTTTACATAAACCCATTCAAGTAGAGGAGGTGATTAAGATAATAAGATCCCGCAAAAGAACATCAATACTACTGTTCATTGAAAACAATCATCTAAGAGATAATGTCGGGAATGAAATAAGAAGGGGCAAGTTTGGGATCGAAGAATGTGACAACATTGATGATGCATTGATTCTTTTGCGTCAAATAAACTACAACTTTGTTGTCTTGGATCAGGATTCGCCCGGTTTGGAACAGGAACGGGTTTCTAACACGATAAAAGTGGCAAATTCTCAATCCCGGATTTTAGAAATTAATGAAGACCAGGAACCAACAATTATTCTAAAAATGATAGCCAAGCACTTAACCTTATAATTTTAATTTGTAAGTCCTTGATTTTCAATCCACAGGTGTGTCCCATCGCAAACAAGTTCATATAATTCCAAAACATCAAGGTTTGATAACTGTAAGCAACCCGAACTGGATGGCTTACCCAATTTGTTTTCGTGATTGGTTCCGTGCACATAAATATACCTTTCAAAACTGTCCATTCCTGCTCCGGAATTTAATCCAGCCTGTAGCCCCCTCAATCTAAGTATTCTCGTAGTAATTAAATTTTTAGCCTTCTTCGCGGGATCACAATCCTCATAAATTTGACCAATTGCTTTTCTGCCTTCAAACACCATCCCTAACGGCTCTCCATCTCCAATTTTCTCGTTTACCTCGTGTAACCCCCATGGGGTACCTAAGGAGTCTTGAAAACATGAAGGCGGACGCTTCGAACTTGACATCACCCACTGTTTCACGCTTTTCCCTTTAACCATAAGGAACATTTCCTGCCTCTGTATTGATGCAAGAATGACTCCTTCAGTTTCATCTAAGTCAAGGGAGCGTGCAGCCTCTTGATACTCGCAATATAAACCATCAAAATTCATTGAAAAATTATCGTATCGGAATCCTAGGGGCAACAGGAGCTGTTGGCCAAGAAATTATTAATCTCATGGAAAAACGTGAGTTTCCCGCAACTGAGGTTCGCTTACTCGCTTCCGCAAAGTCTGCTGGCCTCGAAATGAAAGCCTTCGGCAATACAGAAAAGGTACAGGAAACCACACAAGACTCATTTAACGATTTGGATTTTGCAATTTTTAGTGCGGGTTCTGTACAGTCAATTGAATTCGCAGAATTAGCAAGATCTCAAGGGTGCGTAGTCATCGATAATAGCTCTGCGTTTAGGATGGACCCGAAAGTTCCCTTGGTTATTCCTGAAATTAATGAAGAGATTCTCGAAAATCATAATGGAATTGTTGCCAATCCAAATTGTTCAACAGCAATTACATTAATGGGGCTCTATCCTTTACATCGTAGGTTTCAGCTCAAGAGATTCTTTGCTTCGACTTACCAGGCGGTTTCTGGAGCGGGGAAGACTGGGCTAGATATCCTGGAAGCTGAACTGAGAACCTCATTGGGATTACCTCTCGAACAAAACAGTGGTGTCCAATCTCCATTTCCCCATCCAATTGCACATAACCTAATTCCTCACATCGATTCCTTTAGGGAAGATGGATACACTAAAGAGGAAATGAAGATGAAGAATGAAACCAAAAAAATCCTTTCTCTTCCATCATTGCAAGTTTCCTGCACATGTGTAAGGGTTCCCGTAATTCGCTCACATTCCATAAGTATTAACGCTGAATTTGAAAATGGCGTAAATATTCCTGATGCAAAAGAAGCAATTGAAAGCTTTTCAGGTACGAAACTCATGGATTCTCCCACTGAAAACCTCTACCCAACTCCTATACAACTTTCTGAGCAAGAAGCCTGTGCGGTAGGAAGATTACGGATTGATCAGGGTTTCTCAAGTGGACTCAGCCTTTGGGTAGTCGGAGACCAACTGTGGAAAGGAGCTGCATTGAATGCCATACAAATAGCGGAAAGCATGATTCATCGAAATTGCCTCCCTTTTACTTATTAAGCAAACTGGCAAGGATTATGCTTTAATTTCGGCATGAATCCAATCTTAGCAACCAATTTAGTATCTTTAGGAAAAGAAGTATTTGATCGTTTCACTGCCGCACCGAAACAGTTCGAAGCTAAATCAAATGCTACTTTTGCAAATGAGTTACAAATCGCTGAGACCACAATTTCAAAAAAACCGATTGAAGATCTGGAAAAAAAATTCCTGAACCACGAAGATATTAAGGAGTTTCTATCCACGGAAATTGGAAACCAAGTACATTTGGAAAAAAGAGCTGATGGTTCCATGCAACTTATTTCTGCATCTGGTCGTACCCTTCTTTTACCCAACAACGGAGAATCTTGCAGGTTGGGAAGCGAATTATTTTCTGCATCAATTGATAAAGGCGTAAATCTTTCCGCTCACAGAGCAAACGCCATTTTAATTCAAAGATAGTTTGACTCCGATGAGAAGGAGGAAAGAGATTTAATACTTTCCTAATTTTAGTTTACATCTGAAATGAACCCCTTATCTGATTTTGTACTCATTGAAAAGATAAATCAATGTCCCAAACTTGCCTCACTGCAAAGCATTAATTCTACTCTTCGAAATCTTCTCGAGTCAGAGNATAGTTTTGTGAGTCAAATCGCTGAGGTCATAAAACTTGACCCTTCATTGACTACCCGTGTATTGGATCTAGTAAATTCTATATTCTTTGGTAGTTCTGAAGAAAATAGAATCAATGGCATTGAAGAAGCGTCAATCTTTCTGGGACTAAATAGAATAAGGGAATTACTTTCAGCAACTCCAATAATCGAGGAAATTACCGCTCTCGACAAAAATGCATCTAGCAAATTTCCATGGGAAGACTTTTGGCGGCACAGTATTGGTTGTGCAATTCTAACAAGGGAATTACTTTCAATTGCAGAGCACAAAGTGGACTTAGAAGCTGATTATGTCGCAGGTCTTTTACATAACTTGGGTGTTTTAATTCTTGCCATTACCTTCCCCGATGAATTCTCGAAAGTTTTTGAAGCTGATTATTCTGATATTGATGATTTGATCAAAAAAGAAGACGAAATCATAGGATGGAATCACTCCAAAATTGGTGCTTACTATTTATGGAATCATCATATTTCCGATGAAGTTGTGGAAGCCGTAAACTTTCACAACCATCCAAAACCAGCNACAATAAATCCTAAACTAACTGCCGCCGTTCATATTGCCAACAATCTGGTCAGACATTTGGGCGTAGGAGGACTCGAAAAAGTAAGCATTAAGAAAATTGATGANTTTTCATCCATTGAGTGTTGGGATGTCATATTCCCGTATGAAAATCAGGAGAAGTCTCAAGCAGTGATGGATAGACTAAATATTTCACTCGATAGACTCGCGGAAATCCTCAAACACATCCTTTGAGAATTCAGCCAGGCTTGAACTTGAAGGAAAGTGTTAAACTTGAATCCACTGATCTTCTCTTGCAGCTTTGGCAACTTTTAGTGCACCAATTGCTACAAAAGGCATTACATCCTTCGAGGAAATACTAACATCAGGGTCCTCATATCCGTCATCTACAAGCATTCGTTGTAGTTCTTGATCAATCCCTCGTATCCGACTGCCTCCTCCTGTAAGAATGATATTTTGTAACATATCAAACACAGATTGAGGAGAAGCCTTGGAGATAACCGTTTTTAAAGACTGAAAGACTTCATTTAATAAACCGTTGCAAGACTCACCAACCTGCTTCCCAATTTCAATTTTTCTGGGCTTCCCTTCGACTGGAACCTTAACTCGCACACCGGTTTCATTCTCACCAACATAAGAGTAACTTTCCTTGAAGTGGCGAATCATGGAAATAGGAACATCTACTTCAGGATATGCCTCTCGGATTGACTTATCTAATAGAACATCCACTTCGTTTCCAGCAAATGGAATACTCAAGAGATCTTCAGGTTTAGGGAAATATCCCTGAACTATACAGAAATCAGTCGTTCCAGCTCCAATATCAACAAAAAGTGAGTTGCTTA
>NHDJ01000039.1 GCA_002167265.1 Verrucomicrobia bacterium TMED56 | reverse complement strand
ATGACGCCAATACCAGTGAGCATCAGCCCCGATAACATCCACAAAAAAAGCCGATCTTTAGACGCATGGATAAGATTCTGGGATAATCCCAGAGAATCTGATTCGAGCGGTTTAGATGGAATTTTTAGATGGAAGTACGCAGTGCCTAGGCAGATTAGAAAAGTGCCAACGGCGATAACCTTAAAGTAGGCAAGATCCCAATCTAGAATTAATCCGATGATAAGTGCGGTGGCACCACCAGTTGCGGATGAAAGCATGAGGTTGCCTGAAATTCTTCCTCCCTTCTCATTAGGTCGATAATTGTTAGAGTATACATGAACCATCAAGGATGGCACTTGGACGGCAAGCACACAGCCAAGTAGTACACATATTACATAAAACCATGCAGAAGTTGATGTAGCGGAGATTAGAATGAAAATAGCCGTCAACGCCATTAGGGTTGAGCAGATTTTGCTAACGGGCAAATTGCTCTTTCCAATAAGAATTAGAAATAGAGGGGCAAAAAGAAAGCCTATGGAACCTCCACTGGCCAATAATGATTTTGCGGTATCCGATGCTCCGAAGTATCGAATGGAAACTAGCAGGCATGTGGAGGTAAAACTTGCCTCCACAATGCCATTACAAGTATTACGCCAGAGATCGAATTTCTGAGTTTTTGAGGCGATACCATTGGGATGATCTTTGGTTTCGCCATTCATTACTACTTTGTTTAATTCCTGAAAAATTCTAAAAACTCATCGGTAATCTTTTTAGTTAACAATCAAAGTTATTAGGACTTCAACATTTTTTGATTACCATGCGTATTGCCAACCGAGTGTCCAAACTGAATCGAGTTCAAGTTGTACTCCATTCACTTTTTGATCGATAGGAGTTTCCCACTCCACTGCAAGGCGATGTCCGCTCAATCCGCCGTTTTGAAAATAGTAATTCAAGCCAAGACCAAAGGTGGTGATGTCGCGACCTTGAGAGTTTGGGTCGAAAGTTGGAGAATCCATACTCATTCCCATCATTACATCATCTCTACGATCGTGTATTCTAATATCCCTTCCATCGATTTCACTCTGACTTGAATAATCTAATTTGGCAGATGCACTCAAAGAATCAGTAATTTTGCGTGCTCCCCACAATGCGGCCTCAAATTTATTGCCAAGAGTATAATCCTGATCGTTCTCACCAATGCGAAGAATTCCTCCTAGTTGTGCTCCGTAGGAATAGTTTTCGGTTTGTGCTAAGTAAGTGATGGCTGGATGAAAATCATAAGTTCCGGAGCCAAGTTGCATCCCATAACCAAGGACTCTCGACATCGGATCCTTTTCATCAATTGATCCAGTTGGAAGATTTAATCCTAACTTTAAATGCATTCTTCGCCCACTATCCCATTGTGCAAGATCGTAAAGCCCGGCAATTTTTATATCACCTAGACCATTGGAATCCATTTTGCCCATTGGCATACTCATTTCGTTATCTAAATAATGAAGCATTCCCATCAATGTCCATTTGTTTGAAAAGGCATACATCGTGCCAAACATTTGCATGTCCATGGTCATTTCAGTCGGTAGCATGTTTGTCATGAAGCCTGTAGCCATCATGATAGGGGCGACAGAATCAGAGCCCTTCAACAATCCCTTCATATCCATGCTCATATAGCGGTAAGATACCATCCATTCGCCCATTTTGTGCATATGGTCACCCATCACTGAGATTGGAGCGTGCCCGTCAGGACGTGCGGCAGTCCAAGGGCCCTCGTGGGCAGATGAAAAGGAAAAGATTGAAAGTGAAATAAGTGTAATTGCAGTAAAAAGTTTCATTATAATAAAAAAGGTGTTCGAAGAAATTCTCTTCGAGTAGGAAAATTTACCAAACTAAGTTTGGTTAGCTAAATGAAAGCTTTTTAGATTCTTGGAGGTGGTGCCTCCACCAGATCGATTCTCGAAACAACATGCAGTGCAGGAAAGTAATTTTTCCCGATTAACTGGGTTTTAGGAATAACAATCTTCAGGTCGGGGTCGTGAACCAATTTGGTTTCAAATGAAAATGTATTCAGCTGGCTGATGGCTTCATTCGAGTCTGAACCAAGCTCGTCCACCAATTCACAACCTGAGCATCGATGTAATCCATCAAAGGTCCATTCTGCAGAGAGGGTAATGGATCGGGTCTCCTCATAGAACTCATCAAACATATTTGCCCATATTCCAACCTGAAGAAGTCCAAGTGGAATACTGGTTGTCGAAAAAATTACTAATAAAGCAATCTTCGACAAGAGTCGTTTATGGGCTGATTCAGGCATTTATAACTATTTAAAAGAAAACGCGTTCGATCGTCCAATAAATTCCCATAAGTGCAATGAGAACCGAGCAGGGGACCACTGCTAGTTTTCGGTACTGTGCTTCATCCTTCAGCCAGAAAGTCGCAACAAAAACGAGAGCAATCACCGCAAGCTGTCCAAACTCAACACCTACATTAAAACCAAGTAGTCCAATTACCAACGAAGTGGGGTCCAAATCAAAAGCAGAAAGAGCACCGGCAAAGCCTAGTCCATGAATCAATCCAAAGAAAAAGACTACCAGTAATCGCATGTGCCTGTATCCGGGAAAGAATATGTTTTCTATGGCCACTACAGCAATACTAGCTGCAATAATAGGCTCGACTATATGTGAAGGTGCTGCCACCAGATCTAATGTCGCGAGGCCAAGTGTAATTGTATGAGCTACAGTAAACACCGATACTTGATATAAAATAGGTTTCCATTTTCTGGATAAGAAAAAGAGGCCCAGGACAAAAAGGATATGATCCAGGCCAAGTGGTAACACATGAACGAAACCCTGCCTGGAGAAAGAGAAAAAAGTACTCCGTGCATCAGCTCTTCTTTGCTCCACTTCTTCCTCCTCAGAACGTTTTTTGGTTTCTTTGACTACAACCGGCTTTTTAGGTTCGGAGTCAGGTATTGTTCCAATAAAGCCAAGGTCAAATTTAAAACTTTCTTCATCCGGAAAAAGTACATTTACGCGTCGTTGTGGTTTGCCATTGATAATGTTACTGAAAACTAAATCGTAAGCCGCATCCTCTAAGGCCCGAATTTGATAAAAGGAGGAATTCGATTCGAGACTCCTTTGGTATCGGCCCTGTATAAGCACAATAGGTTCTTCGCTTAAATCACCCCCGTCTTTTTCTGTAAAATCGAAGGTAAAGTTTGGGTTAAACCATTTTCGTTCACCAAATCTTATCTGTAGTGCCCCCATAATCATATCCTTGGCCTTCTTGAGGAGATTTTCTTTCTCATTTTTTGGAAGGACTTCGAAGCTACTCTTTTCTAAAAACGGCACTTCTTCTGGGTCTTCGGCAAAGGATCTGGTATCAATTTCCACGATGATGGTGGCATTCCCGTCCGAACTGAAGATTCCGAGCACGGGAATGTCAGGAATCGGATGGGCGAAACTGAGTGAAGTTTGTCCCAAGGAAAAGAGTATAAAAAGTATCTTTTTCAAAATTAGGAAGCTAGTTATAAATGTAACATTAATGAAAATTCTTTCATCAAATTGAAAATTAAACTTGAGAAAGCAACAATTGACTATTGATTAGATTTACACATTACAAACCCTAATCTAACTTAACCATGAAAATTATTAGCACAGCAATTCTATCTCTTTTGTTTGCAGCATCTGTATTCGCAGGTTGCCCATCCAAGACAATCAAGGGCAAAGTCGTTAGTTTTGACGAAGAGTCCAAAACACTTACCGTTGCACAAGGCAAAAAAGAGAAAAAAGTCCAAGTGGGAAGTAAAACCAAAATGGAAGGTTTTGAATGCCCAACCAAACTCGAAGCTGGCGCACGCGTATCCATAGACGGATGTAACTGCAAAAACAAGGTTGCCTCTAAGGTAACAGTTTCCGCAGGCAAAAAGAAAGCAAGCTGAGTTTTTTACAAANCAAATTTAGAAAAGCCCTTCATTTAATGGAGGGCTTTTTTTTGCAGTTATTATTTTGGGGGTTGGTATTCTAAATTTCCAAAAAACACCCCCTTCTGGACCTAAAAAACAGGCTATAATAAAGAGTAATGTGGCAACAAGTGCCATGGCTGAGGCAATGGAGCAATCCAGCCAGTGAGCCAAGTGAAACCCGCCCACTGTATACAAAATACCCAAAGGCAAAGTGATCCATAACATAGAGGGTAATCTTTTGCATAAGAAAGAAGCAGTTGTACAAGGAAATACTAGCATTGCCACAACAAGAATAACCCCAACAGCTTCCATGCTTGCCACAGTTATAAGTGCAAGTAAGAGCATGAGAACTCTTTGAATCCCCTGGACCGGCCACCCTTTTGAAAATGCGAGTGCAGGATCAAAACTTGTAAGCAGAAGCTGTTTGTAGAATAGGCAAACGACGGTTAGTGCTGTAAAACAAACTAAGGTCATCACCCAAAGGGAACGGTTTCCAAAATCAATGTCAGCGAAAACCAATCTTGGCGAAAGGGGAACAAGGCCAATTTCTCCATAAAGAATGCACCCTGTATCGATATCGATGTGACCTGTTTGCAGGTTTATCAAGGTTACGCCCAAGGCAAAGAAACTGGTGAAAACAACCGCCATGGCCGCATCTTTTTTTATGGGAGTGTTTGTCCGAAGCCATTCGATGCAAAGACTGCATGTTACCCCTGCAATACATGCCCCAAGAAGCATCGGTCCTATTTCAAGCGAGCCACAAACCAGAAAAGAGATAACGAGACCGGGAAGTATGCCATGGCTTATTGCATCTCCCATCAGTGCCATTCGCCGAACTACAATAAAAGAACCAATTATCCCGCTTGCCCAGCATACCAGGAAGCCCATTAACAAAACCTGTCCGTTCCAAAGAATAAGCTCTGGGGAGCTCCATGGCTCCATTAAAACCTTTTCGGGATTAAAAGGTGGAAAAAAGCTCATTATCAAAGTTTGTTAGGGAAATAATCATCTTCAATCAGAAATAAGTCCTTGTTGGATATCATGCATGCTTGGGATCAATTTGCCGTGTGGATCCTTTTGAGGGTTCTTCAAGAGTTTTTCAAGTTTACGCACCGTCTCCTCACCAATTACATGCTCAATCTTTTCAGCGTCTTCATGAACATGGTCAGGTGCGTATGCGGCTTCATTGGTAAGATAAAGTTCCCACAGGCGATGGTTTCTTACGATTTTACACGCATATTCCCAGCCTTCAGGGGTGAGGGTAATATTTGTCTGACCAGTCATTTGTTTATCTGCTGACTTGGTTGATGTACCTTTTGTTGCAAGACCTGCATGGGTAAGATTTTCAATTTCATTTTCTACATCCGCACTACTCATTCCTCTCTTACGCATCATGTCTAGGAGGCTGATTTGAGGGTCACTGAATGTTTTTCCCTCCAGTATATGAAAGGCTGCTTTCAGCGTGTTTTCTCTGGCGATCCGAGCACTTTGAGACCGAGAGTGTAACCAACGGATCACTAGTCCTTGTTGTGGTCGGAAAAATAAAACTACTGAAAATAGAGTAGAAGAGACCAAAACAATAAGTGGACCGGTAGGTAAGTTGTCGCCCAAAAAAGATAAAAATGCTCCACCTAGTCCCGCACTAGCTCCAAGGAGACTTGAAATGGTCAAGTAAGTTTTCATTCTTTTAGCGAGAAGGGATGCAGTTGCGGCAGGGATCACCAACAATGCAGAAACGAGGATTACCCCAACCATTTGCAGCGAAGATATCACGCAGAGTGAAATCAGTGCCCACAGTCCAAACTGAAGGATATCAACCGGAATTCCAATTGATTTTGAAAACTGCGGATCGAATCCAGAGGCTAAAAGTTCTTTGAAATTGGTAGCGATAAACAGGCCAATAAAAAACAGGACTATCGCCATAACTGTTAGGTCACTTGAGGCAAGAGCGGATGCTTGTCCAAACATAAATGAGTCTAGGCCAGCCTGGTGAATATCTCCCCCTTTCTGAATTCTCGTAAGTATGCATATTCCGAGGGCATAAAAAGCCGAGAGTACAATCCCGAGGGAACTGTCATCTTTAATTTTAGTAAATTTATTAAGTAGACTCAGGCAAAAAATACCAAGCAGTCCGGCAATGCTTGCACCGATCATCAAGGACAAATTGTTCTTTTCTCCCGACCAAATGAATCCTATGGCAATTCCTGGAAGAACCGCATGTGATAATGTGTCTCCAAAAAGAGAAAGTCTTCTCGTAACAACATAGCTTCCAATNAAACCGCAAGACATGCCCATTAAAACCGCACCAAGAACTACTATCTGGACAGATTTATCTTCCATAACAAGGAATCTTTGAGCCCGTTCAAGTAAAAGAAAATCGTTTCCTTGTCCGACTTGTTTTCCGCATAACAGGGAGCAAATCCCCGTTCCGCTAAACAAGAAAAAAAGCTGCCGTCCAGGATGCATTGTTGAAATTAAATTTATCGGCTTTCAGAAGAGATAACTCATCTTTCGATTTCAGGAGCTTTAGCAGCAGCAGTGGCAATCTCCGAGAGAACGGCCAGTCTTCCTCCGTAAGTTTTCTGAAGAAGTTTATGGGTATAAATTTCGGAGACTGGTCCATAGGCAACTTTTCTCATGTTTAGGAGGAGTAGATGATCAAAGTATTCTTTAGCGGATGAAAGATCATGATGAACGACAATTAAAGTTTTTCCTGCATCTTTCATCTTTTGAAGAATAGAAACAATGGTTTTTTCTGTAGCTGCGTCAACTCCAGCAAAAGGTTCGTCCATTACATAAACTGCACTTTCCTGAGCTAAGGCACGGGCGAGGAATACCCGCTGTTGCTGACCGCCTGATAAGTTACCAATTTGCCGGTCTGAATAAGGAAGCATGTTTACCTGCTCTAGATATTCACAGGCTTTTTTACGATCTGTTTTTCCTATCCTTGAAAACCATCCGACATGTCCGTATCTGCCCATTAAAACTACATCCATAACCGTGACCGGAAAATCCCAGTCAACAGATTCTCTTTGGGGAACATACCCAATTTGCTTTATTCCATCTTTTGGATTTTTTCCAAAAATCTTCACATACCCCCCATTCGGTTTGATCATGTTCATGATAGTCTTTACAAGGGTGGACTTCCCCGCACCATTGGGTCCCAGAACTCCGACAAGGGAACCCTCTTCGATTTCGAGGTCTATTCCATACAGCACTGGTCTTTTTTGGTAGGAAACCGTTAGATCATGAACTTCGATGGGCAAAGGTCTGGGAGCCATAGCTATTGATTCATTGCTTTCACGAAGGATTTGACATTGTAAACCATCATCCCGGACCAGGTGTCATGGGNGTACAAAGTTTCATTGGGCCCCAAGCTTTTATCTTCCTCAGATCCCAAAGTGTCGGAAAACAGGGGANGGCCTATTGCAATGCCAGTTTCTTTGGCGATTTNCTCCAATGCTTTTGGATTCACACTAGTTTCAACAAAAACAGATGAGACATTATTTTCATTAATAAAATCAACGAGGTTTGCCCTGTCACCCAAACCTGCTTCTTGAATAGTTGAAATTCCCTGAAGGGCTACTACCTCTACTCCGAAGAAATCACCAAAATAACGAAAGGCATCATGGCTTGTAACAAGAACTCTTTTATTTCCTGGAAGAGAGCGAACTTCAGACTTAGCCCACATTGAGATCTCCTGATATTCAATTTCTAAGCTCAATGCTCTTTGTTTNATTTCTTTTTTATATTCTGGTAACTCAGTAGCCAAATGCAGGGCAATATTATGCATACAGCTAATCCAAATTTCAGGGGAAAACCAAACATGGGGATCTGGATATGAAGATTCCTCTCCATCTGAAAAAATGAGATGATTTTTTGGGATACCGGAGCAAATAGCATAAGTTTTGATCTGATGAGCATTTTTTAAAGTAGCGGCAAGCTTACCTTCAAGCTTTAAGCCATGATATATAACCATGTCCGCTGAAGTGATGGCAGTCATGTCCCGTGCCGTTGGCTTGTACAAATGAGGGTCAACCCCTGGTCCCATCAAAGGATTGATTTGACAAAAGTCACCCACTAGCCTGCGTACAATATCAGTTACTTGGGTGGTAGTTGTTACGATCAAAATTTTTCCGCTAACTTTTTCACTATCTAATTTTTCATCCGTGACAGAATCTGTACATCCTTGAATTATAAGGCATCCGAGAATTGAAGCTTTAGCAAAGGGTAAGACTAAACTAATAATGCGAGTATACAAAAAAATCATTTTGAGTAATCAAAGTTATATATTAGAATTCCCTTGAGTCAATACATCTGTCGTAGCAAAGTAACTTATGGCATCCTCAACGGTTGAAAATTATCTCAAGGAAATCCTTGTGGTCACGATTGAGGATGAGATTACCAAAGTGTCGATGGGGCAGGTGGCACGAGTGCTTGATGTCACGCCCGGCACCGCTACGGCTATGGCAAAAAATTTAGAAAGGGATGGTTGGGTCACTTATTATCCACGTGTTGGTGTTTCCTTGACTCGCAAAGGTAGAAAGTTGGCAATGAGTATGTTACGACGTCATCGGCTATTGGAAACATTTTTGGTTGAGACCCTGGGTTTAGACTGGGAAGAGATACATGCGGAAGCGGAGGAACTTGAGCATGCAATATCCGAAAAAGTCTTAGAAAAGTTAGATGAGTTTTTGGGCCGCCCCCGCTTCGACCCTCATGGCGACCCGATACCTTCGAAAGGTGGAGTGATACAAAGGATAGCCTCAAAGCCTTTGGCTGAATTTTCAGTTAATCAACAAGTGAGAATTGAATCGATTATTGATCAGGATAAAAAATTTCTAAAATTTGCGAGAAAGGCAAAGCTTGTACCCGGAGAGGTCTTTAAAATTACTGGTAAAGAAGATTGTGCTGATTCAATTACATTAAAAAACATCAAGGGTAACTTTCTAAATTTAGGGTTCCGTTCTGCCGAAAAAGTTTTGGTTCTAAAAGTTGAATCATAAATTCAGCCGTAACCTTAATAAAAAAATGTTTGCCCATTCTTTCTAAGTCTTTCAGAAAAAGATTTTCCTTTGTAACTATCAACCCCCTTTATTATGCCAAGACCCGTAACTTTGTTTACCGGCCAATGGGCCGATCTATCATTACCTGACCTTTCCGCCAAAGCAGCCCAAATGGGTTATGACGGACTTGAACTTGCCTGCTGGGGAGATCATTTCGATGTGGATAAAGCCGCGGTCTCCAAAAAATACTGTAGGGAGCGCTGGGAAATCCTTTCTGATCATGGATTGACTGCATTTTCTATCTCCAGTCACTTGGTTGGACAGGCAGTTTGCGATTTAATAGATGAGCGTCACAAAGCCATTCTTCCTCCCGATGTTTGGGGAGAGGGAGAACCCGAAAAAGTCCGAAAGCGTGCTGCTAAAAAATTGGCAAAGACTGCCAAAGCTTGCCGAAATTTTATCAACGAAAAACCTGGAAGAGGTAAAAAAGACGATTTTCCTGCCGTTGTTAATGGATTTACCGGTTCGAGTATTTGGCACTCAATTTACGCATTTCCCCCGACCGACCAGGCATACTGGGATAAGGGCTATGAAGATTTTGCTAAAAGATTTGGTCCAATTCTGCAGGAGTTTGATAAACAAAAGGTTAATTTTGCACTGGAGGTACACCCAACAGAAATAGCTTTTGACATAGCCAGCGCTGAAAGAGCGTTGACTGCAGTAAAAAGTCATAAGAGGTTTGGTTTTAATTATGATCCTTCTCATTTGGGCTACCAAGGAGTGGATTACGTGAAATTTATCCGAACCTTTTCAGATCGCATTTACCATGTTCATATGAAAGATGCATGGTGGGGTCATGGGGATGGAACCGTTGGTGTTTTTGGTGGTCATACCACATTTGCTGACCCAAGAAGGCAGTGGGATTTTCGCTCGGTGGGAAGAGGCGATGTAGACTTTGAGGAAATCATTGTCGCACTGAACGATATTGGATACAAAGGTCCGCTTTCGATCGAATGGGAAGACAGTCGAATGGACCGTTTTCATGGGGCGGTCGAATCTTGTGAATTTGTTAAGCAACTTGATTTCAAGCCCAATCAAATGGCTTTTGATTCAGCGTTCGATAAAGAAAACCAGTAATTCAGATTATTTTATGAAAAGGAAATTACGCATGGGAATGGTGGGTGGTGGACGGGGTGCTTTCATCGGTGGCGTACATCGAAGAGCAGCTAATTTAGACGGAAACATAGAACTTGTTGCCGGAGCTTTTTCATCCGATCCTAAAAAAAGTAAACTTTCAGGTAAGGACTTTTATTTAGACTCCTCCAGAGTTTATGGCTCATATCTAGAGATGGCTGAAAAAGAGAAAGCCCTGCCGGAGGACCAGAGAATTGATTTTGTAACTATAGTGGTTCAAAATTACCTTCATTTTGAAGTAGCAAAGACTTTCTTACAGGCTGGGTTTAATGTGATATGCGATAAGCCAGTAACTTACGATCTAGCGCAGGCAAGAGAACTTCGAAAGATCATCAATAAGTCGAAGAAGGTATTTGCATTAACCCATAACTATACTGGTTATCCTATGGTAAAGCTTGCNNGGGAAATGGTTGCNAAGAGAGAGCTTGGCGAAATAATTAAGGTTGTCTGTGAGTATCCACAAGGCTATGCCATAACTGCCTTAACCGGCGAAGAAAAAGCTATTGCTAATTGGCGGGCGAATCCAGAAATCGCTGGAATTTCAAATTGTATGGGTGATATCGGCACACATGCTGAGAATCTGGTTCACTACATAACTGGGTTGGAAATTGACCGTTTGTGTGCCGACCTTTCTGTTAATATTCCCAATCGAAAGTTGGATGATGATGGAAATGTTCTTGTCAGATTTAAGGGAGGTGCCCGTGGAATTATTTATGCATCTCAAGTTTCAAATGGGGATGAAAATGATCTGAATATTCGTATTTACGGCACAAAAAAATCTATNGAATGGCATCAGGAAGAACCCAATGACCTNTTAGTTAAGGATGCACGAGCACCTCGGCAAGTTTGGCGTCGTGGAAATGGTTACATTACTGGTGCAGCAGCGGACAATACCCGTATCCCTTTTGGACACCCCGAAGGATTTATTGAGGCGTTTGCAAATGTTTATAATGCTGCATCAGTTGCAATTGCAGATGAAGTAGCCGGGAAATTTCCNCGTAAATCTGGATATGATTTTCCAGATATAAGAGATGGAATTATTGGTATGGCNTTTATTGAAACGGTAGTGAAGAGCTCCAAATCCAAAGAAAAATGGGTAAAATTCCCAAGTATCCCCAAATAAACTTAATTTATGAGTAAAAAAATTGGAATAATCGGAGCTGGAGGAATGCTCCAATACCATGCCGCTGGTTTCAGGGCAGGAGGAGCCGAACTTGTCGCAATTTGTGATATGAATGAGTCTGCAGCTAAAAATGCGGCTAAGGAATACGAGGTTCCTAATGTCTTTTCTGATTCNNCAAAGATGCTCGGCGATTTATCNGATTTGGATGCAATTAGCATCATCACGCCTAATCGCACNCATCGTCCGCTTGCNATACAAGCCCTTAAGGCTGGAAAACATGTTTTTTGCGAGAAACCTCCTGCATTAAACGCTAGGGAAGTGGAGGAAATGAAGAATACTTCGGAAGAGGCTGCAAAAACCTTGATGTTTAATTTCAACAATCGGGCTAGNCCAGAATCGTACGCACTGAGAAAATACATTGAAGCCGGAGAAGTTGGGCAAATTAATTCTGCACAAGCCAAGTGGATTCGCCGGACCGGTATTCCCGGCTTTGGAGGCTGGTTTACGAATAAGGAGATGTCTGGAGGCGGTCCTTTAATCGATCTTTTACACATGGTTGATCTAGCCCTTTACTACATGGACTATCCAAATCCCAGTCATGTGTTAGCTCAGACATTTAATGATTTTATCGAAAATAAAGACTTTAAGGGTCCATGGGGAATTCCAGATGTTGCCGACGGCGTTACTAATGTCGAAAGTTCTGCTCATGGTTTTGTAAAATTTGAAACAGGTCAGGTTCTAAATTTTCAAATTTCATGGGCTGAGATGAATAAGCGTGAAGAGGTATCTGTGACTTTTCAGGGCAGGAAAGCTGGCGGAATGATTCGTCGATTATTTGGATCCGATGGTCTTGANGAGACTGCGATCGATGACTGCGAGCTTTATGTTCAAGAACATGGGCGATCGGTTAACCGTAATATTGTCACAGAGATCAATGAAGACATGGGGAGAATAAGATCTGCAGAGAACTTTGTNCGTTCGATCAATGANGAAGAAGCTCCTCTTAATACTCCGAGCCAAGCGTTGGCTTTAATGAAAATAATTGATGCCACATATGAATCCGCAAGAANCGGAACTCCTGTCGCTATTTCCTGAATGAAAAGCTGACCTTGTCACATTTCATAAAATAGTATAATTATAAANACCNAACTATCCTATGGGCAAACAATACAAAAAACTTATCAAGCGCCGCAGACGCACAGCCTACCTTGCACGTCGAAAAGCTGCTCTTACATCCACTAAACCAACGGCTTCCAAAAGAGCTTCAGCACCAACGAAGAAAGCTACTGCTCGTAAGAAAGCTGCTCCAGTTGAAAAGCCTGAACCTGTAGCAGAAAAGGCAAAAACTGAAGATGTTTTAGGTCCTGATGTCGCAGTAGAGGTACCGGATAAAAGTAACGAAGAAACACCTGCTGAAAAGCCCAAAGAATAAATCTTTTCATGTGCGGGCATAATCAGATGCTTGCTACAATTTTTTGTGTTCTGCAAATTTCCTTTCCCTTTGCAAAGTTAGGCTATGGTTCGGAATCCATTTCAGGGATAGTTCAAGTAAAGCATCATGCGAAAGAAGATTTTTTAAGAATCCCCGAACTCTTCACTGGAAAAGAATATTCGGGTAAATACATAATTCTGCGTAGTTCTGAATTCAGAAACGGATTATATTTTTATCTGCCATTTACCGCAGATTATCTCTCCAATATTGGTGGTAGTAAAATTGAACTGGCCCTGATTGATTCATCACTCCCGAAGGCACGTGTTTTTAATTTCTCCATCCCGGATAATTTTTCTGGTCAAAAAAAAGTTTTGCTTGGTCTGACAGGGAAAGATTGGGATGATAATAAAATACGGCTAGTGGCTTGGAAAATTGAGGTCTTAGGACTTGAAAAGGAATCTTTACATATAAATCAAAGTTCTTTGTGGTCTCATAAAAAATAGATTGGACAAGCAAAGTTTTTGGGTGCCATGGCAAACTCTTGCCGAGGGTCATGGGTTTTCTCTTATAAGCTTAAAGGAAACTCTTCTGGGGGGTCAATGCTTTGACTGGAAAACTCTTACAGAAACACATTGGAGAGGTAAACTGGTCAGTACAGCTTTTGAATGTAGGTGGGAGGAAAATACAATACAATGGCGTCACCCACGTGCCCAAATCATCAGTCCTCAAGTTGTGGAAAATTACTTTTGGTTGGATGATACTTATAAAGATGCGGTTGATGAATTACCTTGGAGGTCAGACCCGGTTTTACAAAAGAGCCTGAATTATTTCTCAGGAATGCGTATTTTAAGGCAACCTATAGATGAGACTTTATTCAATTTTTTACTTAGTTCAGCCAAAAGCATTCCACAAATTCAGTCTATCGGGGATGCAGTTTGCAAAGAGTATGGGAAAAAGCTGTTTGATGGTGTTTATTCATTTCCCGGTTGGGAAAAGCTTGCTGAAGTGCCTGAAGCAGACTTGAGGTCCCTGAAACTTGGTTACCGGGCGAAATATGTTGCAAAGACTGCAAGGTTTATTGCAAATGAACCTGCTTGGCTCGATTATATTAAGGCCGAAAGTTATGAAGAGGCGAAAAATGAGCTATTACGCTTACCCGGTGTTGGTGAAAAAGTAGCCGACTGTGTTTTACTCTTTGGAGGAAATTTTATGGAAGCCTTTCCAATGGATACTTGGATTGAAAAGAGTCTTGAGAAAAGATATTTTTTGAAAGAGTGGAAGACTTCGCAAAAAATCCATTTTGCGAGGATTCATTTTGGAAATTTCGCTGGTTTGGCTCAACAATTCCTTTTTTCTGCTGAAAGGTTGGGGATTTTAGACAAAGAGTAAGTGTATTAAGCCAATTTCACCCTTTTTTTTGCCTTACAATAGAGAATGGCACAAAAGTTGCAGGAATGCACTCCCATTCTCTTTTGTTCATGAAATCTAATGTTTTTTCCAATTATGAAGTAGGATCTTTCTTTGACGAAATGTTCACTTCATCTGGCAAGCCAGAAGCATTTGAGTTCTATAAACCAATCTTTGATCGCATCGGATGTCTCACTGATAATGAGTTTGAGGAGAAAAAAAAGCAGGCGGATTCCTCTTTTTTAGAGCATGGCGTAACCTTCACGGTATATGGTGATGACAAAGGTACAGAGAGAATATTTCCCTTTGATTTAATCCCCCGAGTTATTCCTGCAGTAGAATGGCAAAAAGTTGAACAAGGACTACGACAACGCCTGCTCGCATTGAATCTTTTTCTCAATGATGTTTATCACGGTGGAAAAATTCTTAAAGATGGCATCATTCCTGAAGAAGTTGTTAAATCTTCCGCTCATTACCGAACGGAAATGATTGGTTTTAATGTACCACAGGATATTTATGTTCATGTCTGTGGAACGGATTTAATTCGAGATGAAACGGGAAAGTATTTGGTCCTGGAAGATAATGCCCGTTGTCCGTCTGGGGCCTCTTATCTAATGGAAAATCGGGAAATAATGAAAAAGACTTTTCCCCATACCTATCAGAGGATGTCTGTGCGTTCAGTGGAAGAGTACCCTGAACTTTTACTGAAATCTTTGGATTATCTTTCTCCAAGAAAATCTCAAAAACCAGTATGCGTCCTGCTTACTCCCGGAGTTTATAACAGTGCCTATTTTGAGCATACTTTTCTTGCCCGTCAAATGGGAATACAGATTGTTGAGGGAAAGGATCTGATTGCAATTGATGGATTCGTCTACATGAGAACAACTCAAGGTCTGGTACAAGTTGATGTCATTTACCGCAGAATGGATGATGAATTTCTTGATCCTAGTTTTTTTAATGAAAAATCACTTCTAGGTGTTAGTGGTCTAATGGATGCTTATTTGAAAGGAAACATTGCTCTGGCAAATGGGATTGGAACAGGCGTGGTCGATGACAAAGTGACTTATGCTTATGTTCCGGAAATGATTCGCTATTATTTGGGTCAAGATCCAATATTAGAACAGGTTTCCACCTATTTGTGCTGGCGTCAGAAAGATCGCAAGTTTGTTTTGGACAATCTTTCCGAGTTGGTGGTTAAGTCAGCAAATGAGTCTGGAGGTTATGGTATGCTTATCGGCAACCGATCGACCAGGAAAGAAAGAGATGAGTTTGCGGCCAAAATCAAAAGTAATCCGCGTGACTATATTGCTCAACCCATTGTGCCGCTTTCAAGGCATCCCACTTTCTGCCCAGATGGGGTCGAGGGAAGGCATGTAGATTTAAGACCCTTCATTTTGTATGGCGATGATATCGAGATTGTGCCCGGAGGACTTACCAGAGTCGCTTTGGAAAAAGATTCATTGATTGTTAATTCGTCTCAGGGTGGTGGCAGCAAGGATACTTGGGTTTTGAATAATTAAGATGCTCTCAAGGGTTGCAGATAATCTTTACTGGATGAGCCGGTATGTGGAGAGAGCGGAAGGTGTGACTCGTCTGGTGGAAGTTAATCGAGATACGGATTTGCAATCCTTTGCACACGGACTTAAGCGTGACTATTGGCATTCCGCATTGAGGGCAATGTGCGGATTGGAGCAATTTGCGAGCGATGATATTGAAAACTATGAGCTTTTCATTTTATTTTCTAAAAACTGGTCCAGTTCAGTCTTAACTTCGATCAACATGGCCCGTGAGAATGCGAGAATGGTCCGCGATCAGTTATCTGAAGAAATTTGGGTTGAATTGAACAACCTTTACTTGTTTTTGAATGCTCCTGACTTGTCCGAAAACTTTTCACAAGACTCGGCAGGTTTTTTTCGGAGAATTATTCGTTTTTCTCTGGTTTTTCAAGGTCTTTCAGATGCTACCATCCATCATGATGAGGGTTGGAGTTTTATGTCTTTGGGAAAATATTTGGAGAGAGCGGACCAGACCAGCCGAGTGCTCGATACTTTGACAATGCTGCAGGTGGAACCTACCCGTTTGGATTTGATTGGGGCGTTAAAAAGTTGTAGTGCATTGTCCGCTTATCGCAGGCGTTACCAAGGAGCTTTGTCATTACGAAATGTTTCAGACTTCCTTTGGTTTTCAAAAGATTTTCCTAGATCATTGAGATTTGCCGTAGCACAGATTGACATGCTTCTTCATGAAATCTCCGGGGTACCCTTAGGGAATTTCTCCAACGAGGCTGAACGGCTCGCTGGAAGTGCTCTTGCCCAATTGAACTTTAACGGTATTGACTCCATTTTTGAGGATGGGCTTCATGAATCAATTGATCAGTTACAAAAAAAACTAATTGAGGTCGGTCAAAGTATTTTTGAAACTTATGTTTTGCTTCCTTTTGAAATCAAAAATGCCAGTATTCCTCTCATTTCTCAAATGCAAATGCAGCAACAGTAAATAAGTAAGAATAAATGCATTTATATATTCTACATAAAACCCATTACAGGTACCCTTCCCCGGTCTGTGAGAGTTTCAATGAGCTTCGGTTAGAACCCCTTACTAATGAATGGCAAAGGTGCGAGTCGTGCTTTGTGAGCGTATTACCGACTGCCCAAATGAGGAAGTACTTGGATCTGAACGGTAATTTAGTGCATCACTTTGAGATGACTGACGATCATTCCAGGCTTTTGATTGAGAGTCGGTCCACAATCGTTACGAAAAAAAGGGTGGACTTTAATAATTTGCCTTATGGTTCAACCATGAAATCGTTACGGGAAATGGAGGGAAACCCAGAATACCGGGCTTATTTGCAAAGCTCAAATTATATCCATTTAAATCCAGAAATTTGGCGAATGGCAGTTGATGTTCAGGGAAACTCAAATGATGTTTTCCAAACAGCTTATAAAATTATGGAGTATATTTACTCAAACTTTGAGTATTCTATTTCTACAACGAGTGTCAGCACTCATGCCAGCGAAGTATTGGAAAGAAAAAAGGGAGTTTGTCAGGATTTCGCACACGCTGGAATTGCATTATGCAGAAGTCTTGGTATTCCCGCTCGTTATGTAAGCGGATATTTTTATGACGCTACCCGTTTCCAAGTCATGAGAGGATCCGAAGCTTCTCATGCATGGATTGAAGTTCTAGTTAATGGAAGCGGATGGTTAGGTCTAGATCCCACTAATAATCGAGTTGTTGATCACAATTATGTAATTATTGGCTCAGGCAGAGACTATCACGATGTTGCTCCTGTAACAGGGTCTTACTTTGGTCGTTTGCCTGAAAGTATGCAGGTGGATGTTCAGGTGAAGCGATTAGATAACTAGGGCTTTTTAGCGAATTTTTTAAAAGGAGCCGGAATTGAATCGATTAGCCTTTGGGTATACTCCTGTTGGGGATTGGCATACACTTCTTCAGAACTTCCAAATTCCATGACTTTTCCATTTTTCATTACAATCATGTCATCGGACATAAATTTGACTACACTGAGGTCGTGGGAAATAAAGAGGTAGGTTAAATTTCTCTTCTGCTGTAGTTCCCGTAATAAATTAAGAACCTGAGCTTGCACAGACACATCCATTGCACTGACACATTCATCACAGACAATGAATTCAGGTTCAACTGCAAGGGACCGTGCCACACATATGCGTTGCCTTTGGCCACCAGAAAATTCGTGAGGATAACGAAGAAGAAATTCAGATCCCAGTCCAACTTCTTCGAGAAGTGAAACTATGCGGTCACGCCTTTCCGATTGATTGGATCCTATCTGATGAACGAGCATGGGTTCAGTGAGAGCCTGTTCGATTGTTTGGCGAGGGTTAAGCGAAGCGTAAGGATCCTGAAAGATGATCTGCATGCGTTTTCGGAAGGGTAACATTTCAGATGGGCTCATTCTAGTCAGTTCATTCTTATCGTAGACGATAGAACCAGATTTAGCTGCTTGCAGGCACAGTATGGCACGCCCGAGTGTTGTTTTGCCACACCCTGATTCTCCGACAAGCCCAAGTGTTCTTCCTTTTTTGATTTGAAGGTCAACACCATCGACTGCCTTGACAACCTTGCGGGTGCTACCCAGAAAGCCACCACCTGAATGAAAGTGAACTTGAAGAGCTGTCGCCTGTACAAGAAGCGAGTCTAAGTCTTTTTTCTGGGTTTCGCTTTTTACCTTTTTAGTCAAGCCGGTTAGTCTTTCTTTCGCGTCTGGATGTTCGCTGAGAATGTAAGAACCGTCCACGGCAAGCTCGGTTTGAAGAAAATCTTCCACAGTGGGCAGGGTTTGATATTGGGTCTCAAGTGTGGGTCTGCAGGCAAGTAGCCCTTTTACATAGGGATGTGATGGGTTCTCAAAGAGATCTTGGGTGTTCCCCTGTTCGACAATTTTACCACGGTACATCACCACTATTCGGTCGGCGAGTTCTGCGACCACTCCAAGGTCATGGGTTACAAAGAGCACTGCGATCCCAAGGTCATCTTTGAGATCACGAAGGATTTTTAGGATTCGGGCTTGCACGGTGACATCAAGAGCAGTGGTTGGTTCGTCCGCCAGCAAAAGATCAGGCTTCGTGACCAAAGCCATCGCGATCATTACCCGTTGCCGCATCCCGCCTGAAAACTCATGCGGGTAGGATTGAGCCCTGGATTCGGCATCCCGTATCCCAACTTTTTTCATCATCTCAATTGCTCGAGACTCAGCAGTCTCGCGAGAGACATTTTCGTGAATAAGGATAGCTTCTGTGATTTGGTCAAGAATTGTTAGGTACGGGTTCAGGCAGCTCATTGGATCCTGGAAGATCATCGAAATGCGCTTTCCTCTGATTGCCCGCAGGAATGGCTCAGGGAGGTCGAGGAGTTCTTCATTATCAAAGGTTATTGAGCCTCCCTCCACCTTTGCGGGGGGCTGAGGGAGAAGCCCAAGCATAGTATGGCAGGTCACAGATTTGCCGGAACCCGATTCCCCTACAACTCCGACAATTTCCCCTTTATCAATTGAAAAGCTGATGTCGTCCACTGCCCGGTTTGTACCCGCACGAGTGTGGAAATAAGTTTTGAGGTTTTTTATTTTAAGTAAGCTCATCAGTCTTTAGCTGCTTTGACATCGAGTGCATCACGAAGTCCGTCGCCAAGAAAATTAAGGGAGAAAAGCGTGAGGGAAAAGAAAAGACCTGGTAAAAGTAGGAGCTGCACTTCGGTCTCTAAGAAATTGGCTCCCTCTTTAATTAGAACCCCCCAAGAACTATTTGGGGATTCCACTCCCAGACCAAGGAATGAAAGAATGGCTTCGTACATGATAAATCCTGGGACCGTAAGGGTGGAATATACAACGGTTGGGCCAAGAACATTTGGTATAACATGCCGGAAAAGAATTCGCCCCTTACTATACCCGAGGGCTACTGCCGCTTCCACAAATTCGCGTTCNTTTATGCTCATCACCTGGGCACGGACAATCCGCGATAGGGTGAGCCACCCCAGAAGGCCAAGAGCAAAGAAAAGTGGGACGACATTAGTCAGTCGTCCAGTGAATTCCTTATCCCAATTAAAGTTTTNCACAATCCATCGGGTNGCATCTCCCGACCAGTCACTCAAGGTTGCCTGCAGTACGATAACCAAGACCAAGAAGGGTATGGCAAGTAGGGTGTCAACTATGCGCATCATAATCGCATCNGTTCGACCACCGGCAAAACCGGAAATGGCCCCATATACAATTCCAATTGCAACCGAAACGGCCGTTGCGATCAAGCCGACGAGAATAGAAACCTGTCCTCCATATAAAATACGGGCAAAAAGATCACGCCCCAGGGCATCGGTTCCAAACCAATGTTCATCCGAAGAGGGTGCAAATTTATTGGTCAGATTCACTTGGTTTGGGTCCGTGCAAAACCAGGCGAAAATAAAGCATAGAGAGAACATTATAATGATTACCCAGAGCCCTCCCATAGCGAATTTATTTTTCGCCATACGGGCCCGTGCGTCTTTCCAGAGAGAGGAACTTTGTTGAACTGCTGGGACTTGATTCGTCATCTTTTAATCAGTTCCCCCAGTTTGTCTCACTCGAGGATCCAATAATCCGGTGAGTAGGTCAGCCAGGAGGTTCATAATCACAATCAGGAAACCGAAAAATAACGAAAGCCCTAAAAGAAGGAATTCATCTCGAGTAGTAGCAGCATTAACAAAGTGCTGACCCATACCCGGAACTTGGAAGATGGTCTCTACAATAAATGACCCACTAATCAAGGCGGCGAAAGCCGGACCAAGGTAAGCGACAGCAGGGAGAAGCCCACCACGCAGGGTGTGCTTAAGGATAACTTGAACAGGGGGCACTCCTTTGGCTCGGGCAGTTCGAACGAAGTCCTGCGAGAGGACTTCAAGAATTCCTCCACGGGTCAGGCGGGCCAGATAGGCAGCGGCAACCAAACCTAATGTAAAGGAAGGGAGGATGATATCACCGATGTCTCCCCAACCGGCCACCTTGAGTCCAGGAATATGAGCTGCGACATAAATTTGAAGTAGTGGACCAATGGTAAAAGAGGGAATGCAAATACCCACCATGGCCACGGTCATACAGGCCCAGTCTATCCAGCTGTTTTTCCGAAAGGCAGAAAGAACCCCCATGGGGATTCCTATTCCGATTGCAAATCCTAACGCACACAGACCCAGAATGAGAGAATTAGGGAAAGACTGAGTAATGATGTCGAATACTGGTCTGCCTTTGCTGGTGGAAATTCCAAAAGAGCCTTCGCTCAAAATATTTTTTGGATAAGCCAAATACTGCTCCCAAATTGGTTTATCCAACCCGTAAAGTTTGCGGATGTTCGCTTTGGTTTCCGCAGAGATATTTTTCTCAGAAGTAAACGGTTCACCCGGCATGGCCTTTGCAAGAAAGAAGGTAATGGTATAAAGAGCAAATAAAACAAGTAGCCCTTGCAATAAACGATCAATAAGAAAGCGGGGCATCTGATTAGTCTTTTCTGTTTTTGGAACCCGTCTGCAAGCGGATGAACTTATACGGGTGGTTATCGAGTAAAAGCGGATTCCATCCATTTACATCGGGGTGGAGGAGATAATTTCTGGTGTACCAATAAACCGGGAGAATAGGACGTTCCTTAAGAAAAAGGGATTCCGCCTGGGCTAATAGTTCGTATCTTTTGGTAGCCTCCCCAGTTTGAGCAGCCAAGCTGAGAATTTCCTCAAACTCTTCATTGTGCCAACCGGTGCGATTGTTCCCGACTCCTTTCATCCACATATCAAGAAAGGTCAGAGGGTCCATATAATCTCCAATCCAACCACCTGCGGCGAGGTCATAGTCCTTATCGAACATCGCAGTGATGTAGGAAGTCCACTCCATTTGCTTGATCTTAATCGTGGCTCCAAGGTGTTCTTTCCACATAGCCTGTAAGGCTTCAGCAGTGACTTTAGATGATTCTTTATCCGTGGTTAGAAATTCAATATCAGGTAGCCCCTTACCGTCAGGGTATCCTGCGTCGGCCAGTAGTTTACGGGCAAGTTCAGGGTCAAAGGTGACAACATCAGAAGCAGGATAACTACCGAAAGGCGGGACTAGACCACTTGCGGGTTTCTGCCCTCCTTTCAGCACATTATCGATCAGGGACTTTTGATTAAGAGCATACGAGAAGGCAAGTCGTACGCGTGGGTCGGTAAAAGGTTCATTGGAAACATTAGTACGGATAAAATAAGTTCCAAGGTAAAGTTCGCTTCGCACATGTTCCGGATATTTTTCCCGGGAATATTCAATAAGTTCGGAGGCAATGCTGTAAGTCACATGCATCTGGCCATCAAAATACATTCGATCTTCAGTGTATAGATTACCAATTGGAAGAAAGCGGATGCCGTTTATACCCACATTTTCCTTATCCCAGTAATTCGGGTTGCGACTCACCTCAATATGATCGTTGAAGCGCCACGATTTTAAGACAAATGCACCATTGCCAACTAGATTTTCAGGCTTGGTCCACTTTGTAAACCGTTCGCCGATATTTCCATGTTTTAGAACAACATGCTTGGGAACAGGGTACCAGGTATAGTGCTTGGTAATTTCTGGTAAAAAAGGTATAGGAGAATTAAGTTCCACCTTTAGTGTGTGCTTGTTAGGTGCAGTGGCTCCAAAATCAATGAGTTCCCAGAGATCTTTCAAATCATTTTTTCCCAAGTTTACCCGATCATTTTTTTCAAAATTTAGGTTTTTTAAAACTAGGGAACGGCGAATTTTACGGGAGATGTTGTCAGGCCATTCGAAAAGGGATGGATTTTTTAGAAGTTTTTCCAGTTCGCTTAGGTTCAATTTGTCCAACCCAATGAAATTAAAAGACCCTTCGTCCGCTTTTTCATTGGGGCCAAAGTCGACTTCTTTAAGAGAATCCCACCAGTCTTCAGTAAAATTACTGTCATTACGATAAAGCAGGTAGGAACGCTGNGACTTATGATAGAACTCGGCATCCTTAATATAATAAAGCATAAAAGAATAATCGGAGGCGAGGGCAGGAGTAAGTAGTCGTCTAAAGGAGAAAAGAAAATCATCCGCGGTCAGGGGTTTCCCGTCCGACCACTGAGCATTTTTGCGTAGATCAAAGATCCATTCATCCGGTCGCTCGGGATTAACCGGATACCATTTTTCTGCAACTCCAGGCATGGCGACTCCGTCCTGAGATGGATGGGCCTCGACCAAACCTTCGAAAAGGGAGCGAATGACATTGCTTTCAAGAACGCCGCTTACAATATGTGGATCCAGCCCTTTGGGCTCACCACTATTGCCCATAATCAATATCCCTTCACGCGAAGCTTCATCCACACTGCTGGTTTCTCCGCATGATGATACTATCAGGGAAAAGAAAACCGTCATAAAACAATTCCTCATCTCGACTAGAAGAGCTGTGCTGTGATGTGCTTTTTTGATCCTTTAAAAAAGGGACGAGCAGTTGATTCTTGGCAAGCAAAAGAATTTGTNAAATTGAAAAGGNACGAGATTTGACTTTGCCCCCTCTTTGTGAACTCCCTATAAAATAAACGCGTTACATGCGGGATTATTTTATAAGAAGGCTTCTGCTGATACCTCCAACTTTATTTGGAATCAGCGTTTTGGTGTTTGCGATAACCCGCTTGGCTCCGGGAGGTCCTTTGGAGCAGGCAATGATGCAAATGCAACAGGTTTCACAAGATGGAGGAGGCGGAAAGGGGATGGGGTCAGACCAATCGTTATCTCAGGAACAACTAGAGCAGATGAAGCGTTTATATGGCTTTGATAAACCACATTGGAAGGCTTATTTAATCTGGTTGGGCGTTTTGCCAAGAGAAACAGAATTTAGGCAAATTCGTTTTGCTGATCATGAGTCTTTGCTTTCGGAAAGAGTACGCATTCCGAGTTTTCATATTGCTGAACTTGATTGGGACGGAGATGGTTATGTCCAACGGTCTGAAGTGCCCAAGCATATCTTGAGGTATGTAAAATTTGATTCTTTTGATCAAAATATGGATAATGAAATAGATTCTTTCGAAGCAGACCGCACGGATGCATGGATCGAAGGTGCTCGTGAAAGAGTCACGATGCAGAGAGAGGAGAATGGTGAAGTAAAAATCGTCAATTTAGACCAATTGACCGGCAACTGGAGCATTCGCATGCGTGAATTTGATAGAAGTTTTTCGAACCCGACGCCTGTAGCTGAGCTTTTCATGAATCGATATGAGGGTGTCTTTCAGGGAAACTTTGGTCAGTCAACCAGATATGGAGAACCTGTAATTCAAGTCATCAGGGAAAGGCTACCAATTTCAAGCTATTTTGGCATACTCACTTTTGTAATTACTTATCTCGTATGTATTCCGCTTGGAGTTTTTAAGGCGGTTAGACATAAACAGCTCTCTGACGATTTAACTTCGGTCTTGATCTTCATAGGATATGCAGTCCCCGGTTATGCCCTTGGTTCACTCCTCCTTCTTTTTCTTTCTGTTAATTTGGACTGGTTACCTATGGGTGGGCTTGTTAGCGATAATTTTGAAGAACTCTCACTTTGGGAAAAGTTAGCAGATCTTTCTTTCCATACAGTGCAGCCTTTGTGCTGTTATTTGATTGGTGGTTTTGCTTTTGTGACCATGTTGATGAAGAACCACTTGATGGATAACCTCTCAGCGGATTATGTGCGCACAGCCATGGCAAAGGGCACTTCATTTAAAGACGCGGTTCGTAAGCATGCCTTACGAAACTCTCTGGTGCCGCTAGCCACGAATGTTGGTCATCAGGTGACCCTGTTCGTTACTGGATCATTTCTGATTGAAACAATTTTTGACATCGATGGGTTTGGACTGCTGGGTTTTAATTCAGTGATTGATCGTGATTATCCGGTGGTTATGGGAGTACTCACACTTTCCGCAACTCTTATGCTGTTAGGCAATATTTTATCGGATGCCTTGGTCGCCCTAGTGGATCCACGCGTTCGTTTTGAATAGAAAATGAAACTTAATCCACTTACGGTTAAAAAACTGCGGCGTTTTAGGTCTATTAAGCGTGGTTATTGGTCGTTTATTTTTTTGGTCGGCATGTATCTATTAAGCCTGGCGGGTGAGCTATTTGTCAATAACAGGGCCTTGATTGTCTCATATAATAACGAACTTTTTTTCCCAACTTATGGAAAACAGTTGGGTGGAAAACAGTTTGGCTTGGCCTATGAATACGAAGTAAATTATCGCGAATTACAAAAAAAGTTTTCCCAAAACAATTCCAAAAACTGGGTCTTGATGCCTTTGGTTCCATACGGTCCATATGAAATGGATTATGTCAATGAAAGCTCCAAGGGTTTCTCAGCCCCTAGCTTTTCGAGCGGACATTTATGTGGGACGGATAGAACTGAACGGGATGTATTGGCACGCTTACTTTATGGCTTTCGAATTGCTATGACTTTTGCGATAGGATACCTTGTGCTTACATACCTGATTGCAATTTCCGTGGGAAGTTTTATGGGATACATAGGAGGAAAGAGTGATATGCTCGGCTTGCGGTTTGTCGAAATCTGGGCAAATGTACCTTTCCTTTACATGGTGATTATACTTGTGTCAGTTCTGCCCAGCGGGTGGGGGACGGGATGGCAAGTTTCATCTTTGCTAATGATCATGGTATTGTTTTCTTGGACTGGTATGACCTATTACATTCGAGCCTCCGTCTACAAGGAAAAATCANGGGATTATATTTCAGCGGCCAAGGTTATTGGGGCGGGTCCTTTTAGAATTATTTTCAAACACCTTCTCCCCAATGTGATTTCCACCTTGGTGACCTTTGCTCCCTTCACCATCGCAGCTGCGATTTCGTCGATTACAGCCCTTGATTTTCTAGGCTACGGCTTGCCTCCACCAACCCCAAGTTGGGGAGAACTACTAAAACAAGGGGTAGGTAATTTAAGAATAGCTCCATGGATTGTCATTTCCACAGTTTCAGCACTTGTCCTAACCCTTACCTTAGTTACCTTTGTTGGTGAGGCCGTGCGTGAAGCTTTTGATCCCAAAAAATTCTCCACTTACAAATAATATGAGCAGAACAAAATACTTAATCACCCTCTCGGTACTTTTTACCAGCTTCGCAATCCTGAGTTGCGAGAACCCAAAGCTTAAACCTCCACGGGTGGAGCCATCTACTCAGCAAGACAAACAGAACTTAAGCAATAACATAGATCGTGAATTTGCCCGCGAGTTGGCTAGGGAGTTTGGNAAAGAATTTGCTATCGAATTTGCCAAACAAATGAAAAAGGGAGGTGCTTTNCCTGCTNTCGAATTTCAATCTTCGGGAGACGATAATGATTCCGAGTTGTTATCAGGTCTAATGGATGATCAAGGAAATCCTCACCCGTTACTGGCACATTGTTCNGAGGATGTTTTGGATTTTTATCTGAAACACCCGGACTGCTTTGTGATTTCCNCCCCCCCAAATATTCCTGATGGTCTAAACTGGGAAGATGGCAGCAAAGAAGAAGAGTTTTCTTCCTCGAAGGCAAAGAAAGGCGGGACGTGGGAGGTTTTTATGAGGGACTTCCCGAGAACCCTAAGAACAATTGGGCCTGATGCCAACGGAGCATTTCGGAGTTACTTACTTGACTATAATGTATTAAGTTTAGTGCACCCTCATCCCAACTCTGATGGTTATTTCCCTGCACTGGCCAACTCCTGGGCTGTTGGGAGTGATGGCAGAACTGTTTTTTTTAGGTTGGATCCGCACGCCAAATACAGTGACGGAGAAAAAGTGAAAGTCTCAGATTTCTTCTTCTTTTTCTACTTCATGAGGAGTAAACATATACAAGCCCCTTGGTATAATGATTTTTACGGGAAGGATAAATTTGAGAAAGTCATTCTTTATGATGAGCAAACCTTTTCAGTTACTTTTTATAAAGCAAAACCAGATATTGTTGAGCGTGTTTCAATCCGTGCAAAGCCTGAGCATTTCTATCAGGAATTGGACGGTGAGTTCCTTTCTAAATATCAATGGAATCNAGAACCAACAACCGGTGCCTATGTGGCATTGCCGGAAAATGTGGATAAAGGAAAGTCTGTTACTTTAGTCAGGCAAAAAGACTGGTGGGCGGATGAGAAGAAATTCTTTCGTCATCGGTTTAATCCAGATAATATCAAGGTCAGCGTCATTCGAGATTATAACAAAGCATTTGAAGTTTTTCTTAAGGGTGGGATTGACATGTTTGGCTTAGCGAAGACGGAATTTTGGTATGATAAACTTCCTAATGATCATCCCACAGTGAAAAATGGATACCTCTCAAAGGTAACTTTTTTTAATCAGACACCACCACCGTCTTATGCGTTGAGAATTAACTCCCAGAAGCCCCCTTTTGACGAATTGAATGTACGGGTTGGGTTTCATCATGCAATGAATTTTGAGATGGTGCTTTCGAAGATTTTCCGTGGAGATTTTGTTCGTATGAACACGGTTGCTGATGGGTATGGAGGACGCTCCCATCCTTCGCTTAAGGCGAGGGGATTCTCAGTTGAAAAAGCGGTAAAACATTTTGCAAAAGCAGGATATTCTAAAAGAGGCGACGATGGAATCCTGGTTAATTCAAAAGGGGAGCGATTGTCGGTAGAAATACTTACCGGATATAGACATTTTGAAGATGTATTGGTTGTGCTTAAGGAGCAGGCTAAAAAGGCCGGATTGGAGATTAAGTTAAAAATGCTTGAACCGACAGCTGCATGGAAAGCAGCNAACGAAAAAAATCATCAAGTGGTTTTTTCAGCATTTAATTCGTTTGTGGAGCTTTTCCCCAGATTTTGGGAACCCTATCATTCAGACAATGCCTATCAGGAAGAAGGTGACACAAAATACAAGGAAGACGGCTCCCTAAAGGATGATCTAACAACTAAGGTTAGTACCAATAATTTTACTCAAACTGCGGTGCGGGAAATTGATCACTTAATTAACAAATACAGAAACGAGGAGAGTCTGNACAGAATCACGGAAATGGCCCATCGGTTGAGTCAAATGATCCATGATCATGCGGTTTGGGTTCCCGCCTGGAAAAAGCCGTGGTTACGAATCGGTCATTGGAACTGGGTAAAGTTTCCTGAAGATTGGGGACCGAAGGAGACTAGAGACTATGAGGAATTCCAAGTCTTTTGGATTGATGAATCCGAGAAGGCAAAAATTATGAAAGCTATGGAAGGTGGCACAGCCGCCTCTGATTCATCCACCATTCGGGTATATGATAAATACAAATCTCGATGACTAACTTTCAGCTTTTGTAAAATGCCGGAGGATCAAGTAAACGATCTTTTGCTTGAGGTAAAAGATCTTTCAGTCGCTTTTAACTCAGATGAAGGCGAGGTCGAGGCCCTTGACAGGGTTAGCTTTGATATAAGGAAGGGAGAAACCATGGGCTTGGTTGGAGAATCGGGCTGTGGAAAAAGTGTTACGGCCTACTCGATCATGAACCTTCTTCCGCAACCCATTGGCAGGATTACTTCTGGGGAAATAAATTTTCTATCTCATGATTTATTATCGCTTTCCTCTGAAGAATTAAGGAAATTTCGTGGTAATGATATCGGAATGATTTTTCAGGAACCGATGAATGCCTTAAATCCAGTTCAGAAAATTGGNAATCAATTAAGTGAAGTGTTTCTGATCCATCAAGATATTTCAGACCATCAAGCGTGGTTGAGTTCTATTGAAATGCTTGACTCTGTGGGAATTCCCTCTCCTGAAAACCGTGCCCACGAATATCCACACCAATTGTCTGGGGGCATGAGGCAAAGAGTGGTCATTGCCATGGCGCTTGCATGCCAACCAAAACTGATCATTGCAGACGAGCCTACAACTGCANTGGATGTCACNGTTCAGGCACAGATTCTTGAATTGCTTGAAAACTCGCAGAAAAATTCAGGAGCTTCAATCCTCCTGATTACGCATGATTTAGGGGTCATTGCAGAGACTTGTGATATGGTTTGTGTGATGTATGCAGGAAGAGTCGTTGAAAAAGGCAGTACCACAAAAATCTTTGCCAATCCCAGTCATGCATATACGCAGGATTTACTATCATCTATTCCCAGAATAAACGGCGAACCTAAAACTAAACTTAAAACAATAGACGGGATTGTTCCGAGTTTATTTGATTTAAATGAGGGTTGCAGATTTGGACCAAGAAGCGGGGAAGAGCACACGGAAGAACTACTTTCCCGAAGGCCCGAAATGAAGGAAGTTTCCNAAGGTCACTGGGTNGAAGGTTGCCCCATTTGTGCAAAGNTATGAGTTCACCTGAAAAATTACTTTCTCTTGAAAACCTTTGCGTACATTTTCCGGTTCGCGGGGGAGTNTTCAGGAAAGCAATAGGTGCCTGCAAGGCCGTCGACGGNGTAAGCTTTTATATCGAGAGGGGAAAGACTTTCGGTCTGGTTGGAGAGTCAGGTTGCGGGAAATCAACCTTGGCTAAATCGATCGTACAATTGATTCAGCCCACAAGTGGGACGATCAGATACAAAAAGCAAACGCTTGATAAATTGGATCGATTGGATTCTTTCAGAAAGTCTGTTCAAATGGTATTTCAGGACCCAGCTGAATCGCTTAATACAAGAATGACAGTGGGAGACATTATTCAGGAACCTTTGGAAATTCATAAGATTGGTCTAGCTGAGAAAAGGTCACAAAAAGTTAAACAATTGCTTGAACAAGTTGGGTTGCCATCTAACTCTGTCCAGAGATATCCTTTTGAGTTTTCAGGAGGACAAAGGCAGAGGATTGGAATAGCTCGAGCTCTGGCATTGAAGCCAGAATTACTAGTTTTGGATGAGCCCGTTTCAGCACTTGATGTATCGGTTCANAGTCAAATTTTAAATCTTTTAATGTCATTACAGCANGATCTCGGTCTTTCTTACCTCCTTATTTCTCACGACCTTGCGGTNGTAAAACATGTTTCTGATATCATAGCAGTTATGTATCTTGGGAAAATTGTGGAAATGGGTTCAGCTACTGAGATTTACTCACACCCGATNCACGCTTACACCAAAGCACTTCTGTCCGCCATTCCCGTACCTGATCCATTAGTAAAAAGAAAAAAGATTATTATTCCGGGCGATATTCCTTCACCGATTGACCCGCCGCCCGGGTGTGCTTATGGGCACCGGGTTTCTGCTTCAAAATATAAAAAAAGCGTGGAAGAAGAAATTACCTGGGAAAAGGTTGGCCAAGATCATTGGGTTTTGAAATGTCCTTGTTGNGTCTTTTAATTGTATTTTAATACGAAAATATTAATTCTAAAAAAGTCTTGCGNGATTTTTGGAGTTATCTTTAATAAATTNTCACCCTACCAATTTATGCGTTGCCCTAAAAAGTTTCTTCTCTGCACCCTAACTGCCCTTTCATTTTGTTTTTCGGCATGGGGGCAGAATGCTGCTGATATGCCCTTGCGACAAGTTATTGAGCTTGCTCAGACAATGATTGGGAAAGGAGACTTTGCAGGTGCGTCCCCTTTTCTTGATGAGCTAGAAGTTCGTTTTGAGGATGAGAAAGACCCAGCTGTGGAAAAAATCCTTCAACAATTTGGATTTGTCAGGGGAGTGGGATATTTACAAAGCTTTGCTAAATCCGGGAATAAGGAATTTATCGTTAAAGCAGCAAAAGCATTTGGTTTTTTCGCGGAAAAGTTTCCAAACGACTCCAAGGCAGTTATGGCCATGCAAAAAAGAACGGATTGTCTTCGATCATTGCAGGAATGGCCGGAAGCTGCACGAGTTATTGAAACATTACTGGATCCACAAAAGCCTTATCGCAAACAAATACCGAAGCGAAGTGAATTGCTCAATCTATATTATGGCCGGGCCCAATGCTATCATATCGAACAGGATTGGACAAAAGGAGAACCTGCTTTTCGTGATCTCCTGAAATATGCAGATGCCGCAAAGGATGAGGACAGGGCAGCCTACGCTGTTTCCTGCCTCACTGAGATGTTTGTGCAGAACAAGCGAATTGACGAAGTCTTTCCATATTTACCTCGTCTTTCCGGTGACACGCCTGCTCGTTATGACTTGCGATTGAATGTTAATTTGATGCAAGGAGCAGAACAGCTTAAAGTGGCTGAAAGACATGTCGAGGCTTCCTTGTTTTACGCATTGACCATGACCACCGAGGAAATTGTAACCTACTACACGGAACGGCAAAAGAGATTACAAACTGAACTTTCTAGGCTTGAACAATTTGTAAAGCTTCGAGGGCAAGCTCTTCCAAAAAGACGACTGGATATATTGAATGAGAAAATCAATGACTTAGCGATGAAGCAAACCAGTGCAAAAAGTCACCTTAAATTGGCAGAAGGTACTCCCTCTTTCACAACTACCTTACGCTGGCGTAAAGCAGACAACTTTCAAATCACCCAAAGAGACTGGGAGTCATTTTGGGGCTTTTACTGGTTGTATAATGATTTTCCAGAGCATGATATGGTCGAAAATTTTCTTTATGCAGCCTTCGCTTCAGCCAACACGGTTAAATTTCGTGAAAAATCTATTGAGTTGGGTGAGTTATACTTGAAAAACAAATCATGGAAAAAATTTCGGGCAGATGTTACTTTTATAATGTGCAATGCATACAGAGAACAAGCTGACAACTTACGAAAAGTGGCGGCTAGTTTACAAACGGCGGTTTCTACACTGGACAAAGATCGTGCCTCCAAAGCAAAAGAACAATCGGGGCAATATTACCAGAGATTTTTTCTTCTTTGTGACGACTTTTTAAATGTTATGCCTGATCACAAATATGCTCGAGATTTTGTTAACATGATGGGAGCAGTTTATTTCGGCACACGCAGATACGATGATTTATTGGAGAAGTTTGCTGGTTATGAAAACGGACAGATGAACCCTGCAAAAGGCTTTGTTAACAGAGAAGACTTCAAAAAAAGTCCCGGTATGGCAACAGCCCATTATATGAGTGGCCTGGCTCTTTTGGCAACTGGTAGATTTGATGAGGCGAAACCCATGCTAAGTGCAGTAGTCGGTGTTAATGTGCAGGGATTGCCATTGGATGACGGAGGACTCAAAACATATGCTGATGACGAAACCGGGGAGGAAGAAAAGTGAAATTGCAAAATTTTGTGGCATTAAGTTTTTCAATCTTTTCAGTTATTCTTGTATTGTTCCTTTCTGCTTGCGGTGGGGAGGAAGAGCAAGGCGGGCAGTCTGAAAATAAGCAGGATAGCAATGTAGGAGGCGATGGGATGCCGCCATCAACGCCTGCTGAGAATACGCCTCCTCCGGTAAAACAAGATGAAATTGCAACTCCAGAGAAGCCCAAAGCAGTACCCAGCCCAAATGGAGTTTATTTGCCAACTGGTGAAGAAAAAAATGGCAAAGCAGTTTATGAAAATCAAGAGGGCTTTTCGATGTGGAATGATGGAGTATCTTGGAAAATTACCGACCGAACGGGTGGTGGAAAAGTTATTTCCTTAGGCAAGGAAAGTATTAACGATAAATGGCAGAATGGCGGAATTGCACGTTTTTATCCAGACGAGGAGTATGCCAAAGACGCTACATTCCGCTTGGCTGTTGCGTTTCAAGGTTCAGAAGACAATAAGAATGCAATTCGATTATTTGAACAGTTCGCGTTGGATTTTCCAGATGATAAACTGGTAGCGGAAGTTTATTTAAGTCTTGGAGATCTTTCGATTAGTGAAGTTAGTCCAGACGAACAACCTTCTTTCGAGCAAATCGCCAATGCCCGCAAAAATTACAAAATGGTCCGAATTAAATCTGATAATATCGGACTTATCTCAGATGCTACTTTCAATGAGGGCGGACTGCTGGAAAGGGTTGCCGAAAATCCTGAAGGTTTGGTAAACTTTTATTACACATTTGATAAGAATAAAGATGACAGCCTCCAAAAAAATGAATTTACAAGTGCAGAAATCAATGCATCTAAAGAGTTTGAAGAATATGATTTAAACGGGGATAATCAACTCGACTTCGGGGAGCTTTTCGACCTTGCCACATTTGAATCCTACCTCGATATCGAGAATCTTTACAGAGAATACAATTCTCAGTATGCTGATACGAAAGGTGCAAGAATTTCTCAAGCAACTGAAAAAGTCGGTTTTGCATGCGAGAAACAGGGGCGACCGTCAGAGATGCTCGAAATGTATTACAAAAATATAGAGCAACTTGGTAATGACCCTAAAAGTGTGGGGGTTGATGAAATCCTCAAGCAGTACACGAAAAAGTACCTGGAATATGAAAAGCTTTACGGATCAACTTTAAATTTACTGAAAAAGCTACAAACACCCGATGAACCTGTTTCCTTTGCATATACAAATCGTAAGGGAATAACAGAAACTCACGATGGCACAGTTGAAGAAATTGTTAAGGACAGAAGAAAGCTCCTTCCTTTCCTAAATGCTAATTTCGAAGGCATGGATCCTAAAATATACAGTGAGGTTGCCCGACTAAAGGGTGCAATTTTTGTTAATCCAGATCATGCTGCAAAATTCAAGGGATATTTAGCAAAATACATCGATTATCAAAATAATTTTCCCAGTGAAAATTCTCCAGCTAATGCATTTGCAAAACTTCTACAGCAGGCGACCGATTCAGATCAAAAAACTCTAGAGTTAAGAATGCGTGCCGCATTGGATGCGGTCGGTTCAAGAGTTGCTGGTACATACAATCCACAAATCAGTGACTTTGCGGACGCTAGCCCTGGTGTTCTTGTCTGGATGGCAGAAAAGATGATTGCTCAGAATTCATTGGACGATGCAGTTGCGGCTATGGAACAATTAGTGGATGTTTATGGAGAATCTGGTGGAGAGTTTCTTTTTGATGCTAATTATCTCTTAGGACAGGCAAAGGAAAAAGAAAGAGATTATCAGTCTGCTGCTCTGTATTTTGATGCCGCATTAACAAATTCTTCCTGGCATGTTAACTCTGATGATGCTCGTATGAGAAGAGGTTATTCTTTTTTTGAAGTAGCCAAATCTACGAAAGATCCAACAGCTTGGGAGAAAGCAATTTCTTCCTTTGAGGAAATACGAGGAAATACGGAAGCAACCTTGGACAAACGTGCGGAATCATCATTTATGATGGGAGAATGCAGAAAAAATCAAAAAGACCATGCTGGTGCAGCTTTTTTGTATCTCGAAACCACATTAAACTTTCCAAGTGCTTTGAAGTGGGCACCTAAGTCCTACGAACAGGCAATTGGATGTTACGAAAAAGGTGGACAAGGTGGACAAGTCTCGATGATCGAAAAACAGTATGCGGATTGGCAGAGAAAGTTTCTAAAATGAAAAATTACCGTCTTTACCCTTTAACACTCCTCTTGCTTGTTGCAACAAGTGTTTTTGGGCAACAGAATCAAGATTATTTTAAAGTCCATGCAGGCGAATTACCGGTAAAAATTTATTACGGACTTAAGCCACAACCCATTAGTTTGCTGGGAGTTGATTCGACCAAGGGGATTATTTATGCAAAACAAGGTCAAGCCCGAATGGAACTTGAGCTCAGGGGCCTGAAAAGACAAAATATTAGAAGATTTCTTTATGAGTGGCCTAGCAAGGAGAGGGTAGCGATTAATCAGCTAGCCAATGAGCAGTACGATGACCCAAAACTTTTACAAGCAGTCCGCCCTGTAATTTACAAGCTTTTAAGATATTTGGACATACCCTTCGAATTCTTTTCAGTCCATGATGATTGCTTGAATTTTGTTAAGGCATTAATCGGAATGGAGCAGTATAACGAAGCCTTTTATGTTCTAGCCCGATTGAACCTTGCTAAACTCGACGAATACGGGTATCGGGAATTTTCTGAAGCTTCATTAGATTTGGCCGGCAAATTAATTGCCCAAAATCCCAAATCAGCTAAGACAGCTAGAGCCTTATTGCAAAGAGTACAAATTAGAGATGACAGTGCTGATCATGCGTCTTATTTGAGATTGGCCAACTCCCTTCGTGATCAGGGTCTCTACAACGAAGCTATCTCAGAATACGCGAGGTTGGGCCCTATTGTTGCTAAGTCTTTGGACAGCCCTTACAAGACTGTTCTTAAACTATGGCCTATCTATTGTTACATTAAGAACTATGAAACTTATATCAAATTCGCTGCTCGCGATAAAAAGTATGCAACCGCTGCCGGAAAGATGTTCAATACTGCTTTGCAATCTTTAAAGAAAATCGATGAATCTCCACCAGACCGGCAGTCCAATGAATACTCTCTCTACAAGCTTATTCGATCACTCGTACGAGTGCAATATGCACGCCAGTATGAAGCTGCAGGCGATACCGACAAATCATCTGATTACTACCGTCAATCCGTTCTTGAAGTAACCGAAGGAATTGTAAATGCGAGAGTGGGCCTTGAGTGGTTACCAGAATCCTTGATCATGGCTGGAGAAGCCTATGAAAACCTTGAGCTACATGACGCTGCCCGGAATGTTTATAAGCAAATACTCATCTTCTACAAATCCACAAAATGGGAAAAGCTTAGTCAGGAAAAACTGGCCAACCTCCCACCGCCAGCTTAGCTTCAAATCCTGCTATTGACCAAACTGACATTTTAAGACTTTCTTACAATCACAAATAAAAATCTATGAAAAACGGAAACGCTCGAATCTTTTTCTTACTGACCCTTATTTTTTCAATGCTATGTCCAGATCTCCTGGTTTCAGTTGCCCAGGCTCAAACTAAAAGTTTTGGAGATCAATTGGTTGATTCATTGGGCATTTTCATTGCCCCGTTTTCAATAATGGTAGTTGGAGGATTTGCACTTATTATCTACAACGGTTTGGCCATTCGGAGGAAAGCCTTCATTAAAGACGATGTTGTGCAACCTATAATGCAGGAATTGCAGAGCTTAAATATTGAAGGAGCCAAAGCATTATGTGACCAATACAAATTACCGGTCACCGGAGTGCTCAAAGGAGGTTTGGAGAGAATCCAAGATGACGAGCTTGATATCGAATCGATTGAAAAAGGTCTGGAAGAAGCATCTGGTCTTGAATTATCCAAACCCTTCACTTGGATTAATCTGCTGAATACAATCGGCTCTATTGCACCAATGATTGGCCTGCTTGGAACTGTGACTGGTATGATCGGTGCATTTAATGTTCTTACTGAATCTGGAATGGGTGGCGAATCAAGTAAGCAAATGGCCGGTAACATTGGTAGTGCGTTATGGACCACTGCTGCTGGCTTGGTGGTTGCGATTCCAACTCTTATTGCTTACTTTCTCTACAAAACTAAGTTTGGTAACATTGTTGCCTCAGTCAACCAAGTGGCAGGTGAAATGGTTTTTACACTGGTCCGTGCTGCTAGAGGAGGTTTTGATTCTGAAGAAGGAGGTGAGGAATATTATGAGGAAGACCAGCAAGATCCCAATCTACCTCCTGCAGCTGAGATCCCTCCTCCTGCTCAATAATCCTTTTCCTTTAATTGCAGGCAGCGACAATTCGCCATGAAGGGATTTCAGCCACCAGAGACTAACGACAGTCCAGATCTCACCCCTATGATTGATGTGGTGTTTCTGCTAATTGTTTTTTTTATGGTGGTGGCGCAAAGGATGTCTGAACAATATATTGAGCTATCAGCATTAGCGGTTGCCGGTAATTCGAAAGTAGAGGAAGCTCCGCCTTCGAGGACAATTATCTCGATCGATGAAACTCCAGAGGGTCAAAAAATTTACTGGGGTGAGGCTTTAATTGAAATGTCTCAAATTGGATGGTGTGTGAAAAAAAATCCTGAATGGAAGGTTTTTCTAAGAGTACATCCAAAAGTGACTCATGCTGTTGTGCAGGATGCTATGAAGGAAATTGGAAATGCTGGCCAAGCTGACATAATTTTTGGAACCTGGCAGACTGCTGGTTAGTGTGAGTCATCTGTAAAGCATGAATGTTTTAAAAAATATTTTGGGAGAAGTTGATGAAGTTGATTTAACTCCAATGATCGATGTAACTTTCCTACTGCTTATTTATTTTATGGTTACCACCATGCTNAAGCAGCCTGAGTCAGAACTTTCCATTCAATTACCTGGAAAGCCTCAGAGTAGCGATGTTACTCCAATGGATATGCTGAAAGTTCGGATTGGTGATGAAGGCGAAGTTTATTTGAACGGTTCTGAAATTGAAGATGGGTATGACTTACTAATGCCTGATTTGGTAGCAAACTTAAAAACACAGAAAGGGATGAGGGATCAGCTTATAAGCAGTGGGGCTAAATCTAAGGAGGAAGCTGAATTAAAAGTGGAAATTGAATCCTCGGGAATCGCAGAACATCAAGCCTCGGTAAGCGTTCTTAATGCATGCTCTTCTGCGGGAGTAAATAAAGTAACCTTTTCTTTTCAATAAAAACTTAAGATCTGATGGGTAATATTGTCAGTAAATTTCTTCACACTCGAATGCGGGTAAGTAACCTTGAAGAAACAGTTAAATTCTATCAAACAGTTTTTGGTTTGGAAGTCTCCCGTAGGCATGAATCTCCCAGAGGTTCTAAATTAGTTTTTTTAGCTGTCCCAAATAGCGATGAAGAAATTGAGCTCACTTATTTCCCGGGTTCTGGACCCGTTGAGGTCCAGGAAGATTTGATGCATCTTGCATTTGAAGTTGATGACATGAATAAATTTGCTGACCATATTAAGGGTCTAGAATACGAATTTAGTGACGGACCTACCCTGAGCTCATCAGGCTCAACTTTTGCTTTCGTCGATGCTCCAGAGGGTTATGAGGTTGAGGTAATTGAAAAACCAAAGTAAGTATACTTTCAAAACAATCAAGTGGGCACAGTCTTTGTTGTTATGGGTGTATCCGGTTGCGGAAAATCTCTAATTGGCGAAAAACTAGCGATACACCTCAAGTTGAATTTCGTTGAAGGAGATGACTTTCATTCTGTTCAAAACAAACAGAAAATGGCAAATGGCATACCTCTTAATGATCATGATAGATACCTNTGGTTAAAGTCATTAAATCAAATCCTTACTAATTCCACTAAACCTANGATTGTAGCCTGNTCGGCACTTAAAAGATCCTACCGGGCCATCCTTCGTGATCATAATCATAAAACAATCTTCATACATTTGGATGGTTCGCGTGAAGTTTTAAAAAGTAGATTGGATGGCAGGAAGGATCATTTTTTCAGCCCATCTTTACTTGATGATCAATTAAGTACCCTGGAAATTTTAGATTCTCAGGAAAATGGTTTTGTGGTNAATATTGATCAGGAGCAAAAAAAAATTATTGCAGAAATCGAAACTACCTTGAACGATATGAAAATACTCAAATGAAATATACAACACCTATAATTAATCTAATTTATGTTACTTTTGCCNACTTACTTTTTTCAAGTTGCCAAGTTATAAAACTGAATAATTCCCCGACATTGGATGATTCAGAAATAATCCTTTTTAATGGTAAAAGTCTAGACCAGTGGGAAAGGACTGATTTTGCAGGTAAAGGAGAAATTTTTATTAATGAAAAAGGTAATTTAGTGCTCGAGATGGGAGCTGAACTATCCGGTCTCCATTGGAAAGGNGACCCCTTGCCCAAATCTAATTACGAAATTTCATTGCAAGCAAAGCGAACCTTGGGAAGTGATTTCTTTTGCGGACTGACTTTTCCATTTAAAGAATCACATGCTACCCTGATTCTGGGTGGATGGGGTGGTTCCCTTATTGGAATTTCTAGTTTAGATGATTTTGACGCTTCGGAAAATGAAACAGGAGATGCCTATGTTTTTGAAGATAATCAATGGTATGATATTAAACTCAGAGTTACTGATGAAGAATTTACAGTCTGGATTGACGAAAAATCAGTCATAGATTGTGAAGTTGTAGGACGAAAGGTAGCTATGCGGCCTGGAGAAATTGAAATGTCCATTCCACTGGGCCTCTGTACTTTTGCTACTACTGCAGAGATAAAAAATATGACTTTACGAATTCTTTAGGCAGTCGTTTATGCATTTGCCTGAAAAATAAATATTCCATATAAAAATTGGATGAACATAAAAATTATTTTCACGATTTCAATTTCCTGGGTGATGTGTTTACAATCCTTGTTTGCGGATGAATCTGCAGAAAAGGCAAATGAGGATTTGGTTTTGGTTAAAGTGGCTACCTTGAATACAATTGATGCCAATAAAGAGTTTCAAAAGAATGTGCAACTCGTGCAACAGCAGCGGGCACTTGCGGCAAGAATCCTTAGTAAGATGGAAATTACTAAAGATAAAAGCGAAAAAGCAGAATTAAATTCTCAATTTACAGCTTTGCAGCAAAAGCTAAATGAGAATAATCAGCTAATGTTTAAGACCTATGGATTTTCTTTAAATCGGAATTATGTACTTACGGTAGAAAAGTCACATATCCATATGTGGGTTACCAAGGATGAGGCTGAAGCAATAAGCGAAAAGCTGCAATCTGGCTCCGGGCAACAGTCAGATGGCAAAAAAGATACTCAAGGATTTCGCTCTTTATTCAAAAGAGGAAAATAGATCAGTTTACTTGTCTGCTTTTGAACTGAACGACTCTTTGAGTCGCAGTTGTCCACANGCCGCGTCGATGTCNTGACCCTTTTCCATTCGCAAAGTTACNCGTGGAGCTCTTCCTGCTTGTACAGTTTTGTGAAAAGCATGGATTTGTTCCTGCTCTGGTCTCTGCCAATTCAGACCCTCCACCCGATTGTATGGAATAAGATTAACTTTTGCATTCAACCGAAAAGCATGCTCCGCTAGAAGTTCAGCCTGTTTCAGGTCATCATTTACACCTTGAATGAGTATATATTCCAAGGTAATCATTTTTTTTCTTTGTTCGATAAAATGTTCACAGGCTCGAAAAAGTTCTTCCAGCGGATAACGGTCATTGATTGGCATGATCTTTTTTCGTGTTTCATCATCTCCCCCGTGCAAGGAAATTGCCAATCTGATTTGAGCTGGATAGTTCGCTAATTCTAAAATCTTGGGGACCAGTCCACTTGTCGAAAGCGTAATATGCCTTGCACCAATTCCTAAACCCTCAGGAGATAGAATTGTATTTAAAGCTGGAATGACCGCAGGTAGGTTTGCCAGTGGTTCGCCCATTCCCATGAATACTAGATTATCAATTCTGCGTCCTGCTGCACTTTTCGCCAAAAGAATCTGTCCTACTATCTCGCCTGTAGACAGATTCCTTTTCAGTCCGTCCAGACCACTTGCACAAAATTTACATCCCAATGCACAGCCTACCTGAGTTGATACGCATAAGGTTAACCTCGATGCTCGAACCCCTTTTGTGCCCTCTGTTGCCCGGATTAATACACTTTCAATGAATTGCCCATCTCTTAATTTCCAAAGAATCTTTTGGGTGGTATCGCTCGAACCCTGAACTTTTACTGGCTCCATTGGAGATAAATCCACCTGTTCGGATAAATCGGACTTCAGGGGTTTGGGGAGGTTTGACATTTTTTCCCAGTCTAAAAAACCTTTTTCAAATACCCATTTTCTTACCTGCTCTTTTCGATACTTGGGTACCTCATCCCATGCCCATTGTTCAAAAGGTATGTCGAGCAGAAGAGGTTTATTTAATGAAGCCACTGATTTCTTCATACCTTGAGTCTACTCGCTTAGCAACGAGGTATTACCTCTTGGTGCTGTGCAAGGTCTACTCTAGGCAATTACCTGATGGATGGGGTCGGCACCCTCCACGCCCACCAGACTTTTATCGAGCCCACCATGGAAGTAAGAAAGGTTATTGGGATCCAGACCAAGCTGATTTAAAATCGTTGCATGCAACCTGCGGACATGAAAACGGTCGGTTACGGCTTGGCTNCCGAGCTCATCAGTTTCTCCTACACTTACGCCACCCTTAATGCCCCCACCTGCCATCCACATGGTGAATCCCCAGGAGTTGTGATCACGCCCGGTTCCTTCTCTATATTCAGCTGTGGGTTGGCGACCAAATTCACCGCCCCATACTACNAGGGTTTCTTCGAGCAGTCCGCGTTGTTTTAAGTCCTTGAGTAAACCGGCGATCGGTTTGTCAGTATTTCCGGCATGGTAAGAATGGTTTTTGACCAAGTCGCCATGGGCATCCCAATTGTTGTCATTGTGATGTCCACCGGAATAAATCTGAATGAACCGCACCCCGCGCTCAACCAGTCTGCGNGCAAGTAAGCACTTGCGCCCAAAGTCCTCAGTGTTGGATCCGTCCATACCGTATAGGTCTTTAATGTGGCCGGGCTCTTTGTCCACATCAACTGCCTCTGGGGCTGAAGCCTGCATTTTATAAGCAAGCTCGTACGATGCCACCCGTGCGGCTAAATTTGTGTTGTCGTATCGTTCGGAAAGATGGCCTTCATTCATCGTACGCANGTGGTCAAGCATGGTACGCTGTTGAGCACGGGGTATTCCATGTGAGTTCTCTAGGTCAAGGATNGGAGATCCTTGTGAACGCAATACGGTTCCCTGATAGCTTGCCGGCATGTATCCACTGGACCANTTCTTNGCTCCNCTNATCGGNCCNCCNGTNTTNTCNAGCATCACNACATANCCTGGCAGGTTTTCATTCACNCTGCCCAGTCCGTANTTTACCCAGGAACCNANNGANGGGTGNCCNGAAAGAAGGTTNCCTGCATTCATCATCAGCATGGCGGANCCATGAATCGGAGACTCGGCTTTCATGGAATGTAAAAAAGCAATATCGTCCACACAGGATCCGACATGAGGAAAAAGATCGGATACATATTTTCCGCAGTCTCCATAAGGTTTGAATTTCCACTTTGGACCCACCACCCGGCTTTCATTTCTTTTTCCACCGCGACCAAATGTTTTAACTTGGATTGTTTTTCCATCCAATGGGTAGAGATTGGGTTTGTAGTCAAAAGTATCCACCTGACTGGGTCCACCATACATGAAAAGGAAAATGACCGACTTCGCTTTTCCTGGAAAAGCGGAGTTTTTCGGAGCAAGGGGATTCACATAGGATGATGCACTCCCCGCCATTGCCTTGTTGGCAAAGAATCCGTCCTGGGCAAGCATCCCAGTAAGTCCGAGCGAGGCAAACCCTCCTCCAATATCCTTTAGGAATTCTCTTCGGTGGGTACGGTTACAAAAGGTGTTTTCTGGTTTTTCGTTCATAATTAATCGAGGTAAACAAATTCATTCAGGTTTAATGCTAACAGGGCGAAGCGATCCAGGGCTTCCTCTTCCGAAAGACTAAATTTATTCTTCATGTTTTTCATCATCTCCACACCCGCATTAATTTCATCTTTTTGGGGACTGCGGGAAAAAACAAGTTTTAACGCGTGTTCAACTTGCTTGTTCGGTTCCTTTCCTGCCTCTGTTCGCAGCCGGTTCGCGAATGACTTGGCTGAGTCATTCATAAATTTACCATTCAGCATATTCAGAGCCTGTGTGGGAACCGTAGTGTTAAACCGGACCGGGCAGGTGGAGTCGGTATCTGCCATATCATGGTTTATGAGCAAAGGCATTTGCATAGAACGCATGACCTTAACATATACGCTCCTACGATTGGCTTGTTCGGGAGTGCAGGGCCCCCAACCTTTTCCTTTCACCGAGGAACCTGCAAGCACAATGTCCGGCACCGGAGGCGTTACGCTTTGACCTCCCATTTCCAGGTTGATGGTACCGCAGGCGTTCAAGACGGAGTCCCTCACTTCCTCCGAGGTCAATCTCCTCATGTCATAACGCCAAAACGATTGATTTAATGGGTCCTGTGCGAGGGCAAGGTCGTTGGGTTTCGATGATCTTTTATAAGCATCGGAGCTCATGATTAATCTGTGCATCGCTTTAATATCCCACCCGGATTCCATGAATTGAATAGCCAACCAGTCAAGCAATCTTGGATGAGTTGGAATGTCACCCTGATATCCGAAATCACTCGATGAGCGAACAATCCCCCTGCCAAAATGATACTGCCAAATTCGATTCATCATCACCCGGGCAGATATCGGATTATCTTTGGATCCAATCCACTTGGCCAAGGCGGTTCTTCTACCGGATGATTTTGGAAGTTTTTGAATCACTGCATCTGGCGGACTTAGCACTGCCGGAAAAGCTGGGAAGACTTCTTCCCCTTCGAGAGCAGGATTTCCCCGGCGAAGGACTTTCGTTACCCGCTCCCCATGCTCTCCGACCGCAAGTACTTTATAGTAATCAGATTTTGGTTTTGTGGGTAGGTGCCTTTCAAGGTCTCGAATTCTTGCTTTATATTGCTTATGTGGTCCATCTCCCATCAACTTGGTGGCGTGTTTGCGAATCAATCCGACAAGATCAACTGCTTCTTCAAAACATTCGAGCCCAAGGTCGATGAATTGTCCGCCCACGGTTTGGCGACAGTGTACAGCGATCACATTTTTGCCCGTTTGAAGTACATCTGCACTTTCACGGGTAATGTCATGCGTTTGGTACTTAGACACATGACCAGTATTTTGAAAAACGAGTTTACCGTTCAGGTATACCTCCACATCCTCATCATGATGAAGGGTCATCCGTAAGGTTTTAGGAATGGCTGCCAGCCGGAAGGTGGTTCTCATCCATATATTTTTGCTATTCCAAACGGTGCGAACCTGGGAACCCGGAGTTTGCTTAGTCCCAAAACCGCCCATGCCACTTTTCCAATCCTTATCATCAAACCCAACCTCAATCCAATCAGAAGGAGGGAGTCTTTCCAAATAACTCCATTGGCTACCTTTACCGGATGCATTTTGTAGTAGAATGACTGGCTTGGATCGTATTTTTTCTGTTTTAAGTACGGATTCATCATTATCGTATTTGGCGAGGAATTTCTCTTCAAAATCAACAATTTGCTTCTGTAAATGATTCCTTTGTCTGTTCCATACCTCAATTTCATTCCGGTAAGTGATATTTCCAATGGAATCCTTGACCTCCACTATATTTGCTTCCCGTTTACCATGAGGTGTAATGTTGGCAAAAAAGGACAGCATGGAATAATAGTCTTTGGTTGGGATCGGATCAATTTTATGGTCATGGCATCTGGCACAGCCAACGGTCATACCGAGAAATACTTCCGTGGTGGTGCGTACAATATCATCGAGGTAATCATAGCGGGCGAGCACCCGGTCGGCCGGTTCATCGTCCCAAATTCCCAGTCGGTGAAATCCGGTCGCGGTGATTGCTGCGGCACTTGGGTTTTCAATTTCGTCCCCGGCAAGTTGTTCCAAAATAAACTGGTCATAGGGGGTGTTTTGATTAAACGCATTGATTACATAGTCCCGGTATCGCCATGCTTGCGGCTTATTCCCGTCTCTTTCATATCCATTGGTTTCGGCATAACGAACAAGATCAAGCCAATGCCTGCCCCATTTCTCTCCATAATGGGGGGAGGAGAGTAGCTGGTCAACCAGTTGGGTAAATTTCGTTGGTTCTTGGTTGGAAACATAGGCATCCACTTCCTCAGGAGTGGGGGGAAGTCCGATCAAATCATAATACATTCTCCTGATTAAGGTATGGTCTTCAGCAGGTGGATTGGCAGGCAGGTTTTGTTCGGCAAGTTTAGCATGGATGAATCGATCGATCGGATTCGTATGTGTAGGTAAATTTGGAATATCAGCGGCTGGTTTCTTGTATGCCCAGTGAGATTTTGTTACTTCATTAACTTCGGTGGTACTGGCATGGCTGTGGACATTTTTGGGTACAATCTCGTCTTCCTTGGGAAAGGGGAGTCCCATTTCAATCCACTTAGCCAAAGCATCAATTTTTTCCTGGGACAATTTTCCAATCGGGGGCATCTGGTGATCTTCATCTTTNTAAGATACCATTTGCAGCATCAAAGAAGCAGAGGGATTATCCAAATCCACAGCCGGTCCAACCTCTCCCCCTTTGAGTACGCCTTCTCTCGTAGTGAGAACCAGTTCTGCCCGTACTTTGTCGGCACCGTGACACTTCCAACAATTTTGTTCAAGGAGAGGCTTTATCTCACTTTTCCAGTAAGCAATGTCCGCGTAAGCTGTGNCTGTTCCGACCCAGGTCAAAGAGATGCAAACCAATAAATGAAAAAAAGTGAAAAAAGNGTTCATTCCATCAATATTTCTAGTCTAAAGCTAAAGTTTTACAAGCTAAGCAACCTTGCGGAATTGATTACCAAGAGCCTGTGAAATTTTTTCTGCTGATTGGATAATTTTTTCTGCAATCTCTGGAATATCTTTTTTTAGCAACCGGCTGGTCGGAGCTACTACCCAGACCGAACCGATCAATTTAGCATTCTTTCCGAGTACCGGTGANCCAACACAGACTTGTCCCTTAAATTCCTCTTCATAATCGACTGCATATCCATTCTGGGCAGCTTGCATGACTTCTTTTTCCAGGATTTCTTTCGAGGTAATCGTATGAGGAGTGAATGGTTCTAATTTCAGGCTGTCCATTATCTTATCTCTTTTTCTGGGTTCGATATGGGCTAGAAAGAGTTTACCAGGTGCTGCGGTATGAAGTGGAAAACGAAGACCNGGAGAGATTCGGAAACTNAATGGATGAAGTCCCTCGCATTGTTCAAGCACCACCCCCTCATTTCCCACAAGCACCCCCGCAAAGACTGACTCAAGGGTGCTATCACGAAGATCTCTCATGTGAGGCATCGCGGTCTCGATAAAAGCAGGCTCTCCAGCTACGGGTGTGGCCAGGGTTAGGAATTTATCGGAAAGCACATAGACCGATTCTCCGGACTGTTTTCGTACATATTGTCTCCGTTCTAAAGTAGTCATGATNCGGTANACACTNTTAAGAGGGTATTTCAGTAAGTGTGAGATTTCATTGACCGATAACCCGGGAGGATTTCTGTTGAGCAACTCGATAATTGTAAGTGCCCGGTCTAGACCTGGCACATTGTATTTTGGATCAATCTTNGTCGGCATGATTTGATATATAAACTATAATCTAAATATCAAAAAGCATTTATTTTAGGACAAATAAATTTCTAAATTAAGCCGGTGACTCTAGTCCTTACTGATTACCTTTTTGAAAAACTTTTTTTACCTCCGTATTTGATTCCAGATGGCGAAGTAAGAGCCAGCCCAAGGTTTCAAAAGTTGAAGAACCGGATTCCATCTTTACAACTTGTGCAGCCTCAGTTGTGTCTAAGCCAAGCACTTTGCCCGAAGCAATGCCAGTCATGCTTACACCAATAAGCGCCTCTCTTTCTGTGG